>JAYVNQ010000001.1:0-2534 GCA_043758365.1 Chitinophagales bacterium
TAAACACTGTTGGGCATAATTTTTTATTAATCATCTCAACAAAGAACAAAGCTATCATTCCTTTGTTTCTTATTAAAACTGAATTATGCCAAAAGGCAACCCAAATAAAAGTTATCTTCCAACAAAAGATTGCGTGGTGTGCAAACGTCCTTTTACCTGGCGAAAAAAGTGGGAAAAAAATTGGGATGACGTAAAATATTGTAGCGATAAATGTAGGAGTAGCAAAACACCCCCAGCCCTTAAAGGAGTTTAAAAAGATCATCCATGAATGAAACAATAGACTTAGAAGGTAATAGCATTTCCCGAAATTCTCCTTTAAGAGTTAGGGGCGACACTTTACTCACCTATACACCCAATGGTTTATATTGCACACAAGGTCAATTCTATATAGATCCTTGGGGTGCAGTTGACAAAGCCATTATTACACATGCACATAGCGATCATGCACGTTGGGGTAGCCAATATTATCTATGCCACCACCTTACCAAACCCATACTACAACTGCGTTTAGGCAATAATAATTATGAAAGCATTGGTTGGAACGAGCCAGTTTATATCAATGCTGTAAAAATCTCTTTACATCCGGCAGGACATATTATTGGCTCATCGCAAATACGGGTAGAATATGGTGGCGAAGTATGGGTAGTAAGTGGAGATTACAAAACGGAAGATGATGGTTTAAGTGGTGCTTTTGAACCAGTAAAATGTCACACATTTATTACTGAAAGTACTTTTGGTTTACCCATTTATAAATGGAAGCCACAGGCAGACATTTACAAAGATATTCAAGATTGGATTTTAGATAATCAATCACTAAATATAAGTTCTGTTTTAATAGCTTACAGCCTTGGCAAAGCACAAAGAGTATTGCAAGCTGCATCAAAAGTTACAGATACTATTTTTATGCATGGTGCTATTTGGAACACGCAGCAAGTTTTATTAAATGCTGGTATTCACTTACCAATAGCAAAAAGAATAACACCCGAAACTACTAAGGCAGAACTAAAAAATGCTGTCATAATTGCACCACCTAGTGCTGATGGCACACCTTGGATGAAGAAGTTTCAACCATATAAAGTAGGTGTTTGCAGCGGTTGGATGCAGGTACGAGGCAATGCGAGAAGACGTAATGTAGATGCAGGTTTTAGCCTTAGTGATCATGCAGATTGGCCTAGTCTATTACAAGCTGTAAAAGCCACTGAGGCTGAAAAGGTATTAGTTACACATGGTTTTGAGGCAACATTTAGTAGATATTTAAACGAGATTGGAATTGAAGCTGCACCCTTACATCAAAATCGTCCAAAAGATGATAGTGAGGAAGAATAAAATACAATGTATAAAGGTTAATAGCACAATGGAAAAAGATATATCAAATAAAGCCCTTAACCCTAAAGAAAAATAATAGCCCAAGCCATCAAAGAAGTATAAAAATAATAACATGACAAAGGAAATTATTGATAATAACACCCAATTTCAAAACTCCCCTTTAGAGATTGGGGGTAACATTGGTGGCGGCTTCTATTTGTTTGCTAAGCTGGTGCATACTTTAGGCACATCTACAAAAAACACAGAAAAATTAAATGCTTTACAAAACTATTTTTTAATAGCAGATGAGAAGGATAAGGTTTGGGTAATTGCCATTTTTAGCGGTCGCAGGCCAAAACGTATTATTAACGCTACAACCCTACAATTATGGTGTGCAGAATTGATTGATTTGCCATTATGGTTGTTTGAAGAATGTTATCATACAGTTGGAGATTTAGGCGAAACGATTGCGTTGCTATTACCTCCAAAATCCCCAGACCCTAAAGGAGGGTTGCAAAGTGAATTCACTTTATCGCATTACTTAGAAGAATTTATACGATTAGGAAAAGCAGATGAAGCAACAAAAAAAGATTTTATAATAACTACTTGGATGCAACTAAACCAAGACGAGCGTTTTGTTTTTAACAAGTTGATTACTGGTGGTTTTCGTATTGGTGTATCACAAAAAATGATCGTTAACGCGTTAGCAAAAACCACCCAAATTGAAGCATCTACAATTGCGCATTTAATTAGTGGCAATTGGGATGCTGCAACAACTTCTTTTACCGATTTATTAAGTAAAACCCATGCTGGTAAAGACTTTAGCAAGCCCTACCCTTTTTATTTAGCGTATGCATTAGAAGATGAACCTACTACTTTAGGCAATATACACGAGTGGCAAGCAGAATGGAAATGGGATGGCATACGTGGGCAAATAATTAAGCGCAACAACGAACTATTTGTATGGAGCCGTGGGGAAGAATTGATAACAGATAAGTTTCCAGAATATGAAATTTTAAAAGATCTTTTGCCTGATGGCACTGTGCTTGATGGAGAAATTATTCCCACTAAAAACCTACTACCATTGCCTTTTAGCTTATTACAAACAAGAATAGGCAGAAAAAATATTACCAAAAAACAATTACAAGAGGTTCCAATCAGTTTTTTTGCATACGATTTATTGGAATACAATTTTGAAGATTATCGTACAAAACCCTTAGTAGAAAGAA
>JAYVNQ010000002.1:0-7940 GCA_043758365.1 Chitinophagales bacterium
TATCTTATACTAATTCTGACCGCAGAAATCACCAAATACACTGAATTTATATACTAAAATGTTTGGGTATTTTATAAGTTAATTATGACAGACTACTTATCTGAAATTATTAAGCCTGTATGAAATAATGCTGGCAAGTAAACAGAAAATTAATTCATCTTTAGGTATATTACAGCATGTTACATCGGTCAACATTACAGTTATTGCGTTTGCCATTTTCATATTTTTTAATGCCTATTTATTGGTTTGCATTATCATTTGTACCGCATATTAATTGGCAAAAAAGCTTACTTATTTTTGTGTTATTACATGGTATTTTATATCCATCTAGCAATGGTTATAACAGTTATATGGATAGAGACGAAGCAAGTATTGGCGGTATTGAAAAGCCAATGCAGCCTACTAAACAATTATTTTGGGTTAGCGTTATACTAGATATATTAGGTACTTTTTTATCGCTAATTATTTCTATAAAATTTTGTATAGCTTTTGTATGTTATATCTCTTGCTCTCGTCTTTACAGTTACCGTGGCGTTAGGCTAAAACGGTTTGCTATATTGGGTTATATAACAGTTATTTTAAATCAAGGTATGCTTACATTTTATATGGTTTTTATTGGTGCAAGTGATGGATTTATTGCCACAATACCTTTACTGCCTTTTATTGCATCAGCATTTTTAATTGGGGGTTTTTACCCTATAACGCAAGTGTACCAACACAAACAAGATGCTGCTGATGGGGTAAAAACAATCAGCATGTTATTGGGTAAAAAGGGTACGTTTATTTTTTGTGCATTGATGTACTCGGTGGTATTTGGATTGTTATTTCGATATTTTCAACAGCAAAACAATCTATTCCCGTTTTATATTTTACAAATCTTTTTTCTTCCTATAATCGTTTATTTTATGCGTTGGGCAATTCAAGTTTGGAGGAATGATTTTTTAGCAGATTTTAAGCATACTATGCAACTAAATTGGTTGGCTAGTACTTGTACCAATTTGGCTTTTATAACCTTATTAATATTGAACAAACTTTGACTAATATTATTGCAATAGCTACGGCAGTACCAGCTTTCAAACATCAACAAGAAAGTATTTTACACTTTATGCAGGATATGTATGAACTGGATACTGATGACAAACGTAAGCTGGCATTTCTATACCATCAAAGTCACATACAAACAAGGTATTCTTGTGTAGCAGATTATGGCTTACCGAGAGAAGAATGGGATTTTATACCAAAAAATGTAGAGGCTGAATTTCCTACAATTGACGATAGGATGCAACGTTACCAACAAGCGGCATTGCCGCTGTCGGTTGCAGCGGTTGAAAAATGTATTGCTGGCATTATTAACCCTGAAGAAATTACCCATTTAATAACAGTTAGCTGTACTGGGATGAGTGCGCCGGGATTAGATTTACAAGTGGCAGAAGCCATGAATTTATCGCCAAATATTTTTAGAACATCGGTAAATTTTATGGGTTGTTATGCAGCCATCCATGGGATGAAATTAGCAAAAATGATTTGTGACAGTACTGTCACCAAAGCCAATGTAGTAATGGTTTGTACAGAATTATGTACCCTTCATTTTCAAAAAGAATTTACACCAGATAATGCTGCCAGTAGTTTATTATTTGCCGATGGTAGTGCTGCGGTTTTATTATCGAATAGCATCAAAACTGACAAGGCTTTAACGCTTAAAAACTTCCATTCCAAAATTGCCTATCAGGGCAAAAAAGATATGGCCTGGGAATTAAGCAGCAAAGGTTTTTTAATGACTTTGAGTGGCTATATACCGCAGCTAATTGAGCATGATATTGATACCTTGGTAGATGGAGCATTACAACAAAATAATCTCACTAAAAATGATATTAACCACTGGTGCATTCACCCAGGAGGCAGAAAAATTGTTGACATGATTGAGAAGCAATTGCAGCTCGAAAAACAGGCTTTACAACCCTCAAGAAACGTGTTAAGTAACTATGGCAATATGAGTAGCCCAACCATTTTATTTGTGCTCAAAGAAATGATGGATAGCAATATTGAAAAAGGTGCCAATATTTTTGGGGTAGCATTTGGCCCAGGCTTAACCATGGAAACTTTTACTGCTACCAAAGCATGAGCTTACAATACCGCTCATACCAAGCAGAACTGCTAGATGCTGATGCTATTCCATTTGCAGATATTGAGCTGAACATGCAGGAATTGAACACTATTAATACCCTGCTTGGTGGTCATGCAATAACCGTAAAAGGAGTAGTTAAATTAATAGGAAATTTAAAGGAAATATATATCTGTGAAATTGGTTGTGGTGGCGGCGATAATTTAATAGCCATAAATAAATATTGTCAACAAAAAAAAATTAAAGTACGCTTTACTGGTATTGATATAAAGCAATCCTGCATTGACTTTGCGAGAACAAGAACCTCTTTACAGCATAATACCACTTGGCTTACCTGTGATTATCAACTAGCTACATTTACAATAAAACCTGATATCATTTTCTCAAGTTTATTTTGCCATCATTTTACAAACGAACATTTGGTTTTTCAACTACAATGGATGCGAGAAAATGCCAGTACAGGCTTTTTTATAAACGATTTACAAAGACATTATTTGGCTTATTACTCTATTAAAATATTAACGCAAATTTTTTCAAAATCTTACCTTGTAAAAAACGATGCCCCGCTAAGTGTGGCAAGAGGTTTTACTAAAAATGAATGGATAAATTTATTGCGAAAATCCAACATTAGTAGCTACGATATGTCATGGCAATGGGCATTTCGTTTTCTTATCATTTATAAAAAATAATGCAGCAAATAATCAAATACGATGTGGCCATTATTGGTGGTGGCTTAGCAGGGCTAACGTTAGCTATACAATGTGCCAAAGCTGGCTTTATTACTGCTTTGTACGAAAAAGAAAGCTATCCATTTCACAAGGTATGTGGTGAATATATTAGCCTTGAAAGCCAACCTTTTTTAGAGAGCTTGGGCATCTCAATTAGCGGTTTACAATTGCCAATTATTACTCAATTGAATATTACAGATAGCTATGGTAATTTGTACAATTTTAAACTACCCTTGGGAGGTTTCGGCATTAGCAGATTTAGTCTCGATAATCAATTATACAATATTGCCTTGCAAGTTGGTGTGCATGTTTTTACCAATACCAAAGTACTTGATGTGGAGTTTAATAACAACCAATTTACTATTGCTACTAATCAGCAACAACATGCTGCAACAATTGCTGTGGGCAGCTTTGGCAAGCGTAGTAATATGGATGTGAAGTTGAAACGACCTTTCATTTATCAACAAAAAGGAGTGCTTCAAAACTTCGTTGGCATCAAATACCATATCCGATACAACTATCCAAAAAACTTAATAACACTACATAATTTTAAGGATGGCTATTGCGGTATTTCTAAAATTGAGGATGACAAATATTGCTTGTGCTATCTTACCACTGCAGATAATTTAAAAGCTAATAGAGGTTCTATCAAGCAAATGGAAGCCGACATTTTACACAAAAATCCAAAGCTAAAGGACATATTTGCTAATGCTGATTTTTTGTACCAAGAACCACTTGCCATTTCTCAAATTAGCTTTAGCAAAAAGGCTCAAGTAGAAAATCATATGCTTATGGTTGGCGATACCGCTGGGCTAATCACTCCACTTTGTGGCAACGGTATGAGTATGGCCTTACATGCAAGCAAATTGGCTTTTACTGAAATAGATGCTTACTTAAAAGAAGAGATTTCAAGGGCAGATATGGAGGCGAATTTTGTCAACAATTGGAAGCAAAAATTTGCTACTCGCTTACTTGTTGGTAGGGCTGCGCAATGCTTGTTTGGTGGTAATTTTTCAACCTATCTTTTTTTAAAATTCATGAATAGAAATAAATGGTTAGCCAATAAATTAATTGGAGCTACACATGGCGAAGCGTTTTAAACTGCTGATTAAATGATTACTTCTATATACTAATTTTCATGAAATAATACTAAAAGTGATGGCTTCAATATTTCACTTATGATATAAAGCATTACATTAGTTCTCTAAAATAAATACAATGAAAAAAATGTTTTCCCTAATGCTTGGTGTTGCCATATTTGCAACAACTACATTTGCCCAACCAAAAAAAGCTGAAAAAGCTAAACCAGCAGCACCTGCCAAGAAAGAAATGGCAGCTTTAAAACCCGCATCAACACCAGCCCCTGTATCTAAAATGAAAGCAGACGGCACACCTGACAAGCGCTTTAAAGCTGCAACGCCAGCAGTACCTGCAAAACCAGCAGTACCCGCAACGCCGGCATCTACAAAAATGAAAGCAGACGGCACACCAGATAAACGCTTTAAAGAAAATAAAACACCTGCTGGGCCATTAAAAAAAGATGGCACACCAGATATGCGTTATAAGGTAAATAAGGATGCTAAGAAGAAAGCATAACCTTTTAGAATTTATACAAAAATTGCCCACAAATATTTGTGGGCAATTTTTTGTATGAATAAATTTTATTAAATACTAAGGGGTAGTAGTAGTTTCTGTTGTTGTTGTTTTTTTAACAACTCTACCAGATTTTACATCTGCTTTTCTACCAATTATGTAACCTGCGCCAGCACCAACTGCTGCACCAATTATAGCACCTCTACCTTTACCGTGGTCAATTACTGCACCTGCTAAACCACCAGCACCAGCTCCAATAGCTGCGTCTGTTGCTGCTTTACTCCAACCTTTCTTCTTATTTTCTTCAGTAACAGTTGTTGATCCTGAACTTGTAGGTGTTTCACTGCTACCAACATTACTCGAATGTGTATGAGTTGTTCTGTGTGTCACAACACGCTCCTGTCTTACTTCTTTTTGTGCAACGAGTTTTAAGCTATCTTTTTCCGCTTTTAAACGTGCCTCTTCAGTTTTCATACGGGCTTGTTCTGCAACTACTGCATTTCGTTGAATAGCAGCTGTATCTACCATTACTACAGGTACTGTATCTGTATTTTGTTTACCACCACAAGCTGCAAATGCAGTGGCTATAATTAATGCAAGCGTCAAATTTTTCATTTTTTTCAATTTTTGATTGTTTATCTAATTATTAGAAGTAACGAAATAACCGTGCCAAAAGTTTTAGTTGTATTTTCTTTTATAACTTTTGCCTTCTTGTAAATAAACTAAATTATTCCCATTTGCTATCTTAAATTTAGTAGCCAATGTTTCTCTACCATCAATGTGGGGAAAAAATACCACAAAGTGTAAATGTGGCCCTTTTGTATAACCCGTGTTACCACTAACAGCAATCAAATCACCTTTATTGATCACATCACCAACTGCAACTTTAGCACCATGATATTGTATATGAGCATAATTGGCGAACGTGCCATCTGAATGGGCAATTAAAACGTAGTTGGCTTTTTTCTTACATACAACATCTAAGCAAGCACCAATAAAACTATCAACAACATCCACAACCATACCTTCCCTTGCAGCTAAAATATCTGTGCCAATGGGCATATTAAAGTCTAATGCATTTTCGTTTTGATGAGAGAACCTACCATTATAACCTTGCTCAATTGTAAATTGCGAGCCTTTTTGGTAGGGCAAATTGTAATCATACTCATCATCACTGTTTTGCTGGTTCACATCGCCAAATACGTTTGTGAAATGAAGGCTATATCCAAATCCGTCCCTTTTTATAGGCTTCAATTCGGTAAGTCTAAAGCCTTTTGTTTTTTTGGGAATGATGTAAATTTTGTCTGTACCACTACTACTAATCATATTTCGCAACTCAAGTTTTAGCAATAGTGATACTGTACACACTTCATTATTTTCGGCATACAAAACAGAGGTATTCCCATTTTTAACAGTAACAATTTTTACATGACTTTGTGCCAAAGCAGTATTAGCAAACATGACTATTAAACAACAAAAAACAAATTTCATAATTAGTTAATATAACTGGTAGTATAATTTGTTGAAAAGCAAATACAATACCTTGTTTTTTTAGCAGCTATTTTATATATTTTTACAGCCAAATTATAACCTACAAAATATGACTATTGAACATTTTAAAACAATGACCCATACCGAAAAACTGTCTGAAATAAAATATAATGGCAACCTTTTGGGTAGTTATGATAGGCCAAATGAAGAAGGGGGTATCAAAGTGCCAGGCGATATTTTTGACTTGTACGATTTTTGGGTATATTTAAGCGATGATGAACAAACAGTGATACCAACTCGCAGAAATCCTTTACCACCTGCGACAGAAGAATAATTAAACACATAACAACAAAACGAAAGGCATTTAAATTACGGTTTAGATGCTTTTCTTTTATATAGGAAAATAGCAATCATCGTTATAGACATTATAACTGTAAAATAGGAAATTATATCCTGAATCGTCATCTATATATCTTTTTTCATTGTGGCATACTAAAATAATACCAAAATAAAAGTTGTTTTTCAAAAGCCGTTATTCAAAAGTAAAATCCCATAAAGTAGTGTCCTTCATGGGATTTCGTTAGGTATTATTTTTCCTAAGCTTTTATCGCGGCAATGCCTGGCAGTTCTTTACCCTCAAAATATTCCAATAAAGCACCCCCACCCGTACTGATATAACTTACCTTATCGGCAAAGCCAAACTGGTTTACTGCCGCAACACTATCGCCACCACCAACTAAACTAAAAGCACCGTTCGAAGTTGCTGCTGCAATGGCAGTTGCAATGGCTTTTGTGCCATGTTGAAACTTCGCCATTTCAAAAACACCCATTGGACCATTCCATAAAATAGTTTTTGAACGTTTTATAACATTTGTGAATTGCTCTATGGCACTTGGTCCAATATCTAAACCCATCCAACCATCTGGTATGGCGTTACTTGGTGCGGCTGAATCGTTAGCATCGGCAGCAAACTTATCAGCAACAATACTGTCGCTTGGCAAATGAATACAAACACCTTTTTCTTCAGCTTTTTTAAGTAGCCCGTTTACCATATCCAATCGATCATCTTCACATAAACTATTACCAATTTTACCACCAGCAGCTTTCATAAAAGTATAAGCCATCCCACCACCAATAATAATGTCGGTTGCACGTTCCAATAGGTTTTCTATAATCAATATTTTGTCTGAAACCTTTGCCCCACCTATGATTGCAGTAAATGGTTTTTCGCTTTGGTGCATTACTTTTTCGGCACTTGCCACTTCACTATTCATTAATAAACCAAACATTTTATGGTCTTTATTAAAATATTTTGCAATGATGGCCGTACTTGCGTGTGCTCTATGGGCTGTGCCAAAAGCATCGTTCACATACACATCGCCTAGCCTGCTTAATTTTTCAGCAAAGGCTTCATCACCAGCTTCTTCTTCAGGATAAAAACGCAAATTCTCGAGTAATAACACATCGCCCGGTTGCAAGTCAGCGGCAAATTCAATGGCATCCTCACCAATGCAATCATCGGCAAATTGAACATCTTTTTCATCCAACAAATCGCTCAAATGCGATACAATATGCCTTAGTGAATATTTATCTTCAGGACCACCTTTTGGTCGTCCTAAATGGCTCATTACTATTACACTACCGCCATCGGAAAGTATTTTTTTGATGGTTGGAATAGCCGCCGTCATCCTTGTATCATCAGTAATAGCAAGGGTTTGCTTATCTAAAGGCACATTAAAATCTACACGTAATAATACTTTCTTTCCACTGAAATTGTAATCTGAAAATTGACTCATATAGTTGCTTTTTTAAAGGTGATAAAGATAAGTGTTAGTTTCTCACAAAGAAACAAAGAAGGCGAAGCACACAGAGGTACTTAATTTAATAAAAATTATCAATTATACCCACCACTTAGAAGCTGTTTAAAAACGGTTCAGCATAATCCTTATAGCTGATAAATGCACCATTGCGACACTTGTTTCATTTAGTCTTTCATAGTGCTTTGA
>JAYVNQ010000003.1:0-22761 GCA_043758365.1 Chitinophagales bacterium
AGCAATTCCCTCACTTCATTACACAAACCTGCACACAGGCTTTGTCAGTCATGGCAGCCCTTTTTGCCTTACACAAAACCCATACACAATAAGGCTTGCTCATACCATACCAAGCCCCCAACTGCCATTGTTCCATTCTGTTCAGTCGTTGCCCTTGCCTTTACCCACAGCACAATTGATTTTATATGCTTTCTTTTTCGCTGCGAAATATTCCCCCCATCAGCCCGTAAAGTAGTGTTGAAAATTTTTCGTTCATTTCGCTACGCTCAAATGTCTTTTGTACCTAATTTTACTAAAATACTTAGTATTGCCTTATTATCGTATCAATATATTTCTCAAAAGTCAGCGTAACCCTATTTCTGGCATCCGTTATATTGAAATTGCCGATATAGATAGGGTTCAGCATATCATTGAAAAACAAGCCGAATTACATTATCCTGGCACTCGCATCACCGAAGTAGAAGTCGCTATGCTCTCTAAAAATTGTAAAGCCGTAAAAAGCAATCAAAAGGCAATCCTTGCCAAGTCTGGCAATATCTAAAACGCAAAAAATAAGAAAAGCCCTGCTGCTGCACAAAAACAAAAAATGCAGCAAAGCTAGTTGGCTACCACAAGCCCACGCTTATAAAAAACAAACCAGTTCGGCATAAACACAAACCCTACGCACAAAGCCATCATTTATTCCGCATCCTGTTTGTTTTTAATACCCACGCCTACTAATTCAATGGCTTTCTTTTTTCTTTTTTTTTTATCCTTTTTTTTCTTTTTTCTTTTCAGTTGTGTGTGTGCGAAGCGTAGCGGAGCAATCATTAAATGCTCATACTATGCAAGTCCCTAAGTTTCAAACATTCAATTGCAAAAACACCCATTTAGAGTTTGAATTTTACATTTTGTCAAAGGGTTTAAACAGCGGCAAGCCGCTAGAAAAACCTTGCCCAAATTCCTTTGTTTGCATCTGCCAAAATCAAGAACAAAAAGACTTTTATTTCTGGCTGCTTTTTGGTCTTTGGAAGTCTAAATATTTTCATCAATTCCTTACTGGTTCTGTTATTCCTTTTATCCGCATTGGCGAGTTTAAAAAAGAAGTGGCTATTCAAGCATTGCACGTAAGCCAGCAGCAGCAAGCATACAATAGCACCATCAATAAAATCAAGCTATTAGAACAAAAAGAAAAGCAGATAAAACAATCGTTAGCTTTAATAAGTGATTTAAAAAAGACCATGCTATACAGCCATTTAAAAAGGTAGCTACCGCTACCATTCAAATAATGCCTTTATATATCTATCTAGCAGCTTGCAATGGCTCTATAAAATGGCTATTTGTTTCCATCATTCCCCCAATATGAGCCGTATATGATTGCCCCATTTTTGAAAATAAATGCAAAGCAAAGCAAGGAATTGCAGTGAAATTTAGCGATGATTGCTATAATATTTATATATAATTGCAGGGTATATAACGAGAGATTGGGGCAATAAAAAAGCCCCACCAGTGAGGTAAGGGCTTTTTACGCAGTGGAAATTATTTAGAAAACCTCATCAACTCTTAATGCATTACCAGAGGCGAACAAATAATAATTTGTACCTACTTGTTGGTAAAATTCAATACCGATGCAGCTTAAAACGCTTACAGTTGCGGTCATTATTGGCGTTCCTGGAAATGTTGCAGTTACTGTTAGTGCAGTTGTTAAAGCGTTTAAATCAAGATAACCCGAATACTTCACATCTGAAAGCTCATTCAAATCTGGGTCGCTAGGTTCATATTTACTAGTATTGTCATTATAAACCCAATCGGAAGCAACTGCAATAGCGTTTACCAAACGAAAATGTGTAGCACCTGCTGGAGCATTAACAAGGCTTGTTGGGTTAAAAGCTGGTATAGTTAATGTTGCACTATCACGGCTTGTACTATTTGTTAATGTGTATGGTGCATTAAATAAGCCCGATAAACTTAAGTTGGCATCAAATTCTAAACCTGCTAAATATTGCTTTTGTGAGGAAATCTCAATTGCTCTTTTACCCCTTGCTTCTGATTGGTCTTCAAGATTAATTTGTTTCATGATAGCCGTTAAACGGCCAGTCAATCTTGGGTCAGAAAATTGTTTGATGATTTGCGATAATGCAACCCTAACAGATTTTGCAGCAGCAGAACCACCAAACTCACTCATATTTTCTCTCGTTCTGATAAATGCAGGGTCATTATAAATCTGTTCAGAAGTTGGACCACCTGCCATACCTGCAAAGTCGCCTTCTAAGCCTTTAATTTTGAAATGGCGTACACCACCCATTGTGCCGCTATACTTTACTAAACCCGTTTGCCTAGCCATAATTATAATTTTTTTGTTGTTTGTAAATGAAAATTTATACAATACAAATTTATAACTACATTTATCATAAGTAATTGATAATCAATAAGTAAAGCAATGCAATTTGATGCTATCGCACCGCATACAATAGAAACGCATTTAAAAATCGTACAGGTTTTGGATGGTGATAGTTTGATTGTACAAAATGCCTTTACAAAAAAGGAAAAAGAAATTCGTTTATACGGTCTTGATGCACCCGAAAACAAACGAAACAGGAAATTAATTGAAGATGAAAAAAAAGCAAGGTTAGCAGGTTCATTTTTAATACAACTTGGAAAAATGGCTACAGAGTTTGTTATAAGCACAGCACCACCAAATACTAGTATTACATTGATTACTGAAATAGGCTTGAATTTTGACTACTATAAACGCCAATTAGGGTATATCATTCTACCAGATGGTAGTTGTTTAAATGAACTTCTTATAAAAGAAGGCTTTGCAAAACCCATGCAAGAATACTATTGCAGCCAGCTTGCAAAATATCAAGGCTTAAATTTCGCTGCAATCCAGTCAGGCAAAGGGTTATATGCTTTTACAAAGGCATTTTAAATTGTTTACCCTATGTTTACCCCGAAAATAAAAAAGCCTTGTAATCAATTGATTTACAAGGCTTTATACTTTTAATTTGTGACCGCGTTAGGATTCAAACCTAAAACCCCCTCATCCGTAGTGAGGTACTCTATTCAGTTGAGCTACGCAGCCATTCCTTTTTTGAATTGCAAATATAGATGCTAATTGCTAAAAACCAAATTGCAAATTGATTTATACGTTGTAAATTCCAGCAGCACCTTTTTCTAATAAAGATTTTGGTAGTAACCAAGTTACAAATACTCCAAGTTTGTTAATGAAACCAGTAACCACTTCTGTTTTTTTAGCAAACATGCCATCAACGGCTAAAGCTGCCACATCATTTGGTTGCATATTAAATTTAGCGGCTAATTGTTTGGCTTTTAGGCTAGTTACTTCTGCACGGTTGGGGAAATCGGTATCGGTAGCACCAGGGCATACCACAGTAATGGATACACTTGTATTTTTCAGTTCAAAATTTAAGCCTCTGCTAAACCTTAATAAAAATGCTTTGCTGGCAGCATATAAACTCAAGCCCGGCACAGCTTGGTAAGCGGCTGCACTGGCAATATTCATAATGTATGCGGCCTGTTGTTGTTTTAATTGTGGCAATAGCAAATGTGTTAATTGCACTGGCATATTCATATTTACCTGCATCATATCTAAATGTTGTTGTGCGGTGTATTTTTCAAAATTGCCACTTAGGCCATAACCAGCATTATTTATCAGAATATTTACTGTAAAATTATTGTCGGTTAGCCAGTTAAAAATTTCGGTAGATGCGTCTTTTACTGATAAATCAAGCGCCAAATAATGGGCTTTTATTTGATAATTGATAGAAAGTTCTTCTGCTAATTCTTTTAATAAATTGGTGCTTCTTGCAACCAATAAAACGTCAATTTTTCTATTGGCCAAATTGTGTGCAATAGCCCTGCCAATGCCTTTACTAGCACCTGTAATTAATGCGTAACCCATAATAATGATTTAATGACTTGAATGTGATTAAGGCCTCAAAAAAAGGCCAACATTTTTTGTTGGCCTTTTTTTGAAATATTTTAATGGTGCACCTTACCTGTAAACTTGTGGTAAAATGGAGTTTTACTATTCTCGTTTTTAGGTTTGTATTTGCCAGTAATAATTGGCACATACATCACCCTACGGCGGCTTGCTTCACCAAAAAGAGGAGATTGCTTAACTCTGTGCCAGAGCCTGCCATCATGCACCGTTAAATCGCCTGCATTAATATCAAAACCAACTTCTTTACTATCATCATTATTATCAATAAAGTATTTTTTACCAAATAATAATTTAATAATATTTTGATTTTGTGTACCAGGAATAACTCTTAAACCTCCATTTTCAAACAAGCAAGTATCTAAGTGCAAACCAACATTCAGCATGGGCATTATTTTTTGCCCTAAAAATAAATCTCTTGGACTATCAGTATGCCAACCCATTTGCGTAAAAGTGCTATTAGGTGTGTTGATGTAATTATTTATCACCAAACCATCCTTTTCATTCTCTGCAATCCTGCCGTCGTATGAGCCTAACAAATCAATTAAATTTTGAAGCCTAGGTTCACTCAATAAATCGTGCAAAGCTGCGCTGTGTAGGGATGAGAAGCATAAACGTTGAATTGTTTTATTGCCATGTTCATCTTTGCCAAATTTTAAGGGAATACCATTAACTTTTTCCTTGCCCTCGGATATCCATTCGTTTTCAATTCTATGTACTTCACTAATATATTGTTGCACTTTTTCTTGGCTAAGAAAATTGCGAAACACAATAACACCATGCTCTTCAAAAAAGCTAAGTTGGTCTTGTGTTAATGCATCGCCCAAGTAAAAATCAGATTCCCATTTTTTCATTATCATGCCTATTCTCTATTAATCTACGCAATGTTAAATAATTATTACAAAATTGTAAAGTTAAGTTTAAATAAAAAAAGTAATTATAAACAAATTAATGTGCTTTTAAAACCAGCGTAAAGTTTTAGAAGTGTAATTTGCACTTAATATTTTAAAAAGTAGAATGAAAAATTATAAGAACGTTGCATTTGCTATTATTATTTTATTACCAGTTATTATTAATGCTCAAACTGATAGCTTAAAGCTTGATAAAAAGAAGAAAACCATTATTTTTCCTATTATCTCAAGATCCATAGAAACTAGTTGGGGCTTTGGTGCTGCTGCTTCTAGTACATTTCATTTAGCCAAAGCTGATACTACAACACGTACGTCTAATTTACAATTATTAGCTTTATATTCTTTAAAAAAACAATTTATAGCGGCTTTCGCAGGCTCTCAATATGCAAAAAATGAAAGTTACATTTTTAACGAACAGATAACGTATAGTTCTTTTCCTGATAAATTTTGGGGCATTGGAAAATATACGCAAGATGGTGCTGAGGAAGCTTACAATTTTAACCAATTCTATATTAATTTACATGTACTTAAAAATTTAGGACATAAATTTTTTATTGGCACTTTATTAGAAGTTCAGAATTTGATGACAATTAACTATCAAAATGGCGGGTTGTTTGATATGCAAAACATAGCTGGTAGAAACCCGTATTTTATTGCTGGTTTAGGTATTAGTTTCACCTATGATGATAGAGCTAACGCTTTTTCGCCTGATAAAGGCACGTTCGCTCAAATATATTTTAACCATTTTGATAAATATTTAGGGTCGAATTTTATTTATAGCAATATTGTTGTTGATGCTCGTAAATATTTTTCTTTCAAGAAAAAAGTATTGGCTTTTCAGGGTTTTTATTCAGGTAATTTAGGCGATGAAATACCAATAAGAAGTATTGCAACTTTGGGTGGTAGCAACAGGATGCGTGGTTATTACGAAGGCCGATTTCGGGATAAACAAGTATTAGTCTTTCAATCGGAGGCAAGGCTGCCTGTTTATAAACGCTTTGGCGCTGTTGTTTTTGGTGGATTAGGCGATGTTGGTAAAACTATTGGCGATTTTTCTTTAACAGACCTCAAATATACCTATGGTGGTGGTTTGCGTTTTGCCGTAAATAAAACTGAGAAACTAAATATCCGTATAGACTATGGCGTTGCAGTAAACGGTGGTAGTGGATTATATTTTCAGTTAGGCGAAGCGTTTTAAAATTTGTGCAATAACCATTTCGCTAATCTAAAAGATAAGTAAGTAAATATAGGTGCTGTAATCACATCTACCGTATAGTGTACGTGCTGAATCAGAACTAAAATGCCAATTAAAAAAGTTGATGTTAGTGTTAGTATTTTATCAATCTTTTTTTCTAAACACAAAAACATTAAAAACTGCGTTGCTGTGTGGCCTGAGTAAAATAAATCTTTTGTAATAAATTTACCTCCATAAAAAGTATTGCTAATTGGGTCAACCAAAGGGATTAAATTAGGGGGTGGGTTTAAATGCCAAAGATTAATTGAAATAATACGACTAATGATTATTAATAAAAAACACCAAGTGGTAATTAGGGATATTCTTGGACTATTTATTGCCCTAAATAAAGTTAAACCTGTCATGCTCCAAATAATTGAAAACACAGGGATGGACATATTCTTAGATGGTAGTTTTTGCAAAAAAAAATCGTTAAGTACAGCTCCATTTCGCTGCTCGATATAATAGAAGAAAAGTGGGTAAAAGGCAAGTGTAACTAGAACTAAAGTTATCCCAACTAACAGTTTTATTTTATAAATTTTGCTTTTTAAAGCAGCGTTCCAAGTAAGGGTTAAGGTTTCACCTACAGCCATTAAATACTATTTAAAAATGGCAAATATAAATTGATTGGTGCTTTGAGATATCGATGTTGTTTAAACTTTTAATTTTCTAACGGGAGTATCCTACATTGACAACTTGTTTTAACCAGACACATAATCCTATTCCAAACAGTACGCAAGCTATTTTTTCGCTTTCGGTTAGGTATGTCTAAAAAAATATTGATAATTTGCCACTGGGTATTAGTTACATCTGTTGGATACATTCGTTTTTAGTTTAGTTGACCTTTAAAACGAAAAACCTATGACTAGCTATTGCACTCTTTTAATTTAATTTTAAACTTGCTTTAAATACCTATTTTGTTATGGATATACATTTTAAATAACTACCAAAATTTTAATCCGTCATCCCGTAATTCACCTTTACTACTCAACATCAACTTTTAACTCTAAATTTGACAATGTTTACAGTTGAGGAGTTTTTCTCTATAATCCTCTTGCCTAATCATCCCAAAAATTGCCAACTATATGAAAGAAAAAAACCCAATCATTCCACAAGATTCACGTAGAAAATTTTTAAAAAATTCACTTACAGCATTTGCTGGATTTTACATTTTACCTCGCCATGTACTGGGTGGTAAAGGTTTTACTGCACCAAGCGATAAATTGATAATTGCAGGTATTGGTGCTGGAGGTAAAGGGCAAAGCGATTTAGCTAATTTTTACAAAAGCGGTAAAGCTGAAATTGCTTTTTTGTGCGATGTAGATGATAAACGTTCATTAGCAAGTAGAACGGCTTTCCCTAAAGCAAAATATTATAAAGATTACCGTGAAATGCTAGATAAAGAGCATAAAAACTTTGATGCGGTATCTGTTTCTACCCCCGATCATAATCACGCAGTTCAAACAATGGCTGCCATGCAATTGGGTAAACATGTATACGTACAAAAGCCATTATCCCATGATATTTACGAAGCCAGAATGCTTACACAGGCTGTAGACAAATACAAAGTGGTGGCACAAATGGGTAACCAAGGTGCATCTGGTGATGGTGTAAGGCAAATGCGTGAATGGTACAATGCTGGCTTAATTGGCGATGCACATACGGTATATATTTTTACAGATAGACCCGTTTGGCCGCAAGGCATTGCGTGGCCTACACAAAGTGCTGCCATACCTACAACCTTAGACTGGAATTTATGGTTGGGAACAGCACCTCAAAAAAATTACGTAGATAAATTAGTGCCATTTAATTGGCGTGGTTGGTGGGATTATGGTACCGGTGCATTAGGCGATATGGGTTGCCATTTAATTGAGCCCGCTTTTAGAACCTTAGAATTAGGGTACCCCACAGAAGCTGAGTGCAGCGTAGGATCTGTATATGTTGATGAATTTAAACGCGGGTATTTTCCTGATGGATGTCCACCTTCGTCGCATGTGATTTTAAAGTTTAAAGGCAAAAAACATAAACCCGATATTCAAATGCATTGGATGGATGGCGGTATTCAACCCGAAAGACCAGCAGAGTTATTAGAAAATGAAAAATTTGGTGACGGTGGTAATGCTGTGTTGATTATTGGTACAAAGGGTAAAATGATGTGTAGCACGTACGGTGCCGATCCTAAATTATTACCATTAAGCAGAATGGAAAAAGTATCAATTCCTCAAACAATTGCTCGTGTGCCAGATGGTGCAAATGGTCATTATACCCAATGGGTTGAGGCAGCTATTGCAGGTTATGGTAGCGATAAAGCCAATAATTTAAGCTCGCCATTTAGCATTGCAGGCCCATTAACAGAAAGTATTTTAATGGGTAATTTAGCTATTAGAAGTTTTGATTTACGTCGGCCACGACCAACCGATGCTACTAAATTCGATTACCCTGGCAGATATATTAAATTGTTATGGGATGGGCCAAATATGAAGGTGACTAATTTTGACGAAGCCAATCAATTTGTAAAAAGGCAATATAGAGAGGGGTGGAGTTTGTAGGGAAGCTGAGTGAATCAAGCTGCATATTTATAAGCAATGTAAAAAAGCCGTTGAAGAATTTTCAACGGCTTTTTTACAGTTACTATAATCACTTCCCACTTATTTTTACGGCATGAATAGGCAACAACTTATCAATCAAATACAAGAAAAAAAATCTTATTTATGTGTGGGTTTGGATACAGATATAAGCAAACTGCCCAAGCATTTACAAAGCCATCCTAATGCCGTTGTTGCGTTTAATAGAGCCATTATTGATGCTACTAAAGAATACTGCGTTAGCTATAAAATAAACACCGCTTTTTATGAAGCAATGGGTATAAAAGGGTGGCAAGCAATGGAAGAAACTTTGTACTACATCCCATCTACACACTTTAAAATTGCTGATGCAAAACGTGGTGATATTGGTAATACGTCTAGCCAATATGCCAAAACTTTTTTTGAAGTATTTCCTTTTGATGCCGTTACAGTAGCACCTTATATGGGTGAAGATAGTGTACGCCCATTTTTAGAATATGCAGATAAATTTACCATAGTTTTAGGCTTAACGTCTAACAAAGGTGCTAACGATTTTCAAAAATTATTGGTGAGTAGTCGTAGTAATGATACCACTTTGGTGACGAGCATTTTACAGGGTAATGATGAGGATCTCCTTTACAAAAAAGTAATACAACAGATTTCAGAATGGGGTACAAAAGATAACTTAATGTTTGTGGTTGGTGCTACACATGCCAGCGACCTTGATGCGATACGACTGATTGTACCTGATAATTTTTTATTGCTACCAGGCGTAGGTTTTCAGGGCGGCAGTTTGAACGAGGTGAGCAAACATGGTTTAAATAAAGATTGTGGGTTGTTGGTAAATGCCAGTCGTGCTATTATTTACGCTAGTGAAGGCGAAGATTTTGCTGAAGCAGCGGCCGAAATAGCCATGCAATACCAAGTAGAAATGAGTGGGTATTTGAAGGGGGGCAATAGTCAATAGATAATAGCGAGGAATACATTACAAACTTAATTATTGCAGCTCTGCACTTGAAACTACTATCTCTTTTTCTTCTTTAATGGAGCATAAATTCTATTTGCTTTTTGTACCAATACCATAAATTCTTTTTGGGAATAATTAGTGTTATCAATAGCGGTTTCGGCCAATTTCCAAACATCTGTAAACGAATAATCTTTAGCGTAAGTTGAGTTTTTAAGCAATTCGCCAAACATGGTTACTGCCGTAGCAAATCGTAACGATGAATCGGCTTTGTTTAGGTCTTGTAGCAAATAATTTATAGGGAATATTTGTTTAGCTTCTTCTTGTTTTTCAGCAGGTTTATATTGTAGATTAAGAGTAGCTATTTTATTGCTTCTTGCATTTATACCATCGGCTAATTCTATTTCAAAAATAGCTAGTATATTATGACCACTACCCACTTCGCCACCTTCTACTTGGCTAGTAATATCTGCGATGGCATCCCGTTTATTATCAAACCCAATTAGCCTATAATTTTTAATTTTTTCAGCATCGAATTTTACCCCTACATAGGCATCGTTGGCAACATTGTAAATGGTTTTTGTAAACTCGGTAACCAATACTTTTTCTGCTTCCATCGCATTGTCTAAATAGGCAAAATTACCATTGCCTTTTTTGGCTAAAGTCTCCAATTTGCTGTCTTTATAATTACCCATACCAACACCAAGGCAGGTTAAAAAAATACCACTTTGTCGTTGAATGGTAATCATATCTTCCAACTGTTTATCGCTGGTTTGTCCAACGTTAAAATCCCCATCTGTTGCTAATATTACCCTGTTGTTGCCATTTACTTTATAAGCTCGTTTTGCAATGGCATACGCAGTACGAATAGCACCTTCACCAGGCGAATCGCCACTTGCTGTTAACGAATCAATTACCTGATTTATTTTTAATTTATCAGCACCACTTGTTGGCGGTAACATTACCGCAACACCACCGCCATATGTCACAATTGAGAGTGTATCAATAGCTCTTAAATTTTTAACCAATAACTTAAAACCAGCTTGTAATAATGGTAAGCGGTTTGGCTTATCCATACTGCCAGAAATATCTATTAAAAAAACAAGGTTACTCAGCGGAACATCCTCTAGGCTTAGCTTTGGGGCATTAAGGTTTATAAAAAGCAAATTATTTTTTATGTTCCAGGGGCAGTTAGTAATATTTGAATTACAGGTAAATTGGCTTTCTTTATTTTCTTGTTTTGCTGTAGAAAAATTGAAGTAATTCAGCATTTCTTCAATCCGTACTGCATCGATTGGTACGTTCAAATCATTGTTTAAAAACCTACGGATATTACTGTAAGAAGCTCTATCAATATTTAACGCAAACCCAGTTTCAGGATATATTTTGGCATCAATAAAACTGTTTTCAATCATGCTATTATAACTTTCGCCAATTGCACTAAACACACCAAATTGTTCTTTTGGTGTTAGGTTTTTTGTAATAGATGCTAATCGATTTCTCATAAGACTTGCCGTTGCTGGCAGCATCTTCATAACCAAGGATTGGTATTGCTTTGTAGGCACGGGTTGCCTTACTGTTTCGTAGCCATCAAAAGATAAAGTGATAGTATCAACTTGCTTCGGTGATGGGATGCCAAATAACCCATTATCGCCACTAAAAAACTGAAGATTTCCTTTTGAGAAAAGCTTAATCATTACGCCAGGTAAAAGTCTTCCCTTTTCATCTTTCACTTCGCCACGTAAATAATATTGTCCCGAAGTTGTTTGGGATAATAAAACACAGATTAATATAGCGGTTAGCAGTCCTCTCATCGAGATGTTAGCATGTTACTATAAAGAAACGTATAAAAACTGAGAAACGTATATAAAGCCTAAAATCTATGTTGTTAATCAACTACAATAAAGCTGCTTTTATGCTTCTTGTAATTGATAAATCTCTTTTATATTCCTACCAAGACCATCATAATCTAACCCATAGCCTAATACAAATTTGTTCGGTATTGTAAAGCAGCAGTAGTCAATAGTTATGGGGTATCTCGTGGCTTCGGGTTTGTGTAGTAACACGGCAATTTTTAAAGATGAAGGTTGTTGATTTACTAACTGTGGTAAAAATTGGCTCAAGGTTTTACCAGTATCAATTATATCTTCTAAAACAATAACGTGCCTATCGGTAACATCAATATCTAAACCAATAGCGGTAATAACATGACCCGTTGATTGTGTGCCCTTGTAAGATGCCAATTTTATAAAGCAAATTTCGGCTTCAAATTCTATCTCTTTAAACAAGTCGGCACTAAAAATAAACGAGCCATTAAGTATTGATATAAACAATGGTTTTTTGCCGGCATAATCAGCGGTTAATTGTGCTGCCATTACCTTTATTTTTTCGTTAATTTCTGAAGCCGTTATAAAGGGTACAAAAGTTTTATCGTAAAGCGTTATTGTGTGCATAGCAGTTTTTTGTAACAGTATAGTAAGGGTTAGTTAGCCGATGAAGCTGTTGATTGCGAAGCAGATATAGCAAGGGTTTTAGGCGAAACAGGTGCATTGCTTCTTAAATAAACTTTCTCACCCAAAGCTGGTTGCATATTTTTTTTAATGCTATTATATTCAGCTAATTTATCTAAACGAACGCCTTCAGTTTGGCAAATATCATGTAGGGTTTCAGCTGATTGAACTATATGAAAATCAGTAGCACCTTTTGATAGTTTCTTCTCAATGAAAATTAACTTATCTGTTTCTAAAATTTCCTCCTCTTGCATATCATTATATTCTAATAATTTTGCCAAAGAAATGTCGTATTGTTTAGCTAATGAAAGTAGTGAAGTGCCTTCCTTGGCATAAATAACCTTACTATGGTTAATGGTAAAAATACTTTCAGGGTACACACTTTTTTTCTTCTCAACTATTACCTTTTTTACAACATTTGGGTTAATGATTATCACCGAGTCATCTTCTACTCCTTCGGCTCTTTTACGCTGATTTTCTTCTAACCTTTTCGATGAAATATTAATCACTAATTCAGGTGCCATTGTTGTGTCCTCATAAATTTCTTCCTTCGCATTTTTTGACAAATTTTGATTGGTATCGGAAAGCTTGTTCAATGCTATTAATGTGAATTGGTTAAGATTATAATCATTAATAACTTTTATCAATTTTTGCGGATAATCTTTTTCTATGGCATAGCCTGCTTTTTTTAAACCTTTTGCCCAGCCTTCAAAATCTGTAGGTTGTAGTTTAAAAAGCGAACTATACCAGTCGCGTGTTCTTAAAAAATCAGAATGGTCTTTATATGAATCTGCCGCAGAGGCGTAGCTTCTAAAACATTCGCTATTGGTATCATCATCGTGATAAACCTTGTTGCCAGTCCATTCGGTTTTACATTTTATTCCAAAGTGATTATTGCTTTGCTTACACAAATCGCTTTCGCCATAAGCAGACTCTAAAATACCTTGAGCCAAAGTAATAGATGCAGGCACACCACTGCGTTGCATTTCAGCAATTGCAATATCTTTATACAAAGTAATATAGTTGTAGGCTTTTTCTTTTTGTGCGTTGGCCGCAAATACAAGCGTTAAAAAAAACAAGGAAATATTTTTTTTCATTTGGGTATTTTTTTAATTAGTAACAAGCCATCCCTAACTGTTAACAATACTTGCTCAACGCGTTTATCGGCTGCAACGTATTTATTAAATGCAGCAATTGCTTTAGCGTTTTTTGTTTTTAAAGTGTCATTTAAAACTTGGCCATGAAACAACACATTGTCAGCAATTATCAACCCATTATTGTTCAATATTGGTAGCACCATTTCGTAATAATCTATATAACCCGTTTTATCAGCATCAATAAAAACCAAATCCCATTGGTAAGGCAATGTTGGTATTATGTCTAGCGCTTTACCAATATGCAAATGTATTTTTTTATGCCCGTTAAATTTGCTAAAATTTAATTCTGCCGTAGCTGCATCTTCAGCCCGTAATTCTATCGTGTGCAATTCGCCTGTTTTCTGTAGCCCCATTGCTAAGCACAGGGCACTGTAACCTGTAAATGTTCCTATTTCAAGAACATATTTTGGCTGCATGATGGTACTAATAAATGTTAAAAATTTCCCTTGCACTTTGCCACTAAGCATGTGGTGGAGTGGGTGAGAGGCAATAGTTTGTTGGTGTACTTCTTCCAGTAATCCATTCTCTGCCGATGTTATTTCATCGGCATATTGTTCTATTGTCTTAACCATATTTTTAGTGATTAAATAGATTTTTGAGAATTGTGTTTCTTGACTTTTTTGGTAACCAACTTAGTGCTGTTATTTAACTTGTGTTGCGTCGCACACTTGTACATTCTTATCACTTTGCAGCTTTTACCTAAGCGTACCGGACTTTGCAAGTTTTAAAACTTGCAAAGTCTAAAAATAAAATCATCAACAATTGTAATTTTATAAATCCTCAACAGCATACATTTTATACCACTACCCATTATTTTAATTCTTTGTGAACATGGTATCCTTTGTTCCTTTATGTGAAACTAAAATCAAACCTAAAAAAGTTAACGCACCATTTATAATTAGCAACTCTAAACCAATTTCAAATTTGCCAAACAGCTCTTTTTGGTATTTATCTATCACAAAACAAATTATTGGCGAAGCCACACAAATAAATGGTACTAAGTTATCGTTCACTAACCTTTTTGTTACAATGCCAAACGTAAACAAGCCCAATAAAGGTCCATAAGTATAAGCAGCAACTTTTAAAATCACCCCAATCATACTTGGGTTATTAATCCATTTAAACAGCATTACGAATACTAAAAAGATAGCAGCAACCGTTAAATGCACCGTTTGACGAATTCTTTTTTTCTTGGTTTCATCCCAATCTGTTCGGCGTTTCATGGCTAAAATATCAATACAAAACGATGACGTTAAGGCCGTAATTGCACCATCTGCACTTGGAAATAACGCAGAAATTAATGCAATAATAAAAATGATAGAAACAAATGGTGGCATATGTTTTAAAGCAATTTCTGGGAAAAGTTTATCGCCTGTTGCTAATACATTTTGCTGACCAGCATACAAGTACAACAAGCCGCCTAAAAACAGAAATAGCATTAGCACTACCAATAAAATAACACCAAGTGTCATCACATTTTTTTGACTATCTCCAAGTTTTTTAACCGATATATTTTTCTGCATCATTTCCTGATCCATACCCGTCATGGTAATGGTAATAAACGCACCAGCTACAATCTGTTTTAGAAAAAATAATTTACTATTTGGATCTGTAAAAAATATTTTGGTATAGCCTTTTTGCCCAATAGCAGTAAGGCTTTCGCCAAAACCCAAATGCAAGTTGTTAAGAATATATACCACACAAATAACTAAGCCTGCCAACATGCAAGTGGTTTGCAAAGTATCGGTATAAACAATGGTTTTTACACCGCCTTCGAACGTGTAAAGCAATATCATTATTAATATAATAAAAGTAGTTAACCAAAACGGTACGCCAAAGCTTTCTAGAATAGCATCTTGTAAAATTTTTACTACTAAATACAGCCTTGCGGTTGCACCCAATGTTCTAGATAAAATGAAGAACGAAGCCCCCGTTTTATAAGCCTTAAAACCAAGCCTTGTACTTAAAAAATTATAGATAGAAGTAAGGTTAAGTTTATAGTACAATGGCAGCAACACAAAGGCAATAACCGCATAGCCAATAACATAACCCAAAGCAATTTGAAAATAAGCAAATGATTCTTTTACCACGGCACCCGGCACACTCACAAACGTAACACCACTAAGGCTTGTACCAATCATACCAAAAGCTACGAGCATCCAATTGCTGTTGCGGTTACCAATAAAAAAACTCTCGTTATTACTATTTTTACCCGTGTACCAAGCAACACCTAATAGAATAATAAAGTACGCAATTACAAAACCGAAAAGCATTATTGGGGTCATATTTCTTAGGCATTATTAGTGAACAATCGGCTGATATAATAAAGGTTTCAGGCTTAAATAAAAATGATTGGATGGCAATAAGCTTAGCATTGAATATTTATTTAAGTAAAATATGATAGTTATCAATTTATCAATTATGCCATCTCATTTTCCAATTCCATAATCTTCTCAAATAGTTGCTCGTATTCGGTTTCAGCTTGTTTTATTTGCTGTTGAATTGATTTGTAATTCTTCTCAGTTTCGGTAAATTTTGCAGCATTTTTGTAGCTATTTGGGTTGCCTAATTCAGTTTCAATCCCTTCTTTTTGCTTTTTAAAGCCCTCTAATTCCTGTTCAAGTTTTTGAAACTTTTTTTGCAAGCTTTTAAGTTCTGTATTATCAACTCTTGGTTTTTCTTGTTGCTTATTTCTTGTATCTTGATTTTTGTTACTTGCCTCTTGGTTCTTGGTTTTTGTATATTGGTTCTTATTAATTGGTTCTTGATTTTTACCGCCTTCTTTAGCTTGTTTAGCCATACGTTCCTTCCACTCTAAGTATTCGGTATAGCCGCCCTTAAATTCTTTAATTTCATAGTCAATTATTTCCCAAATTTTATTAGCTGTTTTAGATACAAAAAACCTATCGTGGCTTACTAAAATTAAGCTGCCTTCGTATTTGTTTAAAGCTTCTGCTAACAACTCTACACTGTGCATATCCAAGTGGTTGGTAGGCTCATCTAGCATTAAAAAATTGCTTTTGCTAACTATTACTTTTGCCAATGCAACACGGGCTTTTTCGCCACCACTTAGTAGTTTAATTTTCTTATCGGCATCATCGCCACTAAACAAAAAACAACCTAATAAACTACGTAGTTCTAGTTCGGTTTTGCCGCTTCTACATTCGCTCATTTCATCTAAAATGGTATTGTTTAGGTTCAGTGCTTCTAACTGATGTTGTGCATAAAAACTACTATCAACATTGTGACCCCAAATACGTTCGCCTTCAAAAGTTTCGGTGTCTGCAATAATGCGTAACACGGTACTTTTACCTTTACCATTGGCACCAATTAAGGCAATTTTATCGCCACGTTCTATTTCTGCAACAGCGCCCTTTACAATAATATTTTCACCAAATTGTTTATCAATATCTTTTAGGGTAACAATTACTCTACCTGGCTGATTATTTACCTGAAAATTGATTTTAATATTCGGTCTTTCTAGCGTTACGTTTTCTATGCGTTCTATTTTATCTAAGCGTTTTGCTATACTTTGTGCAGCAGCGGCCTTACTGGCTTTGGCTCTAAAACGCTCCACAAATCGCTCTTGCTGCCGAATGTAATCTTGCTGATTTTCGTAAGCCTTCTGTTGCATATCAATGCGTATCATTTTCTCGGCTTCGTAATACTCATAATTGCCACTGTAAATATGTAATTCTTGCTGGTAGATCTCTACAATTTTGTTTACCATTCTATTCAAAAAATATTTATCGTGGCTTACAATTACCACACTACCTTGATAGTGTATTAAATACTTTTCAAGCCATTCAATAGATGGTAAATCCAAGTGATTCGTAGGTTCATCTAGCAATAAAACATCGGGCTGTTGCAATATCATTTTAGCTAATAAAACCCGCATTCTCCAGCCACCACTGAACTCCTTGTAAGGCTTAATAATTTGCTCGTTGGTAAAGCCTAAACCGTGCAATACTTCTTCGGTTTTATATTGAATGTTGTAGCCATCCAACACATCCATTTCGTGTAGCTTATCGGTATAATCAATCAACAATTTTTCGTCTTCCTTTTCTTCTAATAAATTCCCTAAAGCTTCAATTTCCTTTTCCAGTTCACGTACACGTTCAAAGGCACCCATGGCAACTTCAAGTATAGAATCGTTGGTATCAAAACTTAATAAATCCTGATGTAAGTAACCAATGCTAGTACCACGGCCTTTTTCAACCGTACCTTTTGATGGTAAATATTGCCCAACCAAAACTTTTAAAAGTGTAGATTTTCCTGTACCGTTGTACCCAATCAAGCCAATTCTGTCCCCTGGTTGAATATGCCAAGTTGCATCTTCCACTATAACTCTTGCACCAAATTCAAACGTAACATTTTGCAAACCTAATAACATGCAATAAAAATTTTTTGTGCGGCGAAGGTAATTGACGATGAGCGTTTTTTGCTTTACTTTTGATTCAATAAAAAATTTAATGATGAAAAAATTAATAGCATTTGTATTGGTTGCTGCTTTGGCAGCTTGTGGTGGCAGCGATAAAGCAAAGGTCGAAGACGTAAAACAAACGCCTTTGGCTCAAAGCAAAAATAGTGTTGCTTTTAATGATCAGTTTGGTAAATTAATGGAAGATTATTTTCATTTGAAAGATAATTTTATTACCGAAAGCGATACGCTGATTGGTGTGTATGCCAAAAAGATATTGATGGATGCTGATAGCTTAAACTTGAAAGAATTAAAAGCAGATAGTAGCGTTGTTACAACTGCTAAGTCTTACATACAAAGCATTACAGCCGAATTGAAAGGTTTGTTAGGCGAAAAAAAGTTGGAAGGTAAACGCAAATCTTTTCAAATGGTAAGCGACCAACTATTTGACTTAGCAAGAACTGTTCAGTACGATAATGAAAAAGTATATCAACAAAATTGCCCAATGGCGTTTGGCGAAACAGGTGCCAATTGGTTAAGCAAGTCTTCGGACATAAAAAACCCGTATTTGCCTAAAAAAATGCTTACCTGCGGTGATGTAAAAGATAGTATTGGGAAATAATTGAGTAACGTGAAAATGTGATAATGTGAAAATGTGATAATGTGCGGATAGGCAGAAGCACCGTTGTGGAAATAGAATAGGAATACGGATTAGATGCATTAAAGTGGATTGTCTTTGTGAAACTTAGTGCCGTTGTGCCTTTGTGGCTCAGAAATAGAAACACGGATAATACCGATTAAATAGATAAAACTGATTATAGTTGCGTCCTTTGTCTTCTTTGTTACTTTGTGAGAAATAAAAATAATACTATGACCAATACAAATATTGCCACTGAAACCGCTGACTTTGGAGCAGGTTGTTTTTGGTGCGTAGAAGCAGTTTTTCAAAGGGTAGAAGGTGTGTTAAGCGTAACGAGTGGTTATGGTGGTGGTCACGTTATAAACCCAACATACGAGCAGGTTTGCGATAAAGCAACAGGTCATGCAGAAATAATAAGGATAGTATTTGACCCATTAAAAGTTAGCTACGAAGACCTACTTGAAATTTTCTGGAAAACGCATGACCCAACTACATTAAACCAACAAGGCAACGATGTTGGGCCACAATATAGAAGTGTGATATTTTATCATAACGAAGCCCAAAAGCAAAAGGCAGAACAGTACAAAACAGAGTTAGATAAGGCTGGTGTTTTTAATAAACCTATTGTTACTACTATTGAGCCTTTTTTAAATTATTACCCAGCAGAAAGTTACCACCAAGATTACTATAATAACCACCAAAACCAAAGCTACTGCTACTTTGTGGCAAAGCCGAAAGTTGAAAAGCTAGAGAAATATTTTAAGGATAAAATGAAGAAAGAGTATGCTTAGGTTTCTCAACACATAGATATATAGGCACAGTAGGTTTAATAAAAAGTATTACGAGTATTTTTACTAAGGTTCTAATTATATTTTATATATGCCTATGAGCCTATGTGGTAAAATTTAATCATGCTAACTTATCATGAAACAATTCAATGGCTAAAGGGCTTTATGCTTACTTGCCCATCTAAAAAGCTATTACACATTGAATGCCCTGGATGCGGTTTTCAGCGAAGTTTTTTTGCATTCATTGAAGGCCGTGTTACAGAGAGTTTACAATTGTATCCAGCCACGATGCCAATTTTTGCATTATTAGCATTTACTGCATTGCATTTAAAATACAAGTTCAGCTTTGGGGCATTAACAATAAAATATTGTTATATGGTTGTCGCATTCATCATATTTAGTTTCTATATTTATAGAATTATCAACCAAAAAATTTACTGCTAACATGGAAACGAATCCAACAACCGATTTTCAAAACTTTCAAGTACAACGTCCCTTACCAAACGCAACAGCCGTATTGGTTCTAGGTATTTTAGGCATTGTTTTTACTTGCTGTTATGGTGGTGGGCTTATTCTAAGTATTATCGCTCTTGTGCTTTATGCTAAGGATAAAAACTTGTATGTGGTAAATCCTGCATTGTATACCGAAACTTCTTTTAAGAATGCAAGATCAGGTAGGGTATGTGCCATTGTTGGTCTGTCATTATCCATCCTCTATATCATTATTATTATAGTGATAATAGCGTTAGTAGGCATTGCAGGCTTATCAAATCCAGAAGCTATTAAACATGCTTTTGGGCAATAATTTAACTCTCATTTTTTGTAAGGCTGTGGCAGAAATGTTGCAGCCTTTAATTTAATATGTTATGAAAAAAATCTCAACCCTTCTTTCTTTCCTATTTGTATTTGTATCATTTGCATCATCTCAGCAAATTAGGTACGAAAAAACATTTGAAAAGGCGAAGCAATTATCTCAAAAGTTGAGTAAGCCATTAGTAATAATAATCTCTTTTAATGCACCTGCAAATCCATTTTCTGCGAATGTTAATATAGTAAATGGCACCCCAATGAAAGGGTTAGAAGATGAAGGTGTTGCTAATAAATTTAACGACAATTTTGTTTGCTTTAAAATTGATTACGACCCAAACAATCTAGACTCTCTGTCATCCAAGATAGTTCGAGAATATAGAGTAAGTCGCTTTCCTGCTTATGTTTTTTTAGATTCAAAAGGTGGGTTGTTGTTAAAAGAATTTGGTGCGTTTACATCTGCTTCAAAGTATCTGACAGTGCTTGACAATGCTATTGTTGCAAGCAAACAGAAATCTATTATTGATTATGATGAGCAATATAAATCTGGCAAGTATGATGCGGCTTTTTTAAAGGAATATATTATCAAACGAAGGAATCTCGAACTATTTGATAATGCAAGTTTAATTGAGAAATATGTTGATTTCTTAACCGTTTCAGACTTGAACAATTATGCCGAAGTCCTTTTTATATTGCAGGCAGGTCCACTGTATTTTGGCAAGGCATATAAGCTCGCTTATACGAATTATGCAATTATTGATAGTATTTATAAAACCGCATCCTATTCTGATAGATACACTATGAATAATACAATTATTATAAATTCTTTCAACGATGCAATTGCAAATAAGAGTGTACAAAAAGCAAATATGGTAGCAGGTTTCGTGAGAAATACTTGGGGAAATGATTATAAAGAAGGTGCCAAGCAATCGGCTTTGAAAATGGTACAATTTTATCAAGCTATAAAAGACACCAATAATTATTTGCAACAAGCCTCGTATTATTACGATCAATATTATATGAATATCAGCCTAGATTCTATAAAGAAATTAGAGTTGATGAATGTTGAAAAAATGAAATCCATGTCACTTAATGGTGTGAAACAATTATTAAATGCAGATACCTTGATGATGGGCGATACAACCAAAATTGTAAGACGACAAGTAAGGCAAACTGTTTCAGTAAGTTCTTCAAATAGTTTTGCAACAGAACTAAACAACGCTGCTTATAGTTTTTATCTTATCAAAACCAAAAATCCAACTTACCTAACAAAAGCAATGTTTTGGAGCAAACGCTCAATAGAAATAGAACCCAAAGCGGCTTACTACGATACATTAGCACATTTAGTTTATTTGTTTGGCTTTTATGTAGAGGCAGAAAGTACACAAGAGAAAGCAATTGAATTGGCTAAACAAGAAAAGCAAAATACAAAGCAATATGAAGAAGAATTGGCTAAAATAAAAAGTAGAAGTTTGTAGATAGCTAAGCCATTTCTCTTTTCCAGCCAATTAAAATTACTCCAGCAACAACAATAATTGTCCCGATTATTTGCTCGGTAAATATCTGTTCGTGCAATACAAAATGTGCTTGCAAAACAGTACTAACTGGACCAATACTGGCGATTATAGACACATTGTTGCTGCCAATCCGTTTCATGGCATTTGAAATCATAAAAGAGGGAATAACCGTAGCAATGATGGCTAGTGCTAAACCATAACTAATTAAGGTTGGTGTGAAATGAAATGTACCAAATGTTCTGGTAGTAAAATAATGAACAAAAACCCCCGCCGTAGCAAATAACATAGCATAAGCAGTGTATCGTGTAGCACCAACTTTTGTTACCAATTTGCCAGTGCCAACCAAATAAATTGAATAGGTAATGGCACATAAAAAAATCATAAAGCTGCCGTAGAAGAAATTAGGATTTGAGGTGTCAATTCGTAACTCGCCGAAGTAGGCAATGCCAATACCAATATAGGTTAGCACTAAAGCAATAATCTGTATTTTGTTAAGCTTACTTTTAAAAAAATAAGTATTGATGAGTACCGCAAAAGTTGGGTATAAAAACAATATCAAACGCTCTAAACCTGCCGATACATATTGCAAACCAATAAAATCGAGCAAACTACTAACGTAATAACCCAATGCACCCATTAAAGCTATGTAGAACCATTGTTTTTTTGTTATTGTTACAGCACTTTCTTTTTTAGAAGCAAACCATGCAATGCCTAAGTAAAATGGCAATGAAAACAACATGCGTAAGCTTAGCAATGTAATAGCATCAACCTTGGTACTTGCAAAAGCTAACTTTACAAATATGGCCTTGGTAGAAAACAGAATAGCACCTGTTAATGCTATTGCCAAGCCTTTTAAAGTAATATTATAAGTAGTCTGAACGATGATTTGAAATGATTAAATGGATTGAGATGATTAAAAAATCCTTGAAGGGTTTTAAAAGTTTCAAGGATTTAATATTACGTTTAGATAAAGCTGAATAAAGTTATGAACGTACAAGTGAGTGACAAAACGATGCTACATTGAAAGGCTAAAGCTGGTAAACCCAAAATTACCATTCGCTTTAATAATCATTTCTATCATTTACAATCACCATTAAACACTCACATTAAAATCTCTTAAAGCATCATTTAAACTGGTTTTTAAATCTGTGCTAGGCTTGCGTTTGCCAATAATTAAAGCACAGCCTACGCCAAATTCTCCAGCAGGAAATTTCTTATTGTAACTACCAGGAATAACCACGCTGCGTGCAGGTACACGGCCTTTCATTTCTATTGGTTCGCTACCGCTTACATCTATAATTTTGGT
>JAYVNQ010000004.1:0-7902 GCA_043758365.1 Chitinophagales bacterium
GTTGATGAGCCTTTGTATGATGACAATGGCAATGTCAATCAAAAAAAATTAGACGAGCAATCAAAAAAAAATAAAAAACAAGAAAAGATACCAGGTAAAACGAATGATGATAAAAAAAATAAGCCTTTAAAACCCTGAAAGAACTGGTGATAGATATCCAAATAAAAAGGATTGATTGGCAAAAACATTTTGAGTCTCAACTAATCAACCTTGTCAACAACTAATTTTTAACTTACAAACCAAACAAACCACTATTCAGCAATTGTAAGGTTTTCGTTCTGTATTCGTTTGGTACAAGCAACGAAATATTATGGTGACTACCACCATAACTTACCATAGTTACAGGCACTTCGTTAATGGCAATAAATAGCTTTTGTAAAACACTTTCTGTCTTAGCAATTTCATTGCCAACTATCGATACAATACTTTGGTTTGTTTCAACTTCTACATGGCCAAATGGTTCTAATTCTTGTACTATTTCTTTTAAAAACTCAGCACTATCAATAGTTACAGATACGGCTACTTCTGATGTGGTAATCATATCAATAGATGTTTTGTATTTCTCAAACACCTCAAATACTTTTCTTAAAAAGCCATAAGCTAAAAGCATTCTACTGCTTTTTATTTTAATAGCAATAATGCCATCTTTTGCCGCAACCGCTTTAATACCAACACTTCCAGCCTCTTGGGTAATTACTGTTCCAGCAGCTTCTGGCTGCATGGTATTTAATAATTTTACAGGAACATTTTCTTGTTGAGCTGGCCAAATACAAGTTGGATGCAAAATTTTTGCCCCGAAATATGCTAATTCAGCCGCCTCATCAAAACTTAATTGTTCTATGGCATTTGTCTTCTCAACAATACGAGGGTCATTATTGTGCATCCCATCAATATCAGTCCAAATTTCGCATGCAGATGCCTTAACCGCAGCCGCAATTAGTGATGCTGTATAATCGCTACCACCACGTTTTAAATTATCTACTTCGCCCCTAGCATTTTTACAAATGTAACCCTGCGTAATAAATAATTTCTTATGCACATGTTGCGCTAAAATTGGCATTAACTTGGATCTAATAGCACCTACTTGAGGCTCACCATTGGCATCAATACTCATAAAGTCTAATGCAGGAAGTAGAATATGATTAATACCTTGTTCTTCTAAAAACACACAGAACAATTTCGTGCTTAATAACTCACCTTGTGCCAAAATATCTTTGTTTAAAGCTTCGCTAAAAGATATGCGTAAAATAATATTTAAAAACTCGAAATGCTCGCTAACAATAGCGTTGGCTTTGGTTCTAGCATCATTTCCAGTTGCTAATAACAGTACAAAACTTCTATAATGCGCTTCTAATTTATCAATGCTTTGTTTAGCCGCTTCACGGTTACTTTTGGCTAAATGATTACTAATTTCTACCAACGAATTAGTGGTACCGCTCAATGCACTTAACACGACTATTTTAGCTTCATTATCTTTTGTAATTAGTTGTGCCACTTGGTGCATACGTTCTGGCTTACCAACACTTGTGCCACCGAATTTCATTATTTTCATATTGCTTGTAATTGTTTGTTTAGTCTATCTTTTTTGTGGGTGCAAATATAGTGTTGTGCTATTAAGTAAAAGGGTTGAATTTGATACGGTATTTAAGTTGATTGTACCGTATTTTACAAGCTATTTTTTGTTGCCACGCACCCTTTCGTTTTCCTTACTTTTACTGCCCCAAATAAATGTAAAAGTCAAAAGTTTCAATGTGATAAATAAGATTAAAATTTACGCATTGAATATTAGAAAATAGTTAGCAATGGAATTATCAAAAAACTTCGAGCCGCAGGCGATTGAAACAAAATGGACCGATTTATGGGAGCAGAAAGGGTATTTTAAAAGTGTGCCAGATAGCAGAGAACCTTATACAGTTGTGATACCGCCACCAAACGTAACTGGGGTGCTGCACATGGGCCATTGCTTAAATAATACAATTCAAGATATTTTAGTTCGCCGAGCAAGAATGATGGGCAAAAATGCTTGCTGGGTACCTGGTACAGATCATGCAAGTATTGCCACAGAAGCCAAGGTGGTAGCAATGTTGCGTGAAAGAGGTATCACTAAATCGTCGTTAACCAGAGATGAATTTTTAGCGTATGCTTGGGAATGGAAAGAGAAATATGGAGGCATTATTTTACAGCAATTAAAAAAAATGGGCTGTAGTTTAGATTGGGATAGAACATCCTTTACTATGGATGAAGATTATTACAAAGCAGTAATAAAAATCTTTGTACAGCTACATAAAGATGGCATCATTTACCGTGGTTTAAGAATGGTAAATTGGGATCCTGTTGGTAAAACTGCTCTCAGTGATGAAGAGGTAATTTTTAAAGAAATAGATAGCAAATTATACTTCGTTAAATATCCCTTTGTTGAAGATAATAGCAAATACATGATGGTTGCTACCACAAGACCTGAAACCATTTTGGGGGATGTAGCCATTTGTGTAAATCCTGAGGATGAACGCTATAAAGTATGGATTGGTAAGGAAGTATTGGTGCCGATTATCAACCGTAAAATACCCATTATTGCAGATGACTATGTAGATGCTGAATTTGGTACAGGTGCATTAAAAATTACGCCAGCCCACGATAAAAACGATAATGAAATTGGTAGAAAGCATAACCTTAAAACCATTGATACGCTTGATGTAGAAGGGAAGTTTACAGCCGAACAATTGATGGATCAAAACCCATCAGAACAAATAATAAATTACAATGGAATTGACCGTTTCGAGCTACGCAAAATAATTGCAGAAGACATTGCTGCATGGGGTTTGATTGATAAAGTTGAAGACTATAAAGGTCAAGTTGGTACTAGTGAAAGAACGGGTGCTGTAATTGAAAGCAGGCTTAGTTTACAGTGGTTTGTGGATATGAAAACTTTCATAAAAAACAACCCTGAAACCTTGTCTTCGGTGATGACTGATGAGGTTGCATTTCATCCAGCAAAATTAAAAAATACGTATAACCATTGGTTAAGTAATATTAAAGATTGGTGCATTAGTCGGCAGCTTTGGTGGGGGCAACAAATACCTGCTTGGTACGATGCAGAAGGCAATTGCGTAGTTGCAAAAAACAAAACTCTAGCTGAAACACTTTATGAGCAGCAATACGGTCGACCGTCGACCGTCGACGGTGGACTGAAACAGGATGAAGATTGCCTAGATACTTGGTTCTCATCTTGGTTATGGCCGATGGAAGTTTTTAAAGGCATCAGCAATCCTGATAATGAAGAGGTAAATTACTATTATCCAACAACCACATTAGTTACAGGTCAGGATATTATTTTTTTCTGGGTAGCAAGAATGATTATGGCTGGCTATGCTTTTAAAAATAAAGCTCCGTTTAAAGATGTGTATTTTACCGGTATGGTTAGAGATAAGCAAGGCCGTAAAATGAGTAAGCAATTGGGTAACAGCCCTGATTTGCTTGACTTGATTGATAAATACGGAGCTGATGCAGTACGTTTTGGCATCTTATTTTCATCGCCTGCGGGTAACGATTTAATGTTTGATGAAAGCAGCTTAGAACAAGGCAGAAACTTTAATAATAAATTGTGGAATGCGTTAAAGTTGGTGCAAATGTGGGAAGGAAGACAGTCTGAAAGTCTGGTAGAAAGTCAGAGAGACGAGAAGTACGAAAGTCTGGTAGAAAGTAAAAGAGATGCTGAGACCGAAAGTTCGACTACCCGACTCTCTGACTCTTCCGACTTTGCCACAAGTTGGTTCTCAAATCGCTTAGCCCAAGTGCAAATTGAAGTTGATAGTTTAATGCAGCAATTTAAACTGAGCGAAGCTTTGAAAGTTATTTACAGCCTTTTTTGGGACGACTTTTGTAGTTGGTATTTAGAATGGATAAAACCTGGTTTCGAGCAACCCATTAATGCTAATATTTATACAAAAACTATTGGTTTTTTTGAGCAATTATTGCAACTGTTACATCCATTTATACCTTTTGTTACCGAAGAGATTTATCATTTACTGAAAAAGCAAGATGATCATTTGTGTGTAAAACAATTCCTTAAAATTTCAACTCCAAAATCTCAAATTCTTACTGAAGCTGAGTTACTAAAAAACGTTATTACTGCTATTCGTGAAGCAAGAAATAAAAACCAGATCAAGCCAAAAGAAACTATCAAACTTTATATACAAACCAATAACCAAGCTAGTTTTGCAACCATCAATAGTATTTTATCAAAGCAGGTAAATGCAGAGGCTTTAACATTTACACACGACGTTGTAGCCAATAGCATTGTGGTTGCAGTTGAACAGGATAAATTCTTTTTACAAGCAGAAAAAGAAGTTGACAAGGTCGCTTTAAAAGATGAATTAGAGAAAGATTTAACCTATCAACAAAGCTTTTTACAAAGCGTTTTAAAGAAATTATCTAATGAACGTTTTGTACAAAATGCAAAACCAGAAGTGATAGAATTTGAACGTAAAAAACAAGCCGATGCTGAGGCAAGGATACAAACAATTGAAGAAAGTTTAGCGAGTTTATAATTTGAAATTAATTATTTGAAATTCACATATGGAGAAAATTAAAGCCCTTGTATTGTTACTTTTTATATCAGTTGGTGTGCAAGCACAAAACTGGGATATAAACTTGCTGAACGATATTAACCCACAAAATCCTTCATCGGGTTATTGGCAAAAAACATCATCTTTAACTTATGCTGTAAGTGCTGGTGTGCCTGCAACACAGCTAGTTATTGGCATTATTAAACACGATAAAAAATTACAGAACCAAGGTTGGGAAACAGTTGGTGGCCTTGCAATCAACTCAATTATTACACAAGGTTTAAAACATGGTTTTAACCGAGATAGACCTTACGAAAAATATCCATTACTTATCAACCCTTATGAAATAGAAATTAGCCAATCTTTTCCATCAGGCCATACATCAACAGCATTTTCATTGGCAACATCCCTATCAATTGAATACAAAAAATGGTATGTGGTTTTGCCAGCTTACGCATGGGCCACCAGTGTTGGCTATTCACGTTTATATTTGGGTGAACATTATCCATCTGATGTATTGGCGGGTGCTGTGGTTGGTGCGGGAAGTGCTTGGTTAAGCCATTATTTGAATAAAAAATATTTTAGTAAACACAAACACTAACAATGATTGCCGATATACGGATTGCCACTACGAGAGATATAAATGCCATACAAAATATTGCTTACGTTACCTGGCCAATTGCTTATAAACGAATTCTTTCCAACGAGCAAATAGAGTTTATGCTCGAAAAAATGTATAGCCAAGAAGCTTTGGAAAATCATTTTTATGAAGGCACCCAATTTTTAATTGCAGAGGCAGAAGATGAAGTAGTAGGTTTTGCATCGTTTGGCTTTGCAAAAGAAGCCACTTATAAGTTGCACAAACTGTACGTTACCCCTGAGGTACATAAATCTGGTGCTGGCAAAGCCTTATTGAAAGAAACCATTAGCAAAGTAATTAAGCTGGGCGGTAAAAAAATAGAACTACAAGTAAACCGAAAAAATAAAGCCGTTGGCTTTTACGAAAAAATGGGTTTTGAAATTGTACGCGAACAAGACATTAACATTGGAGAAGGCTATTACATGAACGATTATGTGATGGAATTAAATTTGAATTAGCCCACCAACACATGCGTATCTTTTATCACCCCCATTACAAATACACTTTGTACATGACCTAAATTACCAGCTTGGCTCAATTTATTTACATGAAAATTATAGTAAGTATCCATATTTTCGGCCACCACTTTTAGCATAAAATCAAACTCACCACTAATATTGTAGCACTCAATTACTTCAGGTAAAGATTGTATAAGATGTATAAATTCGGTGCCTGCATTTTTATCATGTTGCTTTAGCGATACATAACATATCACCATCAACCCCTTCTTCACCTTACTATGATCAACCAAAGTGGCGTATTTTTTTATCACGCCAGTTTGTTCCATCCGTTTTATGCGTTCGTGTACTGGTGTGGTACTTAAATGCACGGCTTCGGCAATATCTTTTACGGTAGCTTTTGCATTTTGCTGCAAGATTTTAAGTATCGCTAAATCTTTATCATCAATTACTAAATTATCGTTGGTGGATTGTTCTTTTTTAATTGCTTTTGGCATGTCAATTTAATAGTTTATTCTTTAAAAATAGTTTAATAGTCAATTCTATCCTAAATAATTTTATAATGATGGCTTTTTATCCTACAAAACTATATTTGCAGTCTAAATTTAAAACAATGTCAACTTTATCAAAATCAATCGATTTTAGCTTACCGTACAAGGTAGCTGATATTAGCCTTGCAGAATGGGGTCGTAAAGAAATCCGTTTAGCAGAAGCCGAAATGCCAGGTTTAATGGCTATCCGTGAAGAGTATGGCCCAAGCCAACCTTTAGCTGGTGCTCGTGTTGCTGGTTGCTTACACATGACTATTCAAACTGCTGTACTTATTGAAACTTTAACTGCTTTAGGTGCTGAAGTTAAATGGAGTTCTTGCAATATTTTCTCTACCCAAGATCAAGCTGCTGCTGCTATTGCTGCTGCTGGCATTGGCGTTTTCGCTTGGAAAGGTCAAACACAAGAAGAAGCTGATTGGTGTATTGAACAAACTTTGTTTTTTGGTGGTGCTGACCGTCCTTTAAACATGATTTTAGATGATGGTGGCGATTTAACCAATATGGTTTTTGATGTATATCCTGAATTAATTCAAAATATTAAAGGTTTATCTGAAGAAACAACTACTGGTGTTCATCGTTTATACGAGCGTATGGCAAAAGGTACTTTACCAGTGCCTGCTATTAACGTAAACGACAGTGTTACCAAATCTAAATTTGATAACAAATACGGTTGTAAGGAAAGCTTGGTAGATGCTATTCGTAGAGCTACTGACGTTATGATGGCTGGTAAAGTTGCCGTTGTTGGTAGTTATGGTGATGTTGGTAAAGGTTCTGCTGCCTCATTATTAGGTGCAGGTTGCCGAGTTATTGTTACTGAAATTGATCCTATTTGTGCGTTACAAGCTGCAATGGACGGTTTTGAAGTAAAGCCAATGCACAAAGCAGTTGCGGAAGCTGATATTATTGTTACTGCATCAGGTTGTAGAGATTTGATTACTGAAAAACATTTCAGATTAATGAAAGACAAAGCGATTGTTTGTAACATCGGTCACTTTGATATTGAAATTGATATGGCTTGGTTAAATACTAATTATGGTCATACAAAAGATACCATTAAACCACAAGTAGATATTTACAATATTGATGGTAAAGACATCATCATTTTGGCTGAAGGTCGTTTGGTAAACTTAGGTTGTGCTACTGGCCACCCAAGTTTTGTAATGAGCAACAGCTTTAGTAACCAAACCCTTGCTCAGATTGAGTTATGGACTAATCATGCTGCTTACGAAAACAAAGTGTATGTATTACCAAAAACTTTGGATGAGAAAGTGGCACGTCTTCACCTTGCAAAAATTGGTGTTGAACTAGATGTACTTTCTACTGAGCAAGCCGCTTACTTAGGCATCCCTCAACATGGTCCTTTCAAAAGCGATATGTACCGTTACTAGTTTACCGCTTTAGTTTAATAGTTCAAAAAAGCCCGTTTCAAAATTTTGAAACGGGCTTTTTGTTGTGTGTTATATTTTGGTAACCAGCTTAAGCAATGCTATTAAACCTTCGTTGCGTCGCACACTGGAACAGTAGAATATTTTTCAACTTTTATTGTAGGGCATAAAAAATTACGGTACTGATTCAAAATGTATGCTCTATAAAAATTGGTGGCCGTCACTGCGAGGTACGAAGCAGTCTAGGTGCAAAATAAGATTGCTTCGTGCCTCGCAATGACGTTTATAGTTACAAAAATTACT
>JAYVNQ010000005.1:0-2505 GCA_043758365.1 Chitinophagales bacterium
TTGGTAATTATATTGGTGGCAGCCTAAACGGCAATGGCGGTATTATTGTAAAAGGTAGCTACGGTAAGCAAATACAATGGCAATTTAGTACGCCTACTAATATAAGTGGGCTTAGCTACAACCTGAATATGATGTTTCCACCATTAACAGATGTGAGTTGCTGTAAAGACAGTATCCGCATTTGCACAAGGTGGAGTTTTACAGACGAAAAATGTGTTACCTGTGATACCCTTATTTGTAAAGTAATTGTAAGAGAGTTTAAAGTACCACCCCCTTTTACACCAAATGGTGGTGGTGGATTTTATGCAGCACAAATTGCTAAAATGGGTGAGCCATATACTAGTTGGTACAATCAAAAAAGTACAGACTTACCAAAGAATTTTGACGAGCAGGTAAAGGAAGTATACAGAAAATCAAATTTAAGTAATGCTGAAGAAATAAGGATAGAGGCTTTTACAGAGAACATGAAGCAGACTTTCAATTCGATTCAAAATCTTAAAACTACTGCTGTAGATGCTGTTTGGAATGCAATTAGTGCAAATCCTGTAAATACACAATGTGGTAATGGGGATTTTGAAAGTGGATTAAATACAAGTGAGTGGAGTGGAGCATACGGGTCTATTGGAGGTACTAATGACCCTTCTCTTGGTACTTATTCCAATGGATTTAGGCCTACTATTGTGGGCACAAATCTAAACTTATCATCAAGCTTAAACAACCATTCACTTACAGCTTTAGCTCCTGATCCAACAATTGGTACTGGGCTTCAAACAACAAGCGGTTCATCAACTTCTTTTAGAATTGGTAATATCGCTACTAGTAATGGTAGCGAAATGATAACTAAGAAATTTATTGTTAGCAATGGTGGTATTATTAAATTTATGTATGCATCTGTTTTTCAAGATCCTGGTCATGGGCCATCAGGTAATGGTTCGTTTTGGGTAAAGATTTATGATAATGCAGGCAATGCAATAATCAATAAAGTATTCTTAGAGCCAACCTCTCTATTACCGTTAGATCATATAGTTGCAAATACTGCTAATCCCTTCTTTCAAGCTAAATCTAGTTCACTTGTATTTAGGGATTGGACTTGTGCAAAAATTGATTTAAGTTCATATGTTGGTCAAACAGTATCTGTAGCACTCATAAATACAGATTGTTCTGGCGGAGCTCATTTTGGTTACACTTACATTGATAATTGGTGTGGCGATTGTAGTGGTGCTTCAACAGGCTCGGTAAATATTAAACCCATTGCAGAACCTTGTATAGAAAAAAGCCCACAAGTTTGTGTTGACTATACCTTACCTAAAATTGGCACAACTAATGGAAGTGGTACTATTAAGTTAGAATTTTATCAAAATGGTGTACTTGTGCCTGCTTCTACACTTACAAGTCCTACCCTTTCCAGTGGCACAACTTATTGCTGTACTATAAACCCCGCAAAACTGCCTTGCAATGGTAAAGGGTACGATATAGTTGCCACTGGTAATTTTACAGTTGGCTCTACCCCAATAACCCTTACATCGCCAGATCCAATAGGTTCTCCTGTGGTAGGCATTGTAGCTGGGCAAAACAACGACCTTTATTGTTGCACAACTCCTGCAGAAATTTGTTGTCAAAACTTTATAAAAATAGTTACTGCTACAACATCTATGGTTGGCAATACAACATCAGGGTATAATACAATAAAGTTTGTTCCCACATTTAAGGCTGGTCCTAAACCAATAAAGAAAATTGTAATTTCGATTGTAAATTTTGAAACCAGTAGCAGTAACAAGGAGTGTCTTACTTGCGAAAGCAATACGCGTAATTATGGCTCTATATCTGTTCCTAACTCACCATTTGGTGGCGGTGGCAAAGACGCTATTGAAGGAATGACTTACCCAAGCCCTTCTATAATAGTAACATGTTTGGGTTGTCCACCACAATGGCAAACAGGTAAACTGACACATGAAGTAACTTGGGGTAGTAATAGTGGCTTGGGTTATGATTTGATGGATGGTGTAGGTGATCAAAGCACAACATTCTTTGTGCATCTACCTAAAAAATCAACCTTAAGTTGCTGTGATGATACTATAAAAGTGTGCGTTAAGTACAGCTTTACTGATATTGAATGCAAAACCTGTGATACCATTATTTGCTATAAAATAGTTAACCGAGCTACCATTACTACTACAGCAAATATTAATAGTATTGGTTTATTTGGCGATAACCCGATGAATAGTATTGCCAAAATAAGTAACCAACATAAGCTTTACGATATAGATTTAAAAACCGATGCTATCACTAGAAGTATATTGGCTTTAAACGAGAAAATTTATGATATCAATATTAATTCAAGTAGTGACTTGTATTTAAATAGACGTTGGAGTTCAGAATTTCTCAATCCAAAAAAATATTTTATAAGATGAAAACTTATCAAGTTTTATGGATTGTATTAACAATAATTTGTATAGAGGCTAGAACTCAAACCAAACCCAAACCGCCAGTCACCATTTCTGGCAC
>JAYVNQ010000006.1:0-2501 GCA_043758365.1 Chitinophagales bacterium
ATGACGACGTTTATTAACTTGGTACAAAGCGAGCCAGACATTGCTAAAATACCAATTATGGTAGATAGCTCTAAGTTTGAGATTATTATGGCGGGTTTAAAATGTATTCAAGGTAGGTGCATTGTTAACTCAATTTCTATGAAGGAAGGCGAAGCCAAATTTATTGAGCAAGCCTATATCTGCAAAGCATTTGGCGCAGCCGTAATAGTGATGGCTTTCGATGAAAAAGGCCAAGCTGATACCCTTGAACGTAAGGTAGAAATTTCTGAACGTGCCTACAAAATATTAACCGAACAAGTGGGTTTTGATCCTCAAGACATCATTTTTGACATTAACGTGTTTGCCATTGCTACTGGCTTAGAAGAACACAATAATTATGGTGTTGATTTTATTGAAGCTTGCAGAATTATTAAACAGAAATACCCTTTAGTAAAAATTTCTGGTGGCATAAGTAACTTGTCTTTCTCTTTTCGTGGTAATGAGTTTGTTCGTGAAACCATGCACTCTGTTTTCTTGTATCATGCCACAAGAGCTGGTATGGATATGGGTATTGTAAATGCTGGTCAGTTAGTGGTGTACGATGAAATTGAACCCACTTTAAAAGAACTGATTGAAGATGTAATTCTTAACAGAAACAACGATAATAACGAATCAACAGAAAGATTAATTGCCTTTGCAGAAACCGTAAAAGCAAAGGGTAAAGTGGTTATAAAAGATGAAAAATGGCGTAACGAAAGTGTAGAAGAACGCTTGAAACATTCGCTGGTAAATGGTATTACTGACTATATTGATGCTGATACAGAAGAAGCCCGTCTAAAATATCCAAAGCCGTTAGATGTAATTGAAGGACCGTTGATGGATGGGATGAATTTTGTGGGCGATTTGTTTGGTGCGGGTAAAATGTTTTTACCACAGGTAGTTAAAAGTGCCCGTGTTATGAAAAAAAGTGTGGCTGTTTTAACGCCATTTATTGAAGCAGAAAAAGAAGCAAGAAAGCAAGCACATTTGGCCGCAGGTACTGTAAATGAAGAAGGTGCTGGGGCTGCAAAAATTTTATTGGCAACCGTAAAAGGTGATGTTCACGATATTGGTAAAAACATTGTAGGCGTGGTTTTGGGCTGTAATGGTTACGATATTATTGACCTTGGTGTGATGGTACCAACTGATAAAATTTTAGATGCCGCCATTAAATACAATGCAGATATTATTGGTTTGAGTGGTTTAATTACACCATCGCTTGATGAAATGGTACATATAGCCAAAGAAATGAAACGTAGAGGTATGAAACAACCTTTGCTAATTGGTGGTGCAACAACATCTCGTATGCATACGGCTGTAAAAATTGCCCCAGAATACGATAATGGTGTACTACATGTGTTAGATGCGAGCCGTAGCGTAACTGTTGCTGGTAGCTTGCTAAATGCAGACAATAAACCCATTTTATTACAACAAATTACAGATGAATATGTGAAGTTGAAACATGGTTTTGATAATAAAAAGTCAGTAAAAAATTATCTTACTTATGCTGAGGCCTTGAAGAAAAAAGTGGCTATAGATTGGGATAATTATCAACCTATTGCACCAACATTTACTGGTACTAAAGTGTTTGCAAATTTTGATTTAAAAGAGTTACGACCATATATTGATTGGAAGCCTTTCTTTATTGCTTGGGAAATGCATGGCAATTTTCCTGCTATTTTAACCGATGAAATTGTTGGTGTAGAAGCCACCAAATTGTACAACGATGCGAATAAATTATTAGATAAAATAATTGCCGAAAAGTGGCTAATCGCAAAAGGCGTGATTGGTTTTTGGGAAGCAGAAACTAAGGATGATAGTGTATTCGTCAACCGTCAACCGTCAACTGACAACCGAAATGAAAGTATTGTTAAGCTAGAATTTTTACGCCAACAAATACAAAAAGCACCAGGGCAACCGAATATTTCTTTAGCAGATTTTATTAAACCAGCAACTCCTAACTCCCAACTCCTAACTCCTGATTATATTGGTGCCTTCGCTGTAACTATTGATGGTATCGAGCCGCATATAAAAGCTTTTGAAGCAGCATTAGATGATTATAACAAAATTATTCTACAAGCTTTGGCCGATAGATTTGCCGAGGCTTTTGCAGAATGTTTGCACTTGAAAACTCGTAAAGATTATTGGGGCTACGCAACTGAAGAACATTTAACTAACGATGAATTAATTCATGAAAAGTACTTAGGTATTCGTCCTGCACCGGGCTATCCAGCTTGCCCAGATCATACAGAAAAATATAAGTTATTCGATTTGCTACAAGTAACTGAAAACGTTGGGATCACTTTAACCGAAAGCTTGGCTATGTATCCTGCATCATCTGTTTGTGGTTGGTATATTAGCCATCCACAAAGCCAATATTTTGGTGTAGGGAAATTACAAAAAGACCAAGTAGAAGATTATGCTAAACGCAAAGGCATGAGCTTTGACGAGATTGAAAAATGGTTAAGACAAAATATGGAATA
>JAYVNQ010000007.1:0-2494 GCA_043758365.1 Chitinophagales bacterium
CTGAATTTGAAACAAAAAGAAGATTTAAGTAATTAATAATTTCTATGATAACTACTGGCTCATTTACAACCACCAAAAAAGAATTATTGACCGCATTGGTTAAAATTCAACGTTTAGAAAAAGCTGCAAAAAAACTAAAAAGCACTCTTGAAATCACGGTTATTAATAATTTTATATCATTAAGTATTCCTGGTACGCACGTTAATATTAAAGCCGAAACTAACGTTAAAGTAAAGTTTACATTGCCGCTATGGTATATTATAGATGTGGTAAAGTCAGAACAAGATAAAAAACTGGTTTTTCATGTTCAAGAAAATGAATTAAAGTTAAGAGGCCTGACTTTTTCCATAAAAACTCAATTTATTGATACAGATGCATTGCAGAAAAAATTACTATTGCCTATAAACTATACCTATTACAATGTGCTTAAACTATATTTATCTGGCAATTATACAATAGAAGAAATGATATTTGACGATATTGATAAAAATATGATAGCTGCTCTTAAAAATGATGCTGCTAATATTGTAAAAGCCTTCAATATTTTAAAGCGTTTTAGTATATCCATAAAAGACATTGAAACACTTGCACATGATAGGCTTAATACTTTATTCCACGAGGATAAGCACAATCTTTAATAAATAATTATCCTTGCAATTCAGTCAAACCCATAAAAAAATATGAAAACCTACACAATACCACTTTTACCATTTGTAAAAGATGTAAAAAACAAAGCAGGTTTAAAAATATCAATTATCCCTAACAGTACGCCTTAATTAGATTTCTACTAGTTATATCTCTTACCTTTTATTAATAGGTGTTCGGCTCTTGGTGTCAGCAAGAAGATAAGCCAAACCAATAAAGCAGTAGCAATCATTTGTAGCGTTGCTTTTTTGGTATTGCCACAGCTCTATTGCCCTTCGGGTGCTTAATCCAGTTTGTCATACTTCTTGCAGTTCCACCTGCGATTCTCACGGCTGCTACCTGTGTCCTGCACAACACTTCAACCATTCCTTCCATCGCTTCAGCTTAGTCATACATGCTTTTCAGTCTTGTTCTGTCCACTCGCAGCCCATAATTTTTGCGTGCCTAGCTGCCACTATAGGCTTCGTGTTTGTCATGCTTTTTGTATCGCTTTGCTCAATACAAAAAATCACGCCAAACCCTTGCGATAAACGTTGCTAACAAATGCCCTGCGGTCTGTCTTTGTTAGCACCTATTGTGGCACACGCAGACACCTTCTTTCGTTCCTCTCTTTGGTGTCTTTAGTTGGCACGCTACGCTGCTAGGCTTATTGCGGATAAGTGTACCGCAAGGCTAGGCTTCTTTTGGCTCAAGGCTGTTTTTCCTTTTCCCACACACATTCAGAACACAAATGCAATGGTATTATTTGTATCTCTAGTGAGTGTCTTTTTTTTAAAGAAATAAAAAAGGACAGCAAGCTAGGCGGTTTACACATACCCTCGCTGTTTAGCACTTCCAAGAAATTCCGCCATAAACACAGCCCAATCTTATAAGCCATCTTTTATTGCGTTGCTTATTGGAAGCACTGCCTACCGCCTTTTAATCTGCTTTCTTTTTTTCTCTTTTTTCTTTTAATAATTAAATTTTTTTACATGAAAAATGCAAACGACTTATTCGGAAATTCAAACGGTTCAGAAAATTTCTACCGTCACCCATTGTCAACAATGATTTTCTCTGATGGGGTTAAAGAAATGGCTGATATATGCGGTGCTTACTGGTTAATTGACCTTATTTTCAGCTACCAAATACAAAAAAAAGTTAGGTTAGAAACCTTTCAAGTATGGGAATTAAAGCGTGTAAAAGAAACCAAGTTTGTCATCCATGCTACTGATGGTAATGATAACCATGTAGCTAGTCAGCAAATACCATTCAGCGATTTTCTATACGATACTGCAACACTTTGGCTAGTTGATGGGGTTCTACTACTGCCTAGCGAATATTAGCCTCAACAGCATGGGCAGTCGTAAAAAAGCTGCCCTTATATCACATTTTGTAATAAGCAAAATAGCTATTGCAAGCTCAAACACTAACCCCAATAATGCCACCTAAAAGAACTACACCATAAACACAAAATCTTACGCTTATAGTCCTCTTTAATCCGTTTCCTTTTCGTGTCAATAGTTGCAACAGCTTGAATAGGCTTATAAAAAATTTAGAAGCGCTTATTAATACAGTATTATTTCCCGCTTTGTATTCAAACAATCTAAAAATTGTAAGTTTCTATATTAGATTTTATTGGAAAAAATGGCTACGGGTATATATTAATTAACCCAAACAGCTTCTTAGTTATTCAAAAAACTATTCCTATTTATTGTTAGAGTCTTGTTCCGTATTATACATAATAAACTAATCAATTACGCTGTTGAATTATAATTTAAGTAACAACCAATTCTGCTTCATATAGGTTGATAAATTCAACGGTTTCGATGAAATCTTTCATTAAAAAGTTAGATAATTCAACCCTTTGGTC
>JAYVNQ010000008.1:0-7744 GCA_043758365.1 Chitinophagales bacterium
GTCTAGGTGCAAAATAAGATTGCTTCGTGCCTCGCAATGACGTTTATAGTTACAAAAATTACTTGCAAATTCAACAGCATACATTTTGAACCACTACCAGTAGGTTATATATTAGACCGCTTTTACAATACAAATTTGTAATCATTTTCAGTTTTCTTTGCAAGGCACGAAGCATTCTTATAACCAAAAAATAGATGACCATTTTAAGCACTAACCCAACCTCACAAAAACGATTCTAATTATTGAAGAGGTCTATTACATAACAAAGCAAGGTTACTTACTACAAGCTGCTTTTAGGTACTTGCTTACAATTTTTTAATCTATAAACATAAAAATACCTAACCGTTTTGCCGCCACGCACTTGGTTAATAGTTTGGGGTGCTGAGATGGTTGTAAAATATTGCCCATAAGTTTCAGCTACATTAAATGGTAGGTTAGATGGCACAATGCAGTAGGCATCGCAGCCAATGGTTAGTGGTGGACGTTGTTTATTAAGCCATGCAAACTTGTGAATATCTGCCAAGCTGCCAATGCCTAAAACCCTAAGCCCAGTAACTCGGCTGGTATAAAATTCTAAATGCCCCGCAGGAAACCATTTGCCCACAATTATAGCAGTATTGGGCTGCATGGTTTTGGTGGCAATATCTTGCTTTACTAAAGTATTAAAGTTGTTGCTAAAATCTTTCCAACCGCTAATGTCTAATGTGGGGCAAAGCTCACCATAGTTCTCTTTATTTTGGCTACCAAAATTCATAGGTGCAAATTGTACTGCAAGCACTCCAACTAGCAATACAACTACCAACAAACTAACAGCAATTTTTAAAAATAATGGGTATATTTTTTCTGTAGTAAATTCTAAAAACTTGGCCGCTAAAAAGTATAAAGGAATATAGCCTGGGCCACTCCAATGTGGCAATGTTGGGTTAAACAAGGCTATGCCCCAAAACAAAAAAATCATGGGTAAACTCATGCACAATAACCAAGTGGCAGTAGTAGCTGGCAATAGTTTTTTATGCTTAATAAAATATACTGCCGATGTAATAATGAGGATAAAAACAACAGGATTTTGATACAAAAACTCACCCACTATTTCTTGCAGTAAATCGTTCCATCGTATCGCCGTATGTGTTACCCTTTCTGCATGAAATTTATAGGTAATAAAATCGTTTTCGATATTCCAATATACAATTGGCAACAAGCAGATTAAGATAATGATAACACCAGCATATAACCGCCAATTAAGCAACCATTTACTGCGTTTAATAAGTATGAATAAGCCAAAACCTGCCCACAAATACAGCCCATGGACTTTACACAAACAAGCCAAGCCAATTAATAAGCCCAGCCATAACCACAACTTAGTTTGCAATTCTTTTTGCTTAAAAACAATCAGGCTCATCACATACAAAGCCGCTGTGTAGAAAGGCATTTGAGGGCTATCGGGTAAAATAAATAAACCAGCAATAATACCTGCATATACCGAGCAATTGTAAACAAATGTAGCATACCAACCAGTTTTTTCATTACCGATTATTCTACCAATATTAAAAATAAACCAAGAAGAAATAGCACAGCCGAAAATTGCTCCCAAACGTAAGCTTATATCGTTTGCCCAGTGCAAGTTTAAAGTGGTAAAACGGATGAGTAAACCCACCATTGGTGGATGATCGAAATGGTTATAATCTGGCTGTAAAGCGTAAGTCCAATAATACACTTCATCATTACCTAACTCAACAAAACTGGCTACTATAATTTTAATAATAACAGTAGCTAGCAGTAAAATATAGAGTTGTTTTTTGTAGTTGCGTTCAGGCATCATCTTACAAAAGTAACCTGCTTAAGGCTGCTTATCAAAAGCTGCTTTTACAGCATCTAAATGGGCAATGAATTTCGGGATGTCTGAATCGTAACCGTATTTTTTATTGCTTAAAGCATTACCTTTTAAATCTAAAAACATATACAATGGTTGTGCATTTAAATTAAACTTTTGCGATTCATAATCTAAATTTTTTTCGCCAACTGTTACAATTTTTTCACCTTTTTTATTAGTGTATTGTTCTGCCAATGGTAATTCTTCTTTCTCATCAACATACAAGCTTACCAGTATAAAATTTTCTTTCATACGTTTCAAAACCTCGGGATTACTCCACACTTCCTCTTCCATTTTACGGCAGTTGGCACAAGAGTGACCAGTAAAATCCACCATCAAAGGTTTGTGTAAAATTTTGGCTGTGGCCATGCCTTCTTCTAAATCAAAATAAGCAGTTAATCCAAACGGTACATGCAGTTTATCAATGTATTTTTTTGGTGGTTCAGCAGCATTTTTTTTTGTTGTAGCAGCTTGATTAGAACCAATACTGTACTTTAAATTTTCTAAATTGAAATCTTGTGTTGTTGCTGGGGGAATGAAGCCTGATAAGGGTTTCAGCGGTGCACCCCATAAACCAGGCACCATATACAATGCAAAAGAAAATGCGATAATGGCAAAAAATAATCTTGGTATGCTAATGAATTTTACATCGCTATCGTGAGAGAATTTTAGCTTACCTAATAAGTATAAACCCATTAACGTAAACACCACAATCCATATTACCAAAAACACATCTCTATCTAATAAATGCCAATGGTAAGCAAGGTCAACGTTCGATAAAAACTTCATTGCCAAAGCTAATTCTATAAACCCAAATGTTACTTTAACCGAGTTTAACCAGCCACCGCTTTTTGGTAGTGATTGCAACATAGACGGAAAGAAGGCGAATAAGGAAAAGGGTAGTGCCAAGCCTGCACCAAACCCAAACATGCCAATAATTGGTGCAATGCTTACGCCCTTGCTGCTGGTTTGGCCTAGTAAAGTGCCAACTAAAGGGCCTGTGCAAGAAAAGGATACAATTACCAAGGTTAACGCCATAAAAAAGATGCCAGAAATGCCGCCTTTACCCGCTTTCTCATCGGCTTTATTAGCCCAACTATTTGGTAACGTTAATTCAAATGCTCCAAAAAATGATGCTGCAAAAACAATGAAAATAGCAAAGAACAACAGGTTAGAAATGGCAGATGTAGAAATGGTGTACAATGCTTTATCGCCAAAAATTAATGTAATAATGAGGGTTGGTATGGTGTAAATAGCAATGATGGATAATGAGTAAATAACTGCATTTCTAATACCAGCTTTTCTAGAGCCACTTCTTTTTAAAAAGAAACTCACCGTAACTGGTATTAACGGAAAAACGCACGGTGTGATAATTGCTAATAATCCTGTACCAAAGCAAAGTAGAAACACGCTTAGCAAACTGCTATCATCTTTTGGTTTAGTAGCTTTTATACTATTTGGTTGTATTTCAACCGTAAAATTTTCTTCGCCACTTGGGTAAGTATCGCCAGATTTGGCAAGCCAAGTAAACGAGCCTTTTAGTTTCAAAACGCTATCGGTAACAATTGGTATTTGGTAGGTGTATATTACGCTATCGCTAAATAATCTAAAGTTGCTTGTATCGTTTTCTTTTACTAATTGTAACACACCCTTTTCTATAATATAATCGGTAAGTTTTAGAATCGATTTTTTAGTGGTATCAAGCGTTAATGCACACACGAAAGCATCGTCAATGCTGCGTTTTTTTACTGAAAATAATTGTATGCCTTTGGCAATTTTCGCCGTAATGTTAAGGTTAATAAAAGAGTCGTTAACGGCCTGCGTTGTAAAACTAAACTGCACAGGTTTTACATCCTGTGCAGTGCTTAAGTATAATGTGGTTAAAGTTAATAGTAGTAAGAAAAGTCTATTCATGTGTTAAGGTAGCTTTATATCGAATGTTTTTTTGGTTGGTGGTAAGCACTTTTCATCATCACAAACCATGTATTCTACTATGCCGCTAATATTTGTTTTTATACCAGCTTTTACTTTTATCGTTTGTATAAAAACCACTTTGTTACTGTAAAACAAAACATCTGTTTGAAAGTTCTTATCATATATTTTTTCAAGCTTACCAGCTTCTTTTACTTTACCAACTAAAGTTACTAATGGGTTGGTTTTAAAAGTAATAGTGGTTGGTACAGGACCATTTTTGCCAGTATTTTGAGAATAAATATGCCAATGGTTATCTACAGTTGCTGTAATAATTACATTGTAAGTAGAGCCAACCTTTTTTGCCTCGTACTTCCATTTTACTGGATTTTGTACTTGCGCATTTAAGGCTACTAAGCCTATTGAGAATAACGTGGTTAATATTATTTTTTTCATATTGTTTTGTTTCTAATTCTACTGGTAGGCTTATACATTCTTACGAATTCTCAATCATCGTAAATCACAAAAAATCATTTAATTAGCGATTAATTTAACCCTAATATTTCAAAAACCCGTAACCCGTCTTTATTACCCAAAATTGAATTAGTGGCTCTTTCAGGGTGTGGCATCATACCAAATACATTGCCAGCTTTATTACGGATGCCTGCAATATTCCTTACAGCTCCATTTGGGTTTGCTTCATCTTCTAAAACACCTGCTTCGGTGCAATAACGGAATAAAATCTGACCATTTTCTTCCAGAGCATTCAAAGTATTATCATCGGTAAAATATCTGCCTTCGCCATGTGCAATTGGTATTTTTAAAGCATCATTTGTATGTTGCAAAAACACATTTTTACATATAAATTGTTGGTTGGCATTTTGCAGCAATACGCCTGGCAACAAACCACTTTCGCACAAAATTTGAAAGCCATTACAAATTCCTAAAACCTTGCCACCATTATTGGCAAAGTCAATAACAGCTTGCATCATAGGGCTAAACCGTGCAATAGCACCACAACGTAAATAATCTCCATAACTAAAACCACCAGGCAATACAATACAATCATCGTAAGTAAACATGCTTATGTCATTGTCTTTATGCCAAAGCATGATTACTTCTTTACCAAGATCTTTTTCTAATGCATCTTGCATATCTCTATCGCAATTGGAACCTGGAAAAACCACTACTCCAAACTTCATAGTTTATAGTTATTAATGGGTAATAAAATGAATGCTGTAAAAGTAACTAGATAGCCGTTAATGCTATTCTAATTTTTAATCAATACCCAATTGTTGTGTATAATAACTGCTAATGCTAACAAGAAAAAGAGATTGGGTATTAGCATTTTCTTTGGGTAAATAAATATGTTAGAAATTAATGCTGCCAAGGGTACAACACTTAATACGGCAGCTTCTAATCCTGCATTTTGAAATATAAAAGGCACTGGTACCAGTATTAAAGCCATTACCATCATAATGCTCCAGTTTTTTCGTATTTGGATAACCATACGGTTATTATTATTGGTTAATGTAACAAAACCTGCTACTAAAAGAACTCCTGTTACAGCTAAGCTTACCCAAAACCAAACATCGGTTGTTAGCGTTGGAATATAAAATTTTATATGAGGTAAAAAAGTATGAAGCTGCTGTATTTTATCGTTTAAAAATAATAATGAGCTGATGATATAAAATGGCATAGAAGTACCTAATAATAATACAAACCATTCACTAATAATAAATGGCCTAACAATGGCTAATGCAAACAAAACAACCACTACCAACATGGCGGTAGGATGGTAACATAAAATAGCCGCACCAATTACTAAACCTGTGTTAAACAGCAAACTTTTAGGTGATGAATTATTGTATAATCTACTTAGGTGAATGAATATCCAAATAACAAATGTATTAGCAACTAGGGCTGGGGTAATGCTTGCCCATTGTGAAAAAAATCCAGTCAATAGAATATAAGCCATTGCTGTTGTAAAACCAGTTTCTGTAAACATTTTAAACTCATTCAACAACATATTTAAACGAATGGCTTGTAGCAACACAATTGCTATGTAAACCAATGTTAGCAAGGTTTGTGGTAATATCTTTAAATAATTTACTACAATAAAAGAGATGATACCACTGTCTTCTACAGCTAATATTTTTTGTGGACTAATCAGTAAGTGGGCATGCACACCAAAGCATAATAGTATTAAAAAAAATACACTAACAAACGACTTGTCTTTAAATAAAAAAACCACTATTGCTCACTTGTTTTAAGGGTTACATATCTATTTTGGCAAAGCAAATGTAGTTTCTATATCTGCATGGAATAATAATCTGTTTGCTACCAGTTTGTTTACTTTGACGTGGCATAAAATCGTAGCCTCTATCTAAATTTTTTAAAGTAGGCGAACGTGTAATTTGACCTTCTGGCGAAATACTTTGATCTGATAATAGCATTTGCCTTTTTTCTTGGGAGTTGAATAAAAAATGAATCTCACCCCCCGTATTCATTAACCCATAACCAATAAAATTGTCTGAGTTATCATCGTACTGCGATTTTGGAATCACATTGCTCCACTCCATTTTGCCAGCTACATCCATCGATAGAATTACAATATTATCAGCGTAATACCGCACCACATTATTAAACGAATTGTAGCGGTTCCAAGGGTAGTTGTAACTATAAGGTGATGAATTATAGTAATAATAATTAGAAATGCCACTGTTGTAAGGGGAGCCAAAGTAATCCCATCTATTATTGTTTCCACCTCTTGAAGAGGTATAAACACTTTCGGCAGCAACAATAAAACCACCATCTTTTTTCATAATAATGTTACGCAAAAAATAGTCATTAAAAGCTAATTTAGCACCCCCATCGCTTTTTGCTTCGTTCCTTAATTCATCACTAAAAACAATGCTTGTATTTAGTAACTCTTTGTGTTGATTTTTATCATATAAATAACAGTACAAGCCATCAACATTACCACGTCGTTGCTTACTACCAAACGATGATACTAAATAATGCTTATTAAAATTATCTACCTTCACCCTAATATCGTCAAGGTATATGCCTTTAATATTCAAGTCTGTTGCAATAACATTACTAGCTTGTGCTTGCTTTTGTATCATTACTATTTTATTCACGTTGTCATTTTGGGCTGTGCCAGATGTTTTTACGCAAACCATATCACCATCATTATCCAATTGAAATTCTGTAATCACATCGTTTCTACCAGGCATTTGAATAGCAATCTGTGTTTTCTTTTGTAGGTTCAAATCTTTATCAAAAAGCGATGTTGTTAAATAATGTACTTTTTCGTTACGGCTATTAATTTTCAAAACCATCAATTTCTGTTTGTCTTCACTATTAAGTACTGTATAAATTTTATTCGATGCACTAAAATTAATTTCAGTCGTGTCTAATTGAATCGGTTCGCCAATTTTCTTTGCTTTTGCATCCAATTTCACCGCCATACAGTATACAATACTTCGTTTTTGATACTGATAAAACATATAGTAAAAGTCTTGATACTGCAAAAAATCCGCATTAAAAATCCTATCAGGTAAAAAATCAAGCTTAACCTTATCAACCTTTTTCATCTGCCCATCTAAAAGCACAATAAAATGATTATCGCGATATTTTTTATATACGTGAAACGTCCCATTCATTTTACCCATCACCTCAAAATTTATGTCTCTAGCGTCATCCCTGTCAGGCTCAGAGTAACTAATTAGTTGGGCTTTTGCTGCACTACATATAATAGTTGCAATTGCAAAAAACAGTACAATACCTTTTTTCATATAGTCTCATCTATTTAATGTCATAAAAGTAAGTAGTACAACAGTAATCATGCCTCCTTATTTACATATAAGTAGTCAGTCAAAATTAACTTATACTATTTTGTAGTTCATTTTCAGCTGTTTACCAATAGTGTCAAGAACTAGCCTTGCGGCGTAAAACAGT
>JAYVNQ010000009.1:0-22359 GCA_043758365.1 Chitinophagales bacterium
GAAAAACAGTTTCCGCTAGAATGGAAGAACGACGAAGAAGAAGGTGGTAAAAATTTATTTGAAGAACACTTTTTTAGGGCTCAATTAAAACGTTTAAAAAGAGAGGATGTAAAAGCAAGTTATACAAAAGTTGTGCATCACCACGATGGGGTTAATCTGGTAAATAACGTGCATAATTTATTGAACAACGACTTAAATATCATCGTTTATAATTTTGTGGATATGCTAAGCCATGCACGTACCGAAATGGAGGTTTTAAAAGAATTGGCAGGTGATGAAGTAAGCTATCGCAGTATTACTAAAAGTTGGTTTGAGCATAGCGCTTTACACCAAGCCTTAAAAAAAGTTGCTGATAAAAAAATTAATTTAATAGTAGCAACAGATCATGGAACAGTGCGTGTGAAAACGCCACATAAAGTAGTTGGCGACAAGCAAACAACAGCCAACTTGCGTTACAAGCACGGTCGTAATTTAAACTACGATAATAGAGATGTATTGGCTTTTAGAGATCCTCGTGAAGCTGGTTTACCCGTACCAAACGTCAACTCATCCTTCATTTTTGCTAAGGAAGATGGCTTTTTGTGTTATCCAAACAATTACAACCACTACGTTAATTATTTCCGCAACACATTTCAACATGGTGGCATAAGTTTAGAAGAAATGATTGTGCCTGTGATAAAAATGGTGAGTAAAGTCTCATAATATTTAAAGAGTATAAGAAAATGATTGTGGATAAAACCACTAATTTTTTGGGCGATAGATTTCTACTTTTGACCCAATCTCAAACCCCACTTTAGGGGTTCCGGGGGTAACATGAAACCGACACAAACAAATCTTGATAAATTAGAAAATATACTTAGCCAAAGTAATTATGTGATGCGTTACGAACGTGGCACTTTTCAAAGTGGTTGGTGCTTACTAGAAGCTAAAAAAATTGTGGTATTAAATAAGTTTTTAGATACCGAAGGGCGCATGAATACTTTGATAGAATTAATTCCTCAAATAAAAATTGACTTTGATAAATTAACCATCGACAGCCAAAAATTATATGATGAGCTAGTAAAACAATTTGTATTGCCTTCTGCCGAAGTTTCTAGTTAAACATTAAATTATATTTGTACCATTACTTATACCATGCCTTTTTCAAATCCTCCAATCACAATTACTTTTTTAGGCACAGGCACCAGTAGTGGCGTACCAATGATATGTTGCGATTGTGAAGTTTGCACGTCTACAAATCAATTAGATAATCGGCTTAGAAGTAGCATCTTGGTACAATCTGATACCACCACTTTTGTGGTTGATACCACACCAGATTTTCGTACACAAATGTTGCGCATCAATAATAAAAAGTTAGACGCAGTTTTATTTACACACCCTCATAAAGACCATGTTGCAGGGCTAGATGATATACGAGCTTACAATTATTTTCAGGAAAAACCAATAGACGTTTATGCCAATACTTTAACGCAGGAAACTTTGCTACGAGATTATCACTATGCTTTTGCTGAGAATAAGTATCCAGGTTTACCACAAATAAATTTACACACAATTGATGAAACACCTTTTATGATTGGCGATATTGCTGTTACGCCAATAATTGTTTGGCACATGAAAATGCTAGTCTATGGTTTTAGAATAGGAAATTTTACATATATTACCGACGCAAACAGAATTGATGAGGCTGAAAAAGAAAAAATAAAAGGCTCGAACGTGTTGGTATTAAATGCTTTGCGTAAGGAAAAACATTCATCGCATTTTACATTAGACGAAGCAATTGAAATGGCTAACGAACTACATGCCGAGCAAACTTATTTTACGCATATTAGCCACCAGTTAGGTTTACATAATACCATCAACGCTCAATTACCCCCCAAAATTCAGCTGGCATATGATGGGCTGAAACTTACTGTTGCGTAACAATTTTTTAGTGATTGGCCTTTTAAAAACTGACCATGGAAAAGATACTTAAAGATTACTTCTGTTTCTCGAAAAAGGAGACTGTGGCAGCTATAATTTTAATTATGCTTATAGGTGGTTTTATAGCCTTGCCGTACTTTTATAAAAGTAATAACGGTAAACTTCTTATAGATAAAGATTTGCAAGACCAGGTAGCTAAATTACAGACTATTTCTTCTGTAAACGATAGCACTAATGAAGGGTTTGCCAATCATTTCCAGCCATCTAATTCTATTATAGAAACCAAGTTTGAATTATTTGATTTTGATCCCAATACTTTAGATGCTGCTGGATGGAAACGTTTGGGGTTACGCGATAAAACCATCAATACTATTATAAATTATAGAAATAAAGGTGGTAAGTTCAAAAAGCCCGAAGACATCAGTAAAATATGGGGTTTACGACCGCAGGAAGCAGAAAGAATTATGACTTATGCTAAAATAAATCTGCCCCAAAATAATTATGGTAAACCCGTGTATGCCAATCAAAAAATTGCTATAAAAACTATCAATATTGTAGATATTAATTTGGCTTCGCCAGATGATATGCGTAACATACCTGGTATGGAAAACGGCATGCAATACCGTATTGCTAAATTCAGGGAAAAATTGGGTGGCTTTATTGCTATTAATCAAATAAAAGAAACCTATGGCATGAACGATACGGCGTTTCAATTAATGCTGCCTTACTTAAAATTAGATAATTCAACAGTTACTAAAATAAATATAAACACAGCTTCTGACCTTGAGTTAAATGCACATCCATACATCAATCGTACGGTTGCAAAAGCCATTGCATTGTATAAAAACCAACATGGTAATTATCAATCAGTTTCCGATATTAAAAAGATAGCTTTTATTAAGGAAGATGTGTTTCAAAAAATAGCTCCTTATTTAACTGTTGAATAGTTTTCGTTTCACCACATAGGCATATAGTTTTAAGATTGAAAGAGTTATGTTACTATGTGCCTATGTGGCTATGTGGCTATGTGGTAATTTTCAACCTCAATCGCCAAACTAATATATTTGCAGCCATAACAATTTTAGTAAAATGACTATTAGTTACAATTGGTTAAGTGAGTATTTGCCCGAAACGATTGAACCAGAAAAATTATCGCAAATTCTTACCAGTATTGGGTTAGAAGTTGAGAGTTTAGAAAAATACGAAAGTGTAAAAGGAGGCTTGCAAAACTTGGTTATTGGTGAGGTTTTGGTTTGCGAACAGCATCCTAATGCAGATAAATTAAAAGTAACCAAGGTAAATATTGGTGTTGCTGAACCATTGCAAATTGTGTGTGGTGCACCCAATGTAGCTGCGGGGCAAAAAGTAATTATTGCTACTGTTGGTACTACCATTTACCCAACCACAGGCGAACCAATGACAATGAAGATTGCCAAAATACGTGGTACAGAAAGCCATGGAATGATTTGTGCCGAAGATGAAATTGGCATTGGCGGTAGTCATGCGGGAATAATGATTTTGCCCAAAAATGTAGTAGTTGGTACACCTGCATCAGAGTATTTTAAACCTTACAACGATTATATATTTGAAATTGGGTTAACGCCAAACCGTATGGATGCAATGAGCCATATGGGCGTTGCAAAAGATGTGTGTGCTTACCTGTCGCATCACCGAAAAGAAACAAGAATTAAAACCCCTTTTAATAATGCTTTTAAGGTTGATAATGCCAACTTACAAATTGCTGTAACTATTGAAAACGCTGCATCTTGTCCTCGTTATAGTGGAGTTAGCATTAGCGGTATTACGGTAAAAGATTCGCCAAAATGGTTACAAGATAAATTGATAGCTATTGGTCAAAGACCCATCAATAATATTGTAGATATTACCAATTTTATTTTGCACGAAACAGGGCAGCCATTACATGCTTTTGATGCCGCAGCTATTACAAATAATAAAATTATTGTTCAAAATTTACCTGGAGGAACAGCCTTTACAACCCTTGATGAAAAAGAACGAAAATTGAGTGCTGACGATTTAATAATTTGCGATGGTAATGGAGCACCAATGTGTATTGCTGGTGTGTTTGGTGGCTTGACAAGTGGCATAAAATCTACTACTACAAAAATCTTTTTAGAGAGTGCTTGCTTTGCATCCACAACCATCCGCAAAACATCGGTAAAGCATGGGTTAAGAACTGATGCTGCTACAAGATTTGAAAAAGGTGTTGATATTTCTAACACGATTAATGTACTAAAACGTGCTGCTTTATTGATTAAAGAAGTAGCTGGTGGCGAAATTAGCAGCGATATCATTGATGTTTATCCATCACCTAAACAGAAGGTAGAAGTAGCCTTAAAAAATCATTATTTAAAAAAGTTAAGTGGTAAAAATTACCATGTTGATGCTGTAAAAAAAATACTAACTGCACTTGGGTTTGATATATTAAAAGATGGCATGGATGAAATACGTGTTTCGGTGCCTTTTAGTAAACCCGATATTAGTTTACCAGCCGATATTGTTGAAGAAATTTTACGTATTGATGGGTTGGATAACATCGTTATTCCGTCAAGTATCACCATGTCGCCAGCGGTTGAAACATTAGGGATTAAAGACGTTTTAAAAGATAAGATTGCGATGTATTTGGTAGGGCAGGGCTTCAACGAAATATTCACCAATTCAATTACCAACAGCAGTTATTTTGATGACGCTACTTTGGCTGTTACGGTTAAAATGATGAATAGTTTAAGTGCCGATTTAGATGTGATGCGGCCCTCTATTTTAGAAACAGGATTAGAGTGTATTGCCTACAACAATAACCGTAGAAACAATAACCTACAATTGTTTGAATATGGTAAAACTTATCATACAAAAGGAGTTGGTAACTATTATGAAGACGAGCATTTGGCTTTATATATTACTGGCAATAACCATGCAGATACTTGGCAAGAAAAAGGTATTGAATTTGATTTTTATCGTGCCAAAGGCATAGCAAATGCAGTACTACTATTGTGTGGTTTAAATGATGTTCATTTTACAAAAACTGATGACGTCCTTTGCTTGGGTATATATAATGGAAAAAAGAACATTGGCCTAGTCCAACAGGTAAGTAATGCTAAGCTGAAAGCCTTTGATATAAAGCAGCCTGTGTATTTTGTTGATATTAATTATCTAACATTATTACAACAAGTAACGACTAAAAAAATAGTGTATAAAGAGGTTTCTAAATTCCCTTCCGTACAACGAGATCTAGCTTTGATTGTTGATAGCAATACCACTTTTGATATGCTAGAAACTGTTACACAAAAAGCTAAAATAAATAAGCTTACAAATATGCGTTTGTTTGATGTTTTTGAAAGTGATAAGCTGGGAGAAGGCAAAAAATCTATGGCTGTAAACTTTACTTTTTTAGATGAGGAAAAAACATTGGTTGATAAAGAAGTTGATGCGATGATTAATAAACTCATCAATAGTTTTGAGATTGAACTAGGGGCTGAAATAAGAAAGTAGTAAGAGATAAGTTTCGGATAGTTTGATGGAGTTTAGAAGCTCCGAACAAAGTTCTACATTTTGAACTTTTAAAATAAAGTAATGAGTGATATAAATAACCAATTACAACAACTACAAACTAAGTTGCAACAGCTGCTAAAAAATTATCAGCAGTTGCAGAAGGAGAACGTACAGTTAAAAAATTTGTTGGTTAAAAAGTCAAACGAATTAACTGAAACAATCAATAAACTACAAGCCATCCAACAACAAATTGATGTTTTAAAATTGAGTAAAAGTGGGTTTGATGACACCGAAAAAATAGTGCTTGAAAAACGGATTGATATTTACCTAAAAGAGATTGATAAATGTTTGGGTTTGCTTAATAGTTAATCTCAAACTTCAAATTGCAAATTAAAAATGTCCGAATTAATTCCCATAAATATTGCCATTGCAGACCGTACCTACCGCCTGAAATTAAAACCAGAAGATGAAGAAGTGGTACGCAAAACAGTAAAGCTAATAAACGAGAAAATTGTAGAGTTTAAAACTGCTTTTGCTGGAAAGGATATGCAAGATTATATCAGCATGGTACTTATTTGGTTGGCAACAGAACAAACCCAATCTGCCTCCCAAATTATTCAAATGAAGGATGCAGTTGAAAAAATCGCTTTTCTACAAAACAATATCGATAAGGCCTTGGCTTCAACCGAAAGCATTTAACAAAAACAGTAATCTGTTGTTTCAATATTTATCTACTTTTGATTTTTAATTATTTATTGTTCATTTTTAATTTTAAGCCATGCCTGGTTTTGAACTTTTTGGTGCCGAAGAAAGACAACATATTAACGATGTAATGGAAACTGGTATTCTAATGCGTTATGGTTTTGATGGTCCACGTAAGGGCATCTTCAAAGCCAACGAATTAGAGCAAAAAATTACTGAAGTTTTTGGTTGTGGTTATGCCCAATTAACTAGTAGTGGTACTGCAGCACTAACTACTGCTATGAGTGCCTTAAACATTGGTGTTGGTGATGAAGTAATTATGCCAAGCTTTACGTTCGTTGCAAGTTTTGAAGCCGTTTTAAGCATTGGTGCCATTCCAGTTTTGGTTGATGTTGATGAAACTTTGACTTTAAATCCTGAAGCTGTAATTAATGCTATTACACCAAAAACTCGCTGTATTATGCCTGTGCATATGTGTGGTAGCATGGCAGATATGGATGCTTTAAAAAATATTTGCGACGAGCACGATTTGGTATTATTAGAAGATGCTTGCCAAAGTATTGGCGGTACTTATAAAGGCAAAGCGTTGGGAACAATTGGCCACGCTGGTACGTTTAGTTTCGACTTTGTAAAAACAATTACTTGTGGTGAAGGTGGTGTGGTAATGACTAATAGTAAAGATATTTACGAAAAATGTGATGGCTATACCGATCATGGACACGATCATAAAGGTATTGATAGAGGAGCAGATTTGCACCCATTTGTTGGCTATAATTTTAGAATAAGTGAGCTACATGCAGCTATTGGTTTGGGTCAAATAGGCAAGCTACCAACCATTCTGGCCATGCAAAAAAAGAACAATCAATTATTACGTAGTTATTTAGAACAAATCCCGGAAATATCCTTTCGCATTGTACCTGATGCTGAGGGTGATAATTTTGCTTTTTTAAGCTGGTTTTTACCAACTGAGGAATTAATGAGGGCAGCTATTGCAGAAATGAAACTTGAGAATATTTTAACAGGTAGTTTTTATTGGTACGATAACAATTGGCATTATATCCGCAAATGGCAGCACCTACAAAATGCTGTAACGCTAAACAATATCAGCGAAGCACAAAAAAATGCCTTACACGATTTGCAAACTCAAGATTTTAGTGCCAGCGATGCCGTGATGAGCCGTTGTATCTCAACAGCGATAAGCCTTTCGTGGACGGAAGAACAAATTCATGCAAAAGGTGCAGCCATGGCAGCTGCTATTAAAAAGGCATTAGCTGGAGCAATTATAGCTGCATAAATAAAACAAGAAAATACTTAAAGGGTGAGATAATAGTTAGCACTTCTTTTAATGCAACGAGTGAGAAATAAATTTATTCTAGGCAACATTTTTTAATGTTATCGTATCTTTCGTTAACAAAACTTAAACAAAACATGCCATGAAAAAACTTTTTACACTTCTAGCACTCTTAATTTCACTCACCACATTTGCCAATACAGTTATTGTAAAGGGCTATGTAAGAGACGCCAATAATAAAGGAGTACCTAATCGTTATGTAAAAATCTATACCGATTCGTCGGCAAATACAAATTGCTTAATTGGTCATTATAAAATTACAAACGGAGAGGGTTTTTATATAGATACTGTTAATTGCACTGGTACCGATATTAAAAAATTACTAGTATCAACTGAAAGTTGTAGCACTGTTATAACTAATGCCTTACAAATTATTGGCTCGGTTGCTGAAAGTAATTTTACTATTTGCTTGCCACCACCAGTTGTAGTTATGCCGCCAGTAGTAACTCCTCCACCTCCTGCACCACCAGTTACATGCACTGCTTACTTTTTGTTTGCGCCGCAAATTTCTGGTGTTAAATTCACAAGTAATGTGTCCATCAATTCACCAAACGATACTATTATAAATCGTAAATGGGAATTTGGTGATGGTGAAACAAATTCAAATTCTGTAGATCCAACGCACACTTATGCAAAACTTGGTATCTACAATACTTGCCTAACCATTAAAACTGCCAAAGGCTGCGAAAGCAAAATTTGTAAAACCGTAGTTTTAGGTGATAGTTTATCTCCAATTGCTGGTTCAGTATCCGAGCCTATAAAAATTGTAAGAGTTTACCCTAATCCTGTTCATTTAAAAATGAATGCTTTACTGTGGTGTTTGAATAATAATGTAGCCGCAGAAATAAGCATTGTTGATATTTATGGGCAGAAAAAATGGAGTTCAAAAATCAATTTGGTACAAGGTAATAACAGTATAGAAGTTAATACCTCTTTCCTTACAAATGGTTCTTATTTTTTTAAAGTAAGTACAGGCTTTGGTATTGTAAGTCGTAAATTCTACAAACTTTAAATAAACGTTTCCTTTCCTGTTTTCTACTAAACGCTACCATTTTTGGCAGCGTTTTTTTTATTGTAGTATGTTAGCAAAAAGCTATTTTGCAGCTATGAAAAAAATCACTATTTGTTTGGGTTTAATGATAATATCGTTGGTTGTAATTGCCCATGAATTTTGGCTGCAACCACAGCAATATCATTTTAGAAAAGATGAAACTGCTACTATAAAATTTAAAGTTGGCGAAAATTTTACAGGTGATAATTGGGTTGGTAATAATAGCAAAATCAACCAATTGATACATTACACGCCCTCTAACAAACAGATTGATGTTGCAGCTTTGGTAAGCAATAACAAAGGTGATAGCATACAATTAAAATTAACAGAGGAAGGAACGCACATGGTTATTTATAACAGTAAAAATTCCTTCATAAACCTTGCACCTGCAAAGTTTAACCCTTATTTAAAAGAAGATGGTTTAGATGAAGTATTGGCATACCGAAAATTATATAACGAGGAAAATATTAACGGTAAAGAGTACTATCAGCGAAGCGTAAAAACAATACTACAAGTTGGTACAATTACTACCGATGAAACCACCGAGCCAACAGCCTTACCGTTAGACATTATACCTGATGAAAATATTTACAATCTTGGTTACCAAGGTAAAAATCCAATTGTAAAATTTACTGTTTTATTTAAAAGAAAACCATTGGTAAACAAGCTTATAAAACTGTGGCATAAAACAGGCAATAAAAAAACAGAACTAACAGATTTGCGTACAAATAATTTGGGTAAAATATCGGCAAAAATCATATTAAGTGGTAGTTGGATGATTAGTTGTGTGCACATGGAAAGGAATACCGTAGATACTACTGCCGATTGGCAAAGCTATTGGAGTAGCCTTACTTTTGGCTATCCTCACGCAACTGGTAAAGGCAATTCTTTTATAAAGAAAAGCCAGTAAACTACTTGCTAAAATCCTGTCAGTCCACTTTAATATAAATAGATAAAATAAGTTTCAATTTTTACAAACCTGTATTATCAGTGTTGCTATTCCAACACGCAAACGTTGCCGTCAATTTGCTCTATTTTAATTACCATTCGCTTTACCGTTTGCCCTATTTTTGCCCTGCATTAAAAAAGATGCAACCCGTTAGCTATGTCAGTTTTAGTTAATAAAGATTCTAAGATTATTGTTCAAGGTTTTACCGGAACAGAAGGCACTTTTCATGCCACACAAATGATTGAGTATGGTACCCAAGTGGTGGGTGGTGTTACACCAAATAAAGGTGGCACTTTGCATTTAGATAAGCCAGTTTTTAACACAGTTGCCGATGCTGTTGCAAATACAGATGCCAATGTGAGCATTATTTTTGTGCCGCCAGCATTTGCTGCCGATGCTATTATGGAAGCTGCCGAAGCTGGTATTGCTTTGGTAGTGTGCATTACAGAGGGCATTCCTGTGCAGGATATGGTGAAAGTTAAAAATTATTTACAAGGAAAAGATACCCGCTTAATTGGGCCAAACTGCCCTGGGGTTATTACTGCCGATGAAGCTAAAGTGGGTATTATGCCAGGCTTTATTTTCAAAAAAGGCCGTATTGGTATTGTATCAAAATCTGGTACGTTAACTTACGAAGCTGCCGACCAAGCCGTAAAAGCTGGTTTAGGTATTAGCACTGCTATTGGTATTGGTGGCGACCCAATTATTGGCACCCCAACTGTTGAAGCTGTTAAATTATTAATGGCTGATCCTGAAACCGATGGTATTATTATGATTGGTGAAATTGGTGGTAGCATGGAAGCCGATGCTGCTTACTGGATACGGGATAATGCCACCAAACCTGTTGTTGGTTTTATCGCTGGTCAAACTGCCCCTCCAGGTCGTAGAATGGGTCATGCTGGTGCTATTATTGGAGGTGCAGATGATACTGCTGCCGCAAAAATGAAAATTATGGCTGAATGTGGTATCCACGTAGTTGCAAGCCCTGCAGATATTGGTAAAACAATGGCCGCAGCCTTAAAAAAATAGTAAAATTTTAAGTGACTTTATAATTAGAACCTCTGCAAAATTTGCAGAGGTTTTTTTGTTGTCTTTGTTTGATGAAGATTTAATCTAAAGCGCACAAGAGTCCGCCAAAAGCAGAACGATGCTAAATTAAAAACACAAGCTTGTTACAAAAACTTAAAATACCATAATAACGGTATTTTTTGGATAATTATTCAGCAACATATTTGTAAAGTAAATGTGTTTTTTGTTTTCGCATTTGGGGTAAGCCTGTGGCAATTGCTGCAGGCTTTTTTTGTGCATTAAACTTTTGGTATGTTTAGGCAGTCAATAATAATGTTGTATAAGAAAAATAACCTTGCATGCTAGCTGACGATAAAGAGTTGGTGTACCAATTTAAGAATGATTCTGTTAGGGAGCCTGCATTTACTGCTATTGTAAAAAAGTATCAGGAAAAGTTGTATTGGCACATCAGGCGGATGATTGTTGACCATGACGATACGAACGATGTGTTGCAAAACATGTTTATTAAGGTTTGGAAGGGCTTGGAAAACTTTAGAGAGGACAGCCAATTATATACTTGGCTATACCGAATTGCAACCAATGAAAGTTTGAGTTTTTTAGATCAAAAAAAACGAAAAGGCACGGATAGGTTTGATGAAATAGAAAGTGGCTTAAGCAATAAAATAAAGGTTGACAGTAATTTTGATGCCAATAAATTGGAATGGAAATTGCAATTGGCTATTCAAAAATTACCCGAAAAACAAAGGTTGGTTTTTAACCTGCGTTACTACGATGAAATGCCTTACGAGCAAATGAGTAGGATTTTAGATACCAGCGAAGGGGCTTTAAAGGCAAGCTACCATCACGCAGCAAAAAAAATTGAAGCCTTTATAATTAATGGTTAATTGTTGGCGAAAGCAGAATAAAATAAGTGAACATGGAAAAGCAAAACAATATTACTGAGGAAATAAAAGCTATTGCACCGTTGTTGTATGACGCTGAAAAGGCAATGCCTTATTGGGTTTCGGCAGATTACTTTAAGGAATTGAGTAACAGTATTTTAAATGCTATTCCATTAGATTCAATTAAAAATAAGCCATTGCCTTATGCAGTGCCTGCTAATTATTTTGAAAATTTAAGTGGTGCTATTTTATCAAAAATTGCATCGGAGAATAATAGTATTAGCACTTCCGTTTTTGATGAATTGGCAACCATTGCCCCAGTTTTAAACACCATTAGTAAGCACAATAGTTATAGCATTCCTAGTGGTTATTTCGATGGTCTAAGTCCATTGCAAACACAACAACCACAAGCAAAAATCATCACGTTATTTAGCAGTAAAAAATGGCTGAAATATGCAGTAGCAGCTTGTGTAACAGGTATTTTGGCTACGGGTGCTTTTATGATTAACAATAAAGAAGGTGTCGTAGATTATGCGGCGTATAAAAAAATTGACGTGCCAAATTCTATCAATAAATTAAGCAATGATGAGTTGGTAAGTTATTTGGATAATGTGAACTCTATTACCAACGCCAATTTCGCAAACACTTTAGAGATTAATATACCTGAAATACAAGATCATATAAAGTTAATTTCTGACGAAGAGTTGAACCAATATTTACAAGAGGCTAACTTACCTTTGGATAAAAGCAACAACAAAAATGGCATTTAAAAATAAAGCATGAAACAATTTGTATTGATATTATTGGCAATTACCACATCGTTTGTAGGCATTTCTCAAAAAGGAAAGATGGGTCAAAATGTGCAGGGGTTAAAGATTGCTTACATAACACGAGAGTTGAATCTTTCAACTGATGAAGCACAAAAATTTTGGCCAGTTTATTACTCCTATTTTGAAGAATTAAAAAAAACAAGGCAAGAAACTAAGGACGATGTATTGGCTTTTGACGAACAAATATTGGTGATAAAAAAGAAATATAGCCAAGAGTTTAAAAAAGTTTTAGGTACAGATGAACGAGCTAATAAAGTGTTTTTAGCAGATAGAAATTTTGGTGCCATTATTAGAAAAGAAATACAGGCTAGGCAAAAACTTCGGGGCTAAACGAGGGCTATTTTTTATTCTTGTTATTGAAGCTTTTTAGCTTATCGTTAATATAATAGAGCAAATCTTCTTCGTTGGTATGGCTACGTAACCAAGTATAGTTTGGCCTGCCTTGTTGCATGAAGTCAACCAGCTTTTCTCCTTCTAAATTTGTGTATTTGTTAATGATTGCAGGCGTGAAACGGTAGTTTGTGTAGGCTTCGTTTTCCATGTCGTTAAATAAATCTAAAGCACTTCTTTTTCGTTTTTCTCGATTATAAAAATGGTCAAGGTTTATGCCCATACCAATGCCAGAATTAGCCAGAGAAATAACAGGTAGTTTCACATCACTTCTATTTACAAAAAAATCTTTTCTGCGTTCAATACTATCTAGTTGATATTGGCTAAATCTTGTTTTAGAGCTTACCGTTACATCTTGCAATCTTTTAGATAATGGGTGTAAAAAAACGGTTATTGTATCAATGTTTATGGTTTCGTCTGTCATTCGTAAAGTATCAAAATTATAACCAACGGCTGCTATAGAAAGCAGGTTATTTTTTGAAATATCTATTTTAAAAAAGCCTTTTGTATTACTCATAATTGTTACTTTTTTATTGATGTTGCTAATACTTGCAAACTCAATAATAGTGTTGGTTACACTATCTTTGATAATACCCACAATAGTATTTTTTTGTTGAGCATTACTTACAAAACCAATACAGATAATCACCAGTAATAACAATATTTTTTTCATCTCCTCTATAAAGTTTCTTGCGGTGAAGTAACAACTATCAAATCACAATTATTTCCGAAAAAATAATAGTGGGACAAATAAAAAGCGTTCGGCATTTTTAATACCGAACGCTTTTATATTTTTGAAAATAACTATTTACTTAGGGTCTAAAGCATTTTTAATTTTTTGATCTAAATCTAAGAGATGGACTTTGCTCATCGTATCTTTTGTAGCAGGTATTGCAGCGATAATTTTGCTACGTAATCCTACTAATTGAGCCCTTACAATTGCAGGTACATCACTTCGTTTTAAATCTATTGGTGTTGCTGAAAAACCACCTCTTCCACCACCAGTAATAACAAAACTTGTATTTTCTGATTTTGGATTAATAATGCTACTTAATTTTTCCACATAACTTTTTTGTAGAATTCTGCGATACTCATCAATCGACTTTTTACTGCTTAGTTCGCTAAATAAATCTGTTTGAACATCAGATAATAATTCCATAGCGTTATATGCCTTATCTGTACCAAAACGTTCCATGCAAATTTGCATACGATTCATTCTATCAGTGCTTATTAAACTTGCTAAACTGCTTTCTTGTGCATTAGCGATTGGGTCCAAAGCAATTGGGTTATTAAACCTGTTCCAAATATCTTTTGCAACTAACCATTTTGGTGTTTGGAACAATTGTTTATTTAAAAAACTTACTGCTTCTTTTTGATAGGCTTTTGGTACTACTTCATACACATCACCTTTCTCATCTACACTTTTAAAAGTCTCAGTTATACCGCCAATATTTTTTGTAACATGCCCCATATATCTACGAAACTGCCCCAACAACTGTGTATATATTTCAGCAATATTTTCGTTTAAATCAGCTTCTTCATAAGTCCATTCTGATAGCTTTGGTAAAATGCGTTGCAAGTTTTTAATACCATACTCACTAGCTTTTACAGCGTTATCACTCAAGTCTTCGCTTTGTGCCCTAGGGTCAGCTGGGTTACCGCTTTCGTAGGTGCCAAACCAAGTACGAGGGTTCACTTTGTAAGCATCAATAATCATTTTGCTACTTGCCTTCTTTTGGTCTTCATCGGTAGTGCCAGCTATAAAGCCATAACCCCATTTAATAGCCCATAAATCATAGTCACCAATACGAGGATATAAACCAGCTTTGCTTATATTATCTTCTGGTTGTGCTACATAGTTAAAACGGGCATAGTCCATTATAGAAGCCGTGTGACCATTGGCTTCCACCCAAGTTTTATCGCGCAATTTTTCAACTGGTGTTTTGCTACTACTACCCATATTGTGTCGTAGGCCAAGTGTGTGACCTACTTCGTGAGAGGATACAAAGCGTATCAAATCGCCCATTAAATCATCGCTAAATTTCATGCTTCTAGAACGAGGATCTACAGCTGCAGTTTGTATCATATACCAATCGTGAACTAGCTTCATAACGTTGTGGTACCAACCAATATGGCTTTCTAAAATTTCGCCACTGCGTGGATCGTGTACATTAGGCCCATAAGCATTTTCAATGTTTGAGGCAAAATATCTTATCACAGAAAAACGTGCATCTTCCATGCTCATAGTAGTATCTGTAGCTGGCCAATCTTTTGCAACAATTGCATTTTTAAAACCAGCTTTTTCAAAGGCTTTTTGCCAATCGTTTACACCTAAAATCAAATACTGCCTCCATTGTTTTGGTGTTGCAGGATCTATGTAATAAATGATTTGTTTTTTAGGCTCAACTAATTCTCCTTTTAACCATTTTTCGTACTCTCCTTCTTTAGGTTCTAATCTCCAACGTACAGCAAATTCTTTGTTCTCAACTTGTTGTTGCTCATCTCTATACTTTACATAATCATCAGTAAAATAACCAACACGTTTGTCTGCAACCCTATATTTCATTGGGGTTTTAGGTAATATTAGTAGTGATGTGTTTAACTCAATTGTTACTGCACCAGATTGTGAAGCCGCAGGTAAAGAAGCTGATGGAAATGGTGATGGTGCAGTTGGAAAACCAAAACCGCCACCAGCAGTTGCTGAGAATGTTTTTACCGTTTTAACTTCTATATTAATTGGGTAAGTTGAAATTTTTTGTATGAAAGATCTATCGCTTGCAAGCACTGATAAATTGTATCTTCTTTTTGCATTAGCATTGATGCTTATAGGTTGGTTATCGCCTTTGAAAAATTCGCTTACATCAATAATACTTCCGCTACTGTCTTTACTGAAAGCCGCAATAGGAAAGGATTGTGCAATACTATTTACATTAGAATTAGTGACTGCTTTGTAAATATCATTTGTAGAATCGGCCGTACTTACCAATGTTATAACACGTAAAAAAATGGTATTGCTCGGCCCTTTTTCAAAAGCTAAAGTTTGTTGGTTTGCAATTTCGCCACCATAGCCTGCACCACTTGGCACTTTGGCAAAACGGGTAACTGCTAAAATCTCTCTGTTCAATAAAGTGTCGTTAATTTCAAAATAGTATTTGTCTTCTACTTTGTGTACGGTAAACAAGCCTTTTTTGCTAACAGCTTTATCTGTTATTACCTCTTTGTAAGGTTTTGGATTAGATGTTGCCCTTGCACCAAAGCCCCCAAGGTTTGGTAAGCCAGTTGCGGGTCTTGGGCTAGATGGTATACTATCCTTTTGTTGTGCCATTGCTGCAACACTTGCCAGCAAAGCCACTGCTACGAAAAATCTTTTCATAAGTGTAGTTCTGTTTTAAAATGAATTTTAAAGGTAAGAGGGAGACGAATATGCTTTGTTTTTTGTAGATTGATTATTATGAATGGTAAAATGATTGTTTAAATTTCACTTTATTATTGCTTTTCACCACCAAAAAAATATACTTCAAACTTTTGTAATTAAATTTTTGAGTAAGTTTTTTAAAACTAATTTGGTGCATTGAATAAAATACCTAATTTGCTATCCCCTTTCAACATATTATTAAATAATTGTTTTGTTTTTTCAAAACTTTTTTTAGTAGCATTGCGAAACTAAATTTTTTTAAATAACCGTAATTTTTAAAACCAAAAATCAATCGAATCATGGCTGACATTAAACCAGCTGCATCAGCTGCCGTAAAAAGTACAACATCTGTACAACCTCAAAAAAGCGGTAACTCAATTGCAACGCTTGCCCCAGTATTTTGCATTCTTGCCGGTTACATTATCTGGCGTTATTTAATCGGTAGTTCAAGTAATTTTACTAAACCCGATTTAGATAGTAGTCATTGGTTTTGGCCAAGTCATGAAGGTGCTAAAACTGGGTTATCAAAAATGTATCAAGGTGGTATTATTGTACCTATTTTAATTGGTTGTTTATTAACCGTTTTAACTTTTGTAATCGAAAGATTGCTAACAGTTAACAAAGCAGCTGGTGCTGGTAATATTGCAGAATTCATCCGCAAAGTACAGTTTCATTTAGCTAATAAAGATGTTGACAAAGCAATTGCTGAGTGCGACAAACAAAAAGGTTCTGTTGGTAATGTAATGAAGGGTGGTTTACGCAAGTACAAAGAAATGATTACCAATACAGAATTATCTACCGAGCAAAAAGTATTAAATATTCAAAAAGAAGTAGAAGAAGCTACTGCACTTGAATTGCCAATGCTCGAGAAAAACTTGGTATTTTTATCAACTATCGCATCTGTTGCAACATTATTAGGTTTGTTGGGGACTGTGTTGGGTATGATCAAATCTTTCTCCGCACTAGGTGATAGTGGTGGTGGTGAAGCTGCTGCAAAATTATCTGAAGGTATTTCTGAGGCTTTGTACAACACGGCTTTAGGTATTGGTACGTCTGCTGTTTCTATTATTATGTACAATGTATTTACAACACGTATTGATGGAATTACTTATGGTGTTGATGAGTCTGGTTTCACTTTAACGCAAAGTTTTGCTGCTAACTATAAATAATCTTTTTGATTGTTTATGGAAAGACAGAAATTTTGAATCTTTATTTGTGAAATCAATTAATTATAAACCATGTCAAGACCCAAACTTCCACGAAAGAGTACCTCGGTTGATATGACAGCAATGTGTGACGTGGCTTTTTTGTTGCTAAGCTTTTTTATCTTAACAACAAAATTCAAAGCATCAGAAGCAATTACTGTCAGTACCCCAAGTTCTGTTGCAAATAAAATTGCACCAGATAAGGACTTTGTAATGGTTACAATAGATAAAGATGGAAAAGTGTTTTTATCTATGGATGATGTAAATAAAAAAGAGGCAATTGCACAAGCATTAAACCAAACTAGAAATCTTGGGATAAATGTGAAAGCATTTAAAGAAGCTGAATTTTTTGGTACATCATTTAGTCAATTACCTTCATTTTTAGCTTTACCTGTTGAAAAACGTAAAGGTAATTTATTACCTGGAATACCTTGTAAAGACAGTACAAATAATGAGATGATAGAATGGATGCGTTTAGTTTTTAACGCTTATCAAGGTTCTCAAATGAAAGGGCTTTTATTAAAAGGTGACAACGACTCTAAATACCCTGCATTTAAAAATGTGGTTGACGCTTTTAAGAAAAATGATTTCTTAAAGTTTCAAATGGTTACAAATCCTGAATCAGTACCAAATGGTAGCGATTTATGGAAATTACCAAAGGGTGGTAAGCCAACTGAGTAGCTTTAGTAAACAATATTAATTTAAACAATAAATTTTACTACCATGGCAGAAATGGATACCTCGGGTGGTGGCCATAAAAAAGGTCCAGGGGTTAAAAAAAGTAAAAAGCAATCTACACGGGTAGATTTGACACCAATGGTAGATTTAGGCTTTCTATTAATTACATTTTTCATTTTTACCACAACCATGAGCCAACCAACGGCCATGAAATTGAATTTGCCAAAAGAATCTGATAATCCAGAGGATCAAACGAAGACCAAAGAATCTGGGGCATTAACAATTATGTTGGGTAGAGATAATAATGTTTTTTATTACGAAGGTCAATTAGATCCTGGTGGTGCCAACTTTAAATCATCTAATTTTAAAGAAATTAGAAACGTAATAATTAATAAAAAACGTAACACTAATTCTAAAGACTTTTTTGTAATTGTTAAACCCAATGAAGAAAGTACTTATAGAAATGTGGTGGACATTTTAGACGAAATGTCAATTAATGTTGTTACACGTTATGCAATGGTTGATATATCAGATGGTGAAAATCAATTGGTAAAAATAACCGAAGGTCCTGCTACGGCAGCGCCGGCAGGAAAATAAAGTTGTGGAATTTTCCACTAATTGTATCTTATAATAAACAACACAAGATGGATATTAATAAAATTATGTCAGCAGATATCCTTGACATCATCTTTGATGGTAGGTATAAGGATTACGGTGCTTACGATCTTCGCAAATCCTATAATAAACGTATGAATTACGCCTTGCTAGGTACAATAGCATTGTGTTTGTTATTATTTATAGGGTCTATTCTTGCAAATTCTTTTCAAAAAGAAAAAAAGAATGATATAATTGTGCAAGACGTATCATTGGAGGACATTAAAAAGGAGGAAAAAAAGCCTGAAATTCCACCGCCTCCACCACCTCCAAAAGTAGAGCCCCCAAAAGTGGAAATAACAAAGTTCACACCCCCTAAAATTGTGAAGGACGAGGAAGTAAAAGAACCTCCTCCAGAACAAGAAAAATTAGCAGAAACCAAAATTGGTACTATTAATCAAGAGGGAACAAAAGACGAAGGAATTGTTGCACCACCTGTAGAAAGCAAAGGCACTGGTGTGGTTGCAGCACCAAAAGTTGAGGAAGATTACGATAAAGTATTTACAGTAGTACAAATAGAATCTGAGTTTCCTGGTGGCCAAGCAGCTTGGGTAAAATACTTACAACGCAACCTTAATAGCGATGTGCCAAATCAAAATGGGGCACCTCCTGGTAAATACACTGTAATGGTAAGTTTTATTGTAGATAAAGAGGGAAATATAAGTGAGGTAACTGCTGATACTGACCCTGGTTATGGTACAAAAGATGAAGCGATTAAAGCAATTAAAAAAGGTCCCAAATGGACTGCCGCAGTTCAAAATGGCAGAAAAGTAACTAGCCGCAAAAGGCAAGCAATTACCTTCCAAGTAAGTGAGGAATAACTCATTGTAATTGTATAAATTTATAAAAATGCCCCTCAATAATTTGAAGGGCATTTTTATTTATAGCTAATGCGAACTACTGAAATACTTGTTACTATTGACTTACAACGTTAGTAATAATTTTTTAAAAAAATAATTTTAGACATTTTGTGGAACTATGATGGTATAAGTATCTCATTTAAAAAACTTATAATCATGCAAACACAACACATTTTATCCGCCAACATTTTAGACATTTTATTTGATGGTCGCAACAAAAATTATGGTGCTTACGACCTTCGTAAAAATTACAACAAACGTCTTGTTTATGCCCTCAGTGGTACGTTTGTGTTTTGCTTATTATTTACAATGGGGTCTATATTGGCAAATGGAAAAAAAACAGTATAGCACCAGTTTTTGTAAAAGATGTAGAATTGAAAAATCTTAAATACAAAGCTGTACCAAAGCCAGAATTACCAAAAGAATTACTTGAGTCTAAAATATTAAAGCCAGTTCAGCAGTTTAAAGTAACTATACCAATTATTACCGCTGATATTGATGTGAAGCCTGAAGATATAATGAAGCCAATAGATGAATTAGAAAACGTAAAAAATGGTGCTTCAAATATTGTTGGTGATAAACTTGGGGATGATTTTATTGCACTGCCAATTCAAAAAGGTACGCTTGATGGTGTAGTATCTCCTAAAAAAAATGATGCGGAGGATGAGGGAATTATGTATGATGTTCAAATCACTGCTCAGTTTCCTGGTGGCTTTGATGCTTGGAAAAGATATTTAGAAAAAAACTTAAATGCAAGCCTTCCAGCTGAAAATGGTGCACAGTCTGGTAAATACACGGTAATGGTTTCGTTTGTGGTTGATAAAGAAGGAAATATCAGCGAAGTGAAATCAGAAAATACCCCAGGTTTTGGCACTGAAGCAGAAGCCATAAGGATAATAAAAAAAGGCTCCAAATGGCAACCTGCTATACAAAATGGACGCAAGGTTGCTTACAGGGTTAGGCAGCAGGTAACCTTTATGGTAGATGATAATGAGTAGAATACATTTATACTTGATTGCGATAGTTAGTAACCTTACCAACTATCGTTTTTGTTTGGCTAATTTTGTGTAAATAGTAGATGATATGCAGGGCAAATTAACTGGTTGGGATGATACAATTATAGCACTAGCAACGCCACAAGGTATTGGTGCTATTGGTGTGATAAGAGTGAGTGGTAGCAATGCTTTTAGCATATTGAATGAACTTTTTCCTTCAAAAAAAATAACCCTACAAAACTCCCATACTTTGTTAGTTGGTTTATTAAAAGATGACCATCAAGTGTTAGATGAAGTAGTGTTGGCTATTTTTAAAAATCCAAGGTCATATACAGGTGAAGATGTGATAGAAATCAGTTGCCATGGCTCTCCATTTATTCAAGAAAAGATAATCAAAACTTTAGTGAAAAAAGGCTGCAGAATTGCTAAACCAGGTGAATTTACCCAACGTGCCTTTCTAAACGGTAAACTGGATTTGACGCAAGCTGAAGCAGTTGCAGATTTGATTGCAAGTAACACAGAAGCTAGTAGAAATACTGCTATGAAAAATATGCGTGGTGGTTTTTCATCATCATTGAGCGAATTGCGTGAACAGTTAATCCGCTTTTCTGCGATGATAGAATTAGAACTTGATTTTGCCCAAGAAGATGTTGAATTTGCTGATAGAACGGCTCTTTCAAAATTAATCCGCCAACTTAATCAATCAACTACACAACTACTTAACTCCTTTCATTTAGGTAATGTGATAAAAAATGGAGTTCAAGTAGCTATTATTGGCAAACCAAATGCTGGAAAATCAACTTTATTAAACACTTTATTAAACGAAAATAGAGCCATTGTAAGTGAGATTGCAGGTACCACACGAGATACTATTGAAGAGATATTAAACATAGATGGGGTATTGTTTCGGTTGATAGATACGGCTGGTATTAGATTGCACACCACCGATATTATTGAAAGTATTGGGGTAGAAAAAAGTTTTGAAAAAATGCGTTCAGCCAATGTAGTTGTGTATTTGTTTGATGTAAATACGATGCCAATTGAAGAACTTAAAAATGTGGTACTTGACTTTGAAAAAGAGCAGATAAATTACTTGCTTGTGGGTAATAAAATTGATGAAGTAAACAACAATTTGCAAAAACAATATGCATCGTTTACGAAAACAATTTTCATTTCGGCCAAAGGCAATAATAATATTAATACATTAAAGCAAACCCTTGTACAGCAAGCCGTTGGTGGTAATATTAATACAGAAGCAACGATTGTAACTAATGCAAGGCATCACGAGGCATTGCAGCAATTAGCAGCTTCGCTGCATGATATTCAACAAGGATTAGATGATAAAATTCCTGGTGATTTATTGGCACTTGATATTCGCCAAAGTCTACATTTTTTAGGACTAATTACTGGTGAGATTTCTAACGACGATCAGCTAGATTTTATATTTAGTAAGTTTTGCATTGGGAAATAGCCCCCGCACGTGTACTGCACTGTTTATAGCGATACCCACTGATAATCAATCGATTGTAGTTGCTTTTACTTGCCTATATTAGCCTTTAGTAGCCAAATAATCATCCCTAATAGGGTTACTACTCAAAAATTGGTGTCAAAAACAGAAATAGAGAGGGTACTAATGATACGGTATGATAGCCAATGATACCCAATGATAGGGTATGATACGGTAAATACGTTGTGTAGTAACGCAAATAGAAAGTAACCAATACAACATAACAAAAGCTAACAATAAATCTACCAAAACATAGTTCCTTGTCGTATTTTCTAATCTGACCTTTAGTAACAGAATTAGAAAATACACAAACAAAAACTATATGAGCAATAATATACACTTAGAAGCTGTTTAAAAACGGTTCAGCATAATCCTTATAGCTGATAAATGCACCATTGCGACACTTGTTTCATTTAGTCTTTCATAGTGCTTTGA
>JAYVNQ010000010.1:0-22254 GCA_043758365.1 Chitinophagales bacterium
TAACTTATAAAATGCCCAAACATTTTAGTATATAAATTCAGTGTATTTGGTGATTTCTGCGGTCAGAATTAGTATAAGATAATTATGACAGAATACTTAAAAAATATAAACTATGTTCAATGGTTTTTTCATTTGAAGGAAGTGAAATTTGTTCTTCATGCTAGAAATATAGAAAGGGTTTGGTAAATACAAATAATTTTAATGTTATGCCTTTTTGCCAATCGTCTGGCAACTATTGTTTAATATTTTCCCGATTATTTATTTAAATTCTAAAAATTATTTTTCTATTATGTAAAAAGTACACACTTTTGTAGAATATTATAATGTGTTAAAAATACACATTAAATAATTGTCTGTTAGAATAACGATTGTAACTATTTATATGAAAGTCAAATTGCCTCTCATTTTCCAAATATGTGCCCTTTGTGGTAGTACCAAATTATTTACAATTATACCATTAAAGCTATCGATTATGTAAATTTCAAAATACTGGTTATGGTTACCTGCTTATAATAAATAAATTTAAAAGGCGCTAACCAAATACTAAAATACCACATAGTAGTACAAAGCTCATGTAAAAACAATACCAATTATAGAACACAAAATTTTACACTCTAAACGTAAACCAACCATTATGAATTTAAAACGATTGCTAATTGCCCTGTTGGCATTTTCTTTTGCAACGATTGCAAACGCCCAGGACAAAACAGTTACAGGAAAAGTAGCGGACTCAAAAGATGGTAGTGGCTTACCAAGTGCCACTGTGCAAGTGAAAGGCACAAAAATTTTTGCCCAAACAGGTGCCGATGGAATATTTAAAATTAAGGTGCCAGCAAGTGCTACTACTTTAGTTATTTCCTATAGTGGCTTTGCCAACAAAGAAATTGCTATTGCGAATGGACCTATAACAGTAATGCTTGAGGAAACTAACAGTAAGCTTAATGAAGTAATTGTTGTAGCATATGGTACTCGTAAAAAAGGCGACCTTACAGGAGCTGTAACATCAGTGTCATCAAAAGATTTTCAGAAAGGTAATATCGCTTCACCTGAACAATTATTACAAGGTAAAGTGGCTGGTTTACAAATAACTTCTGGTGGTGGTTCTGCTGGTGGCGGTAGTAGAATACGTATACGTGGCGGTGCTTCGCTAAACGCAAGTAACGATCCTTTGATTGTTATTGACGGAGTGCCAGTGGAAGGTAATGGCATTGCTGGTTCGGGGAATTTATTAAATACTATTAACCCTAACGATATTGAAAGCATGAGCGTATTGAAAGATGCATCTGCAACGGCTTTATACGGTTCAAGGGCATCCAACGGTGTATTGATTATTACCACAAAAAAGGGAGCCAAAGGCAAAATAAAATATAACTTTAATACACAGGCTTCTGTGGGTATAATTGGAAAAAAAGTAGATGTACTTTCAGCCGATGAAATAAGAAATATCATTACTGCAGATGCTGTTGCAACTGGTAATAATACCTACAAGAATTTATTGGGTACAGCAAATACAAATTGGCAAGATCAAATTTTTCAATCGGCTTTTGCTATAGATAACAGTATCAGTGCATCTGGTAGTATTAAAAGTATTCCGTTCCGAGTATCACTCGGTTATTTGAATCAAAATGGTATTTTAAAAACAGATTTATTTAAACGGGTATCAACTTCCTTAAATCTATCACCAAAGTTTTTTACCGATCATTTAGCGGTTAATCTTAACCTTAAATACGCATCTACCAACAATACGTTTGCAAACGGTGGTGCAGTTGGTTCTGCCATTTCTTTTGACCCTACACAACCCGTTAATGCAACCAATAAGTACGGTGGTTATTATGAATGGTTACAAATAGATAACAAGCCTATTGATTTAGCTACTCGTAACCCGTTAGGGTTGTTGAATTTACGTGATAACAAGTCTACTGTTAACAGGTTTATTGGTAATATTCAGTTAGATTATAAACTGCATTTCTTCCCTGACTTGCATGTACTAGTGAACCTTGGTTTGGATAACACAAATGGTAGTGGACAAGATAATGTGGATTCTATTTCAGCAACGAACTATAAAACTGGCGGTCGTAGAAGCTATTACGAGCAAGGTAAGAAAAATACCTTGGCTGATGTATCGTTGTTTTATACTAAAGATGTAAAAAGTATTAATAGTAAAATAGATGTACTGGTAGGCCATAGCTATCAAGATTTTTTAACTAATATATCAAATTTCCCAAGCTTCAGCTACAGGGCAATTGCAGATGCCTCTGTACCACTAAAAAAAGATACGCTTGCTGGTAGCGAACCAACTTTTTTAACAGATAAGCCGAGATATAGATTAGAGTCATATTATGCAAGACTTAACTACACCTTAGCCAATAAATATTTGCTAACCGCCTCGCTTCGTAGAGACGCTAGTTCTAAGTTTTCGGCAGATAACAGAATTGGATATTTTCCTGCAGTGGTTGGTGCTTGGAAGCTGAAAGAAGAATTTTTCAAGAACAGTAATGTTGTTAACGAATTGAAAGTACGTGTGGGTTGGGGTATAACTGGCCAACAAGATGGCATTAGTTACTATGGTTATTTACCTAAATATTCTCAAAGTAATTCAACTGCCCAATACCAATTTGGTAGTAATTATTATAGCTTTTTACGCCCAGCAGCTTACGACCCAAGCATTAAATGGGAAACTACAACCACCACTAACCTTGGGTTAGATTTCTCATTTTTTAATAGTCGTATTTCTGGTTCAGTTGAGGTGTATAACAAAAAGACAAAAGACTTGTTAAGTGTTGTACCAGTAGCACCTGGAGCTAATTTTGACATCACATTATTGACAAACGTGGGTAATATAGAAAATAACGGCGTTGAGGTTTCTATCAATACAACACCAGTAAAAAACAGAAACCTTACTTGGGATTTCGGATTTAATGTTACCTATAATAAATCTAAAATTACCAACCTTTTAAAACAACAAGATGCCAGTTTTACAGGTATAGATGTGAGTGGCATTAGTGGTGGTACGGGTAACAACATTGGCAAATTTGCAGTTGGATATAGCCCTTATACTTTTAATGTCTTCAAGCAGATATATGATAAAAACTCAGGTAAACCAATTGAAGGTTTGTATGAAGATATAAATAGAGATGGCCAAGTAAATGATGCTGATCGCTATTACTATAAAAAACCAGCACCCGATGTTTTACTTGGTCTAAATACGCAGGTGGCATATAAAGAATGGTCACTTGGTTTAGCAGCACATGGCTCGTTGGGTGGTTATTTGTATAACAATTTTAACTCTAATAATGGTGTGTTACGGGCGGCTAAAAACCCTATCAACTTTATTGGTAACGTATCTCGCAATTATTTAGAAACTGGATTTAACAATAATAGATATTTGTCAGATTATTATATCGAGAATGGTTCATTTTTCCGTTTAGATAATATTAATATTGGCTACAGTGCAGGAAAAGTATTTAATAAAAAGGCATCGTTACGTATTGCTGCAAGCGTACAAAACGTATTTGTTATTACTAAATACAAGGGTCTAGATCCTGAAAATTCAAATGATTCTGGTGTTGACAATACCATTTATCCAAGGTCACGTGTTTTCTCACTAGGTTTCAACTTCGATTTTTAAAATAATAAATTATCACTTGTATGAAAAGTAATTTAATAAAAAACTTATCCATTGCAATAGTTGCGGCAATAACTGTAACATCATGTGCAAAAAAATTAGATCTGTTTCCACAGAACGACTTAACACCCGAAAAAACTTATGCAACAGCTGCGGGTTACAAATCAGTATTGGCAAAAATATATGGAGGTTTGGCCATTACAGGTAATGCAGGCCCTGCTGGTGCACCCGATATTAGCGGTGGCTTAGATGAGGGCTCTCAAGTAGCATTTATCCGCATGTTTTTTAACTGTCAAGAGTTACCAACTGATGAAGCAGTTGTGGCTTGGAACGACCAAACAATCCAAGATTTTCATAGCTTGAAATGGACAAGTTCTGACCCATTTTTAAAAGGTATATATGCTCGTCCTATTTATAACATTACCTTGATAAATGAATATTTGAGAGAAGCGACTGATGCAAAAGTTGCTGCACGTGGTATTAGTACTGCCGATGCCGCAGATATTAAAAAATCAAGGGCGGAAGCAAGATTTTTACGTGCCTTTAACTATTGGGTAATGATGGATTTGTTTGGTAATTCAACCTTTATTACTGAAGATGATGCAATTGGTGCCAACTTGCCTCAACAGAAAAAAAGAGCTGATTTATTCGCCTACATAGAAACTGAATTAAAAGCAATTGATGCTGATTTAGCGCCAGTTAAAACCATTGAATATGGTAGGGTAGATCAAGGTGCGGCTTGGGCTCTATTAGCACGCATGTATTTAAACGCTAACGTTTATACTGGTACTCCCAAATATACAGAAGCTATTACTTATGCTAAAAAAGTTATTGGAGGTGGCTATAGTTTAAGGCCTACTTACCGCAACCTGTTTTTGGCTGATAATGACAAGCAAAAAGATGAATTTATGTTTGCTGTTGCTTGCGATGGTTTGCGTACACAAGCTTATGGCAATACTACATTTTTTGTACATGCCTCTTGTGGTGATGATTTTTCTGATTACGGTGTAGGTGGTGGTTGGTATGGCTACCGTGCTACTGCTGCTTTGGGTAATCTTTTTCCAAAAAATGGTGCTGGTGATATTGATACCACTGTAACTGGCGATAAACGTGGTGCGCCTTTTTACACTAACAAATACAGAGCTACTGCTTCACAAAGTGTTATAACTGATATAACATCTTTTGATAATGGTTTGCATGTAAATAAGTATCGTAACATCAAGTCCGATAGAAGTCAAGTTTCAGACATAAATGGTAATTTTTCGGATGTTGATTTCCCGGTTTTCAGATTACCTGAAATGTACTTAATTTATGCAGAAGCTGTTTTGCGTGGTGGAGCTGGTGGCGATGTTGCAACTGCTTTAACTTACGTTAATAATATAAGAACTAGAGCTGCTGCTTTACCATTTTTACTATCTGATCTTACATTGCAAAAAGTGTTAGATGAAAGAGGCCGTGAGTTGTATTGGGAAGGTCACCGACGTACCGATTTAGTGCGTTACGGTCAACTTACAACCAATACATATTTGTGGCCATTTAAAGGTGGTGTTGCATCTGGTACTGCAGTTGATTCTAAGTATAATATTTTCCCAATACCTGCTGCAAACCGTACCTCAAATCCAAATTTAGAACAAAACCCAGGTTATTAATTTAAATCATTGCTAAACATAAAAAACATAAAAATTATGAAACAGCTAATAAAATTATTCAGTTTTTCATTGCTACTAGCAGCTACTTTTTCTGCTTGCACAAAAGATGAAAATCAGATTTTCTACGAAGGTGGTACTGCCCCTCTACTCACCGCAAGTTCAACTGCACCATTGATACTTGACATTAATAACAAAACTGCTAATGCGATTGGTTTTTCGTGGACAAACCCTAACTACCAATTAACAACAGGTATTAGTTCGCAAGATGTATCGTATACTTTGCAGATTGATACTGCCAATGCTAATTTTAAGGGGTCAAAAATTCAAGAAATTGCAATTTCTAAAAATCTATCTTCTACTCTTACAGTTAAAGATTTAAATACTGCATTATTAACTTTGGGTTTAACAGAAGCCATTGTTGGCTCGGTAGAAATAAGGATAAAATCTAGCCTTGCTAATAACAGTGCGGCGTTATATTCTAACATCATTAAGTTAAATGTTACACCTTATTTGGATACAAAGTTTTCTGTACCAACGGCATTGTACATTACTGGTTCAGCAACACCTTTAAGCTGGCAGTGTGGTTGTGCTTCTGACGGGGCTGGCACTACGCAAAAATTTACTAAAATAAGTTCAACCGTTTTTCAACTTACAGTTACTTTAACGGGTGGTCAATCGTATTTGCTATTACCTGTTTATGGTAGCTGGTCTGCTAAATATGGCGGTGTTGCTGCTGGTAATGCTAATAATGTTTTTGGTGATGATTTTCAACCTAATGGGAATGATTTGTTAGCACCGCCGGCAACAAAATCTTATAAAGTTACTGTTGACTTTAAGACAGGAAAATTTACAGTGCAGTAATAATCTTTTGCCTTTGGGCTAAAAATTTAATGAGTGTAAAAACCACGTTAAAAAATAAATTAAAAATAAATAACATGAAATATTTATCAAAAATTCTTCTGGTAATGTTTGTATTGGCAGTTGCCTTTACTAGCTGCGAAAAGGTAGATAGTTTACCATTTTACAAAGGCGGTTCTTCTATTATATTATCTGCATCTGCTTCAAGTATTGCAGTTTTACCTACAGATTCTGCTAAAACCGCGGTTACATTTTCGTGGACTTACCCAGAATTTGCAATAGATTCTAGCACTGCTAAATATGTGATAGAAATCGATTCTGCTGGTAGAAACTTTTCTAAATCTGTGTCTCGTACTATTAAAGGTAATTTAAGCACCGCTTTTACTGGTAGAGAAATTAACGCCATCCTACTAGCATACGATTTTAAAATAGGGGTAGCTTATGATATGGATATTCGTGTCACAGCTTCTTATGCTAATAATAATAATGAAATAAAGTCAAACACACTAAAAGTTAAAATGACACCTTATAAAGTACCTCCTAAAATAGCTTTACCAACTTCTGGCAAGTTATTTATTGTAGGTGATGGTACACAAGGTGGTTGGAATAACCCTGTACCTGCACCAAGTCAAGAGTTTGCTAGGTTAGATGAAACTACTTTTGCTGGTGTGTTTAAAATGAATGGCGGAAATCAATTTTTATTGTTGCCTGTAAATGGCGATTGGAGCAATAAGTATGCTGTAGCCAATAACAATGTGGCTGGTATAAATGCAGGTGGTGATTTTGGATATAACCTAAGCGATAATTTCAAAGCACCTGTTACAACAGGTTTTTATACAATTGTAGTTGATTTTCAAACTGGTAAGTTTACTATAACACCCTATACATCTACCTTGCCAAATAATTTGTTTATTGTTGGTGATGCAACACCAGGTGGATGGAATAACCCAGTACCTACACCAACACAGCAATTTACACGTTTAAATTCATCAGAATTTACTTTGACTTTAAACAATGTAATTGGTGGTAAGGAATATTTATTATTGCCTGTAAATGGTGATTGGAGTAATAAATATGCTGTTGCAAATAATAGCGTTGCTGGCTTAAATGCTGGTGGAGATTTTGGCTATAATCTTGCACAAAATTTCCCTGCACCAACGTTGAGTGGTAACTATAAAATTGATGTGAATTTTGTAACCTTGAAGTTTAAAACAACTAAACTTTAATATTTCTTTATTGAACTTTATACCAACAAAGCCTCATTGAGAAGTGGGGCTTTGTTTTGCTTTGAGCAATATTTTTTTCTACTAATGTTGAACTATGACACATTTATGTAACACTCAATTTAATATCAATCACTTTTAACTGTATGTTTTTTTCGTTGTTCCATTCGTTCTCGTCAAGAGTATAAACTATGTCCAATGGTTCTTTCATTTGCAGTAGGTGAAACTTATCTGCCATGTTAAAACCAATACCTGAAACAATAACGTTTTGTTGCCTAATCGAAAATTTTAGATGTTGCTCTTTTACAATTTTGCTAAAGCCAGTTTCCACCACTTTTTTCGATATAAAAACAGGTCGCATATTGTCAGGGCCAAATGGCTCCATTTGGCAAATAATATTGTAAAATGATGGTGTAATGTCGCTTAGTTTTATTTCGGCATCGATTATTATTTCAGGTATCAATAATTCGGGCGTAATGCTTGCTATCACAGCTTTTTCAAAGGCTTTACTAAAGTTGTCAACTTGCTCCGGTAGTAAAGTCATTCCTGCTGCTGCAAAATGCCCACCATAGCCTAGCAAAAAATCCTTACAAGCATGAATGGCTTCATATAAATTAAACCCTGCAACACTTCTGGCACTACCAGCAACTACATCACCACTTTTGGTTAGTACAATAGTTGGCCTGTAGTAAGTTTCAATCAATCTACTTGCTACAATACCAACCACACCTTTATGCCAATGAGGTTGATAAACTATAGTCGTTTTACGGTTAAGCATATCAGGATTTTCTTCAATCATAGCCAATGCTTCTTCAGTAATTGAGGTATCAGCTTCACGTCTATCAAGATTATCAACTTGAAGTATTTCAGCAAATTCTAACGCTTTTGTAAAATCTTTTTCAATGAATAAGTGCACTGCTTTTCTAGCGTCATCCATTCTACCCGCAGCATTAATTCGTGGAGCTATTACAAACACCAAATTGTTAATGTGCATTTGCTTTTTTACCGATGATAATTGTATTAATGCTTTAATGCCTGCGCATGGATTATCGTTTACTTTTTTTATGCCATAAAATGCCAGTATTCTGTTCTCGCCAGTTATAGGTACAATATCGGCTGCAATGGCTGTTGCTACAAGGTCTAAGTACTGTAAATAGCTATCATCTGGCAACTTAAAATGCTCACTTAAAGCCTGCATTAATTTAAAGCCAACACCACAGCCACAAAGTTCTTTGTATGGGTAATCGCAATCAATTTGTTTAGCATTTAAAATAGCTACAGCCTTTGGTATCACCGCATCTGGTAAATGGTGGTCGCAAATAATAAAATCAATTCCTAAAGTTGTTGCATAGCCAACAAGGTCAACGCTTTTAATGCCGCAGTCTAATGAAATAATGAGTGTAATGCCTTGTTCTTTGGCATAGTCAATACCCATTTTACTTATCCCGTAACCCTCTTTATAACGATGTGGTATATAATAATCTACATTGGGGTAAATTCCTTTTAAAAACTGAAACATGCTGGCTACACTCGTTGTTCCATCCACATCATAATCACCAAAAACTAATATTTTTTCGTTGTGTTCAAAAGCACTTTCAATTCTTGTAACAGCCTTAGCCATGTCTTTCATTAGCCAAGGGCTATGCAGTTCGGACAGCTGTGGACGGAAATAATTTTTAGCAGATTCAAAACTCTGAATGCCACGTTGCACAAGTATTTCACATAAAATTTTATTAACTTTCAGAGCATCAGTGAGAGTATTAGTCAAGCTCTTTTCTGCCGATAATATTTTCCAGCGTTTCTGCATTTCTTTTTTTGGTAACAATCTGCATTGCTACTATTTAACATCGTTGCGTCGTACACTTGTACTTTTAGATTTTCTATTGGGCAATTTAAACAAATGTCCCTACACGAATTTTAATAAACATGAATTGAACCATCATTAAGGCTCTACAAACAATTAATAGTCTCTATCGGTAGTATATCTTACCAATTCTTCCAGAGCTTGTCTGGTTTCATTATCTTCAAAAGTGTGAAGAATAGCGAGGGCTTCATCCCTAAAAGCAAACATTTTTTTTGTGGCATAATTTATACCTCCAGTTTTATTTACAGCATCAATTACATAAGCCACTTTCTCTTTATCGGTGTTCTGGTTTTTAACGATATAAATAATTTTTTTTCTAATGGCTATATCGCAATTATTTAAGGTATAAATTAAGGGTAGCGTTAGTTTTTTCTCTTTAATGTCATTGCCGGTCGGTTTGCCAATATCTGCAGTGCCGTAGTCAAATAAGTCATCTTTAATTTGAAAAGCCATCCCAACTTTTTCACCAAACAATCGCATTTTTTCTATGTCAACTTCATTGGTAAAAGTGCTGCAAGCACCAGCAGCACACGCAGATGCTAGCAACGACGCGGTTTTGCCATTAATAATGTCATAATAAATGCTTTCACTTAAATTAAGTGTTCTAGATTTTTCAAGTTGTAACAATTCACCTTCGCTCATCACCTTTACAGCTTGTGTAACAATTCTTAAAATGGCAAAATCTTTATTATCCAATGGTAATAATAAGCCTTTGGCTAATAAGTAATCACCAACTAAAACGGCTATTTTATTTTTCCAAAGAGCGTTAATGCTAAAAAAGCCACGTCTTTCGTCTGCTTCATCTACAACATCATCATGAACAAGGGTTGCGGTGTGTAATAATTCCACAAGTGAGGCTGCTCTATAAGTAGATTCTACTATTTCGCCACCCAATTTCGCACTCAAAAGCACAAACATTGGTCGTAATTGCTTCCCTTTACGCTTAACAATGTATTGCATTATTCTATCTAATAACGGTACACGGCTACGTACGGCTTCCCTAAAATGATTCTCAAATAAGGCAAGTTCTTTTGAAATAATTTTTTTGGCTAATTGCATTTTGGAAGTGCAATATAATTGTCTAAATACAAATGCAACGTTTTGAAATGATAATTTGTCATTTTGGAAATGAGAAAATTATACATTCGTATTTGGTAGTTATTGTTTAATAGCTACATTTGTAGAAATTATTACACAAATCAAGTGTGGAACATTTTTTTAGATATATATTAAAATTATTCAAAAATCAATTTTATGGCAAGCAAAAAGTACACTCTATTAGCAGTTGTGTTAGTTTTTTTTCAATTAGCTAGCAATGCTCAAACAAAAACAGATTGGGGATGGGATTGGAAAGATTCATCTAAAATCCCGACAAAGTCAATTCCTCAGTATAATGAGTTTTTAAACAATCAATTCCCTTATCCACCTAAGCCGAGAAATGCTTGGGAATTAGGCTTAAGTATCGGTAATGGTATAGTAATAGGTGATCGTCCGCTATTTACAAAAAATGCATTTGGAAGCAATTATAATGGTGGTGTTGTTGGTGCTTTGTCTTTGAGAAAAGCTCTCGGACATGTGGTTTCATTAAGAGGTAGTATTTATTATTCTGTAATATCAATTCCTGGGATTAGTAATTTTGGAAGAAGCATCCCTTCTGTAAGAGTTCATACAGCATCTGCATCTATTGATGCCATCTTCTCTCTTAATGCTTTAAGCTATTATAGAGGAAATCCTAAATCAGATTTCTATGTCCTAGGTGGCTATACAATGCTTGCTACACAATACAAATCTAGGCAATCAAATGGCGATTATACATTAAGTTATTTTAATAAAAGTCAAACAGCTGGTCAAATTCAAGATTTAACTTTAATTCATGCAGTTGATTTTGGTGGCGGTATGTCTTTTAAAGTTAGTCCTAAATTTAATATTGGAATTGAGCAGAAATTTGTATCCCCAATGTTAGGTAACGATTACATAGATGGATATAAAGTAGCTTTTTCAAGAGGAGATATGTTTAGTTATTCTACAATCCGCTTTAATTTTAACTTGGGTAACTAGAACAAACTAAGCACAAATAAATAAATAGAATAACAATCTTTAACAAATAATTTCTCATATCATGGCAAAAATTAAATTTTTATTGATTATCGGCTTAGTAGCCTTTATTCAAGTAGGTGCAAATGCACAAAGTAAAACAGGAAAAAAAAGAGTTGAGCCCTTATTTTGGCTAAATCCAAACAATTATATTTTTAGTGAACTAAATTCTCCAAAGCACATGAAATTACCTAAGGTAGTTTTACCTGATGCTGATGGTGATGGTGTTACAGATCAGTTTGATCTTGAGCCAAATACACCAGCTGGTGCACCAGTTGATAGTCATGGTGTTTCTAAAGACACAGATGGGGATGGTGTTCCAGATTATAAAGACAAGGAATTGTTAACTTCTCAAAAATGTTTTCCTGTAAATGCTGATGGCGTTGGAACTTGTCCAGAACCAGCTTGCTGCACAGAATTAAGGAGTGCAATGTCAAACATGAAAACGATGACACCTTCTGACAAAACTTGCACAATAAGTGCTTTACCTAGTGTACAATTCAAAGGAAATGCAAGATTAACAAAAGATGCTGAAACAGTTTTAGCTTCTGCTGCTACCCAATTAAAAGCAAATCCTGATTGTAAAGTAAAAGTTATTGGTTACGTAGGTTCTACTGCATCAAAGGCTGCTCAACAATTAAGTTACGATAGAGTTTCTGCAGTAATTAAATATCTAGTGGAAAAACAAGGTATTTCCGAAAGTAGGTTAATATTTGTTTATGGTCAAGATGGTGATGCAAATACTGTTGACTTACAAGGTACTATGGAAGATGGTCCAAACATGGTTCCAGCCCCCCACCCAAATTTGAAATCTAAAATGTAATTTTTAGAAATATTTTAGAGGCAGTTTCATATTGAAACTGCCTTTTTGTGTTATAATTAACCCTTAACAATTGTTATTTTATGCAGGAGTTTCTAAATTGCCAACAATTAACTATTTTTGAATACTTCTATGAACAGGATTTTACTTTTCACGATTCTATTGGTTGGCTTTAGCTCTTGCAGTTCGAAATTCGGAACAATACAAAAGAGTAAAGATTATGAGTACAAGTATAAGATGGCTGAGCAATTTTATACTGAAAAAAAATATAATTTTGCCCAAATTCTATACGAGGATTTATCGCCTTATATAAGAGGTTCGGTCCGATATGAAGATTTGTACTACAAATTGGCGTACAGTTATTATTACCAAAAGGATTATGTAAATGCTGAGAATTTATTCAAATCATTCACTGAAACATTTCCTGCCAGTACGCGTTCAGAAGAGTGTGAGTATATGAGGGCTTATTCTTATTATAAACAATCGCCAAAAGTTGAGTTAGACCAGACCAACACGAATAAAGCAATGAGTTTATTACAAGCTTTCATCAATACGCACCCAACATCACCAAGGGTAAAAGAAGCAAATGGCTTGATGGATCAGTGCCGAGAAAAGTTGGAAGAGAAAGAATACAAAAGTGCTGAACTGTATTATAATTTAGGCTATTACAAAGCAGCAGCAATTGCATTTGGAACTATTTCAGAAAATTTTCCAGACTCAAAAAATGCAGATCAATACAAGTTATTAGTAATAAAATCTTATTATAAATACGCAGAACTTAGTTTTGAAGAAAAACAAAAAGAACGTTACGAAAAAGTTTTGACTGAATGTTCAGATTTTATTGAACGATTTACAACTAGTAAATTTTTAGAAGAAGTAAACAAATATAAATTGCAATCAAATAATTTTTTAAAAACACAACAAAATGAGCAAATTAAAAAAACACTTTAATAGTAACAATATACCTGCGGTAATTGAAACTAAAAGTCTTATAGATATTAAAAATAAAACTGGCAACTTATATGAGTCTATTTCTATTGCTTCAAGAAGAGCAAACCAGATAAATATTTCAGTACGTGAAGAACTACACAATAAGTTAGAAGAGTTTGCTAGCCATACAGATAGCCTTGAAGAAGTGCATGAAAATAAAGAGCAGATTGAAATTTCAAGAGCTTACGAACGCATGCCAAACGCAGCAATTTTAGCTGTTCAAGAATTTATGGATGATAAAATTTACTATCGTAAAAATGATAACGATTTATTTAGATAAATTTTGTATAAATCATTTGTAAACGGCAGTAGAAATACTGTCGTTTTTTGTTACTTTGAATTTATAAAATGCTTTTAGGAAAAAAAATATTAGTTGGTGTTACAGGTAGCATTGCTGCTTATAAATCTATATTATTAGTAAGGCTTTTGGTAAAGGCAGGTGCAGAGGTAAAAGTTGTACAAACCAGTGCCTCAAAGGATTTTGTATCTTCTCTTATACTTTCCACCTTATCTAAAAATAAGGTATTGCAAGATTTTTCTAGTAATGATGAATGGGCTAATCACGTTGCTTTAGGTAGATGGGCTGATGTGTTTGTTATTGCCCCGCTAAGTTGCAATACTTTGGCAAAAATGGCTAATGGTTTGTGCGATAATTTATTGATGGCAACATATCTATCAGCAACTTGCCCTGTAATAATTGCCCCAGCTATGGATGAAGATATGTGGCATCACGCCGTTACAAAAAGAAATTTAGAATTACTTGAAAGCTATGGTAACAGCATTATAAAAGTTAATAATGGCGAGTTAGCAAGTGGTTTATTTGGCGAAGGAAGAATGGCTGAACCAGAAGAAATAATTGACTATTTAATAGAACATTTTTTTAGGGGTAATGCTTTAAAAAATAAGAAGATTCTGGTTACCGCAGGCCCTACCTACGAAGCCATTGATCCAGTTCGTTTTATTGGTAACCACTCAAGTGGAAAAATGGGTTTTGCCATTGCTGAGCAATTGTATTTGCAAGGTGCAGATGTTGTGTTAATAACTGGTAACACACACGAAACCCTTAACTACAAAGGTATTGAAAGGGTAGATGTAATAAGTGCGAATGATATGTACGAAGCTTCTCATTATTATTTTGATAATTGTGATATTGCTGTGATGAGTGCTGCCGTGGCAGATTATACACCCGTAGAAGTAGCGTATCAAAAGGTAAAAAAAAAAGAAGATAATTGGCAAGTGAATCTCAAAAAGACAAAAGATATTTTATTTACCCTTGGGCAGATAAAAAAGCCGCATCAATTTTTAGTTGGATTTGCTTTAGAAACAAATAATGAGTTAGGAAATGCCCTTTTAAAACTAAAAAATAAAAATGCAGATTGTATTATTTTAAATTCATTAAAAGATGAAAATGCAGGCTTTGGTTTTGATACTAATAAAATAACCATACTCGATAAATCTGGCGAAGTCGTAAATTTTGGTACAAAAACAAAAAAAGAAGTGGCGAAAGATATTGTTTCATTCATTATATCTAAAATAGATGCTTAAAAAAATAAGTTTTTTTTTATTGATTATAACTATTGCATTGCCTGTTTCAGCTCAGGAGTTTCAAGCAAAAATTACTGTTAACGCAAGCCGTATAAATAGTACCGTTGATAAAAAAGTATTTGCCACACTACAAAACCAATTGAGCAATTTTATCAACAACAGAAAATGGACAACCGACCAATTTAAGCCCAACGAAAAAATAGAATGCAGCTTTTTAATTAATCTAGAAAGTATTACAGAACCCAATGTTTACAAGGCTTCGCTAATCGTGCAAGCAGCAAGGCCAGTTTTTAATAGTAGCTATCAAGCTGCATTAATAAATTTTCAAGATGCTGATTTGTTATTTAAATATATAGAGTTTCAACCAGTAGAATTTAACGATAGTAGGGTACAAGGTAACAATGCTTTAACAGGTAATTTAACTGCCATACTCGCTTATTATTGCTATACTATTTTAGGTATTGATTATGACGCTTTTGCCCCAAAAAACGGCGATAAATTTTACCAAAAAGCACAAAATATTGTAAACAATGCACCGGAAGCAAGTGGTATAAGCGGCTGGAAATTATTTGATGGTTTGCGTAACCGTTATTGGCTAAATGAAAATTTGGTTAATAATCGCTACAATATCATCCACGATGTCATATACTCTTACTACCGTTCTGGACTTGATAAAATGTACGATAATGAAACCGAAGCAAGAGCCAATATACTGCAATCATTAACACAACTGCAAGCATTTAACCAAGAGGATGCTAACACCATGTTTGTTCAGTTTTTTATGCAAAATAAAACAACAGAATTGATAGGTATTTTTAAAAAGGGAACTGCTGCGGACAAATCAAGAGCAGTAGAACTTTTAAGCAAATTGGATATATCAAATAATCAGCGTTTTAAAGATGAATTGAAATGAGAAGGATAGCCGTTATAGTGTTGATAGCGATTGTCTCGTGTAAAAAAAAATCGAGTGAAAATGACATTTTGAAAATGGATGACATGAAAACGGTAATGTGGGATATGATTAATGCTGATGAATGGTTCAATCAAATCCTTATAAAAGATTCCTTGCAACGAACGAGGCAAACAAATATTCGTTTTTATGAGCAGATTTTTGCCTCTCATAAAATAACAAAAAAGCAATTTTATAGTAGCTACCAATTCTATGAAAAGCAGCCAGATAAAATGAAAATTTTGTTAGATTCTGTAAATGCATATGGTGATAGGATTAAGAACAGTTATAAAGGGCCAAGAAAGTATTAAAGCTTTCAACTCATTTTACGAAAGATTATTTTAATACCATGAATAAAGTATTTGCGAATGCCGATGCGGCAATTTTTGACGTTGACAATGCAGCTACATTGATGTTAGGCGGATTTGGTTTAAATGGTATTCCCGAAAATTTAATTTCAGCCTTGGTACGGAAAGGCATCAACAATTTAACTTGTATTTCTAACAATGCAGGTGTTGATGATTTTGGTTTGGGCTTACTACTTAAAACAAAGCAGATAAAAAAAATGATGAGCAGTTATGTTGGCGAAAACAGCGAGTTTGAACGTCAATTATTGAGCGGCGAATTAGAAGTTGATTTAATTCCACAAGGTACTTTGGCAACCCAAATTGAAATGGCTGGTATGGGTATTCCTGCATTTTTTACGCCTGCTGGTTATGGTACTGAAATAGCTATTGGTAAAGAAACGAGGGAGTTTAATGGTAAGATGTATCTGATGGAAAGGGCTCTACACGCAGATTTTAGCTTGATTAAGGCATGGCAAGGCGATACCCTTGGCAACTTAGTGTTTAGGAAAGCTACCCGCAATTTTTCGACCTCTATGGCTAAGGCTGGTAATGTAACTATTGTAGAAGTTGAGCAACTATTACAACCTGGTGAAATTGATCCCGATGATGTTGATGTTGCAGGTGTGTATGTGCACCGAATTTTTCAAGGAAATAGTTATGAAAAACGGATAGAGAAGCGGACTGTACAAATAAGTTGATGGATAATAGTTGTTAGTTGTCAGATAAGAAAGCTTGCTAAAAATCCCAAACTTCAAACTCAAATTATTTATGTCTTTAGATAAATTTTCAATCGCAAAACGGATTGCACAAGAACTTAAGGATGGGATGTACGTTAACCTTGGTATTGGTATTCCAACATTGGTGGCTAATTTTATACCCGAAGGAATGACTGTTATTTTGCAAAGTGAGAATGGCATTTTGGGCATGGGAGCTTATCCCTTAGATGCAGAAATTGATGCAGACTTAATTAACGCGGGTAAAGAAACGGTAACAACTATTGCTGGTGCTGCCTTTTTTGATAGTGCCGAAAGTTTTGGAATGATACGTGCTGGTAAAATCGATCTCACCGTTTTAGGTGCAATGCAAGTGAGTGATACTGGTGATATTGCTAACTGGAAAATTCCAGGTAAAATGGTAAAAGGTATGGGTGGTGCTATGGATTTAGTGGCAAGTGCCAAACATATTATTGTCGCCATGATGCACACAAATCCAAAAGGCGAAAGTAAATTATTACCCCAATGTACATTACCATTAACTGGTGTTGGTTGCGTAAAAAAAATAGTTACCGGATTAGCTGTTTTAGATGTTACTCCAAATGGCTTCGTATTACTTGAAAGAGCCCCCGGCGTAACTGTTGAAGAAATAAAAATAAAAACTGCGGGAAGATTAATTGTACCTGAGTTTGTACCAGAGATGGTGATTTAATCAGGTAAAATACACATCCTAAATACAATATATTTTTCGTTTTTCATTAAATTAGAACCATACTCAAAGCCTTTGTAGCAATGGCTTCTACATCTTGTAGCATCATACATTTAAAATGTTTTTTTGGGCAAGTTGTTGTGCCAAAATTGCTGCAGGGTTGGCAAGATAAGTCTGGTACAATATAGTTGTGGTACATAATTTTTGGTGGCATTGAATTATGAATGCCATAATAAGGTTCTACATCTAATTTAGGGGAAGTGCCACCCCAAATAGCCAATACTTTTTTATTAAAAGCACAAGCAATGTATTGAAAGCCAGTATCATGAGAAATAACCAATTTCGATTGCCTTATCAAATCTGCCGACTCGTTTAAACTAAACTTACCACAAGCATTATAAATCTTAATAGCATCTACGGTGGCAACTTGGTTGCCAATTTCTACATCTTCTTTACCACCAATTAATACTATGGGATATTTAATATTTATGCATAATTTCTCCAGTTTTTGCACTGGTAATTTTTTTGTAAAATAAGACGCACCAATTACAATAGCTATAAAACCAAAACGGTGTTGAGCAGGTAAATCGGTTGAAGGAACAATATCTTTTTTAGGAATAAAATAGTCCAATCCTTTGCCATCATTTACAACTCCAAATGGTATCAAAGTATCTAAGCAGCGATCTGTAATATGCCTGCCACTCATGGTGTTAATGCCAAACTTTGTCAATAAAAATTTAGCGAAGGTTTCTTTTTTGTAAGTAACATGCTTGCAACACAATGCCAGCCTTATTTTCAGCGTACGAAAGTTTTTATGCAGGTCAATAATATAATCGTAGTTCTCTTGTTTTAATTCTGTTATTAAGCTTTCTAAATTGTTATTTAAATAGAAAAATTTATCAATGTATGGGTTGGCTTCTGTAACTTCTTTAAAGGCTTGTTTGCTTAAAAAATGTACATCAGCATTTGGTACTTGCAACTTTAAGCAGCGGATTGCCGCAGTGGTTAAAACAATATCGCCAATGGAAGAAAAACGGATAACTAAAAATTTCATGTTACGAATTAAAAACAAATTCACGAATGAATAGAATTTGCTTGTGTAGCATTAACTATCAGAACTAATAAACTCAAAAACTATTCAACCACTTCCACCATCTTCGTTCTTGGCATATTGGCATTACGCATGGCAATGTTTCTAACAGCGGTTGCGGTAACATCTCTAAAGGCTTGTTGCGATAAAACATCGCTACCAACCATTGCTGGCACACCAACATCGCCACCTTCTCTAATGCTTTGCACCAAAGGCACTTGGCCTAAAAAAGGTATCTCATATTCATCTGATAAACGCTTACCACCATCTTTACCAAACAAGTAATATTTGTTATTGGGTAATTCTTCTGGAGTAAAATATGCCATGTTCTCAACTAGTCCAATTATTGGCACATTTATTTGTGCTTGTGCAAACATTGCAATCCCTTTTTTTGCATCAGCCAAAGCCACAGCTTGCGGTGTAGTTACAATAACCACACCCGTTACAGGTACGGTTTGCATTAACGTTAAATGAATATCGCCAGTGCCTGGCGGCATATCAATTATTAAATAATCTAGTTCGCCCCACTCAACATCCGTAACAAATTGTTTTATGGCACTGCTAGCCATTGGGCCACGCCAAACCACCGCACTTTTTTCATCAACCAACAAACCAATGCTCATTAATTTAATACCAAATTTTCGTAACGGCATAATCATTCCCTTGCCATTTACCTCCTTCATCATAGGTCTTTCGCCACGTACACCAAACATTATTGGTACACTTGGCCCGTAAATATCTGCATCCATCAAACCCACACTGGCACCACCTTCTGCTAAGGCCAAAGCCAAGTTTGCCGATACGGTACTTTTGCCAACACCACCTTTGCCGCTAACTACTGCAATAATATTTTTTACACCACTTAAAACTTGTTGTCCATCCTTTCTATTGGTAGTGGTGTTGGCTGTAAAATTTACTGTTACAACCGCTTCTTTATTAACCAAAAGTTTCACAGCATTTTCGCTTGCTTTACGCATCATATCCTTCATAGGGCAAGCAGGTGTGGTTAAAATAATGGTAAAAGCCACATTGTTACCATCAATTTTTATATCCTTTACCATGTTCAACGTCACCAAATCTTTACCTAAATCGGGCTCTTGTACATTGCTCAAAGCTTGTAGTATCGCTGCTTCTGTCATCACGCAAGTTTTTGTTAAAAAAGTATAATAGGCGGCAAATTTAGCGGCTCACCACCTTACTTTGTTGCGAAATGCAAAAGCTTATCAACAAAAAATAAGGGTACGCGTTTTGTAAATAATGCCTAAGACCTGTAATTTTATACCAATGAAAAAAATTCTACAATACGCATTACTGCTAGTTTGCCTTGCCAGTGTTACAAGCCTTAAAGCCCAACAAACGCAGCCAACTAAAGATTCGGTAATACAATTATTTGGTGTGGTTATGACAGCCGATAGCTTACGTGGTGTACCTTCTGCAAGTGTGGTAGTAATTGGCAAAGGCCGTGGTACCATTACCAACAACGATGGTATTTTTTCCATTGCTGTGCTAAAAGGCGATAGAATTTTATTTTCCTCAATTGGCTTTAAAGATAAAATGATTGATATACCTATTGATTTGCCTGAAAACCAATACAGCGTTATACAATTGTTGATAAATGATACAACCTATTTGCCTGCAACCATCTTAAAACCAAGACCAACCCGTGAGCAATTTGAACGTGATTTTGCAAACACAAGAGTACCAGATGATGAGTACGAAATTGCCCGTAGAAATACTGATGAAGCAGCACGAAGAATATTGTTGGCAACATTGCCAGCCGATGGTAGAGAGGCCGTGAATTATCAGTTAAAGCAGCAAGCTGCAAAGGCTTACTATGCAGGTCAAACCGCCCCAATGAATATCCTTAATCCCTTTGCTTGGGCAGATTTTATCAAGTCTTGGAAACGTGGCGATTTTAGAAGTAAAAGATAATTTTTTGTTACCAGCTTAGTACTACTATTAAACTCTTGTTGTGTCACTCACTTGTACTTTTTTTTCGCTTTGCAACTTCTATCGTAGCGTAAGTTTTGGCTACAAAGCCATAAATTAAATAGGCAGCACAAAGTAAATTTGTGGCAATCCTTTCAATCAATGTCATCTGTGTTCCTACCCAATAAACCCGTACTTTAGAACCATGATAAAACAATGGCTTAATTGGCGAACAATATTGGCGCTTGTAGCGGTTTTTATAGCCAGCGGCACTATATTTTACTCTCAATTTTTAGCCAAAAAAATTGCTGCACAAGAACGAAAAAATGTAGAAATTTTAGTAGAGGCACAGCGCACTATTCTAAATGCTTCCGATACTGCAAGTATTAATTTGGCTACCAAAATTGCCAGTGAAAATAAAAGTATCCCCATCATTGAAACCAATGAGCTAGATAGCCTTACCAACAATTATTTAAACCTCGATGCACTTGCCATTAAGCAGGACAAAAATTATTTACCCAACAAACTAGATGAGTTTAAAACCTATGCACTACCAATTATTCTAGTACTAAAGGACAAGCCTTACATGGCCAATAAATATTACTATGGCGAAAGTGTGTTGCTAAAGCAAGTCAAGTATTTTCCAATCGTTCAATTGGTAATTGTTGGTCTTTTTATAGCAGTAGTTTTTATTGCTCAAAGGGCTAATTATAAAAGTACACAAAACCAAATTTGGGCAGGGTTAGCCAAGGAAACAGCCCATCAATTGGGTACACCTGTAAGCAGTTTACAAGGTTGGATTGAAATGATGAAAGACGTTGATGGCAATGAGAAAATTGTGCCTGAAATAGAAAAAGATGTACAACGTTTATTATTGATTACAGATAGGTTTGGCAAGATTGGCAGCATCCCAAATCTTGAAGAAAAAAATATTATTGAACAGGTACAAAGCATGATTGACTACATAAAAAAGCGAGCCAGTGGCAAGGTTATTTTCGAGTTAGAAACCGTTGGCGAAACCAATATTCCATCACTTATTTCACCACCATTATTCGATTGGGTAATTGAAAATTTATTAAAAAATGCCCTTGATGCCATGGAAGGTATAGGTACTATTAGCGTAAACATAAAAGATGCAGCAGCAAAAATAATTATTGATGTGACAGATACGGGAAAAGGCATTTCAAAAACTAATATTAACTACGTTTTTAAACCGGGCTTCTCTACAAAAAAGCGTGGTTGGGGCTTGGGTTTAACACTTACCAAACGCATTATTGAGCAATACCACAAAGGGCAAATTTTTGTACTACAAAGTGAGGTTGGCAAAGGGACTACTTTTAGGGTGATATTGAATAAGTAGGCAAGTGGCATTAGGTGAATGGTGAGAGATTAAATCGACTTAATGTTCTTCGCACTTTAGTTTCCGATATGTCCATGGTTATAACACTTTATCTAAACACATTGAGACACTCTGGGAACTAAATGTTTCTAATAAAGGGGATGAATATTTCAAACATGAAAAGGAAAAAATTTCAAGACTAATCACTCATTACTTTCAAATTTCACTAACAAAATAAACACTGTATGAAAAAAATTATTTTGGCTTTTGTATGCATGATAGGCATTACTACTACCACTTTTGCACAAAATGCTACCCAAACTGAAGAACAAAAGGCTGCCATGAGAGCCAAAAACACTGAACAAACAACTGTTGTATCTAAAATGGCTGGTTTGGATGAAAAATAAATCGGGAAATTCAGAAGCTGTTTGAGTTAATTATTTAGAAAAGGTTATTGGCCGATGTATTGATACTAAAAAAGGAAGCCAGTCGTTAAATTATTAATGACAA
>JAYVNQ010000011.1:0-22208 GCA_043758365.1 Chitinophagales bacterium
ACTTTGATTCATTGTTTTAAAGCGCAGTAACTTCAAAACAACAAAAAGGGCAGCAGAAATGCTACCCTTTTATTTTTTGTCGGACAACAATGATAAAAAAGCTAAACCTAATACATCAAATTATAAAACCTGTTAAACTTATTGCTAACAACTTATAACTTACTACTAGCAATTATATTTGCTACGATGAAAAAAGCACTACCCCTAATTGTTATTTTAATTTCTCTGTCTTTACTGGGGTTAATAGTATTGCAAATTTCATGGTTAAATAATTTATTAGAAATCCGTCAAGGGCAACTCTATTCAAAATTTTCCAATGCCAGTACTAGGGTCGCTATTGATTTAAGTAAAGGCAATGGTAATATGCCAATAATTAAAGTGCCAAAACGGTTAGGTTTTGGCAGGTTTAACCCAGATATTTCTCGCCTTATTAAGCCGCCATTAGTGGGCGAAAGATACTCGCTTACTAATTTACAAGCCAAGCTACAAGAGGCCTTTGAGAATGAAGACATACACAATATAAAATTTGAATTTGGGGTAATTGATGGTAACTCTGATTTAGAAATGTACTCTAAAAATTTTCTAAATGAAGTGTATGATACTTTGAATAATAAACAAACCATGATTGCCATTGTACCCGAAAGTGCATCTGATCTCGAAGGGCTTGGACCGTATGAACATTTGATAGTAGTGGCACCAAATTTTGCAAAACAAACTTGGGGTTCATTGCGTTGGATAATTGCTGGTGGTGCTTTGTTTATGTTAGTAATTTTTGCAGCCTTTTTTGTAACGCTCAGAACATTGTACAATCAAAAAAAGCTTAGTGAAATTAAGAGTGATTTTATAAACAATATGACACACGAATTTAAAACTCCTCTAGCCACAATATCCTTAGCAGTTGATGCGATAAAAAACGAAAAAGTACAGAATGATAAAGAAAAGCTGAGCTATTTTACAGGCATTATTAAAGAGGAAAATAAGAGAATGAATAAGCATGTAGAAACCATTCTGCAAGCGGCTTTGCTAGAAAAACAAGAGCTTCAACTACAATTACAAGAACTGCATATCCACGATATCATCCATCACATTTTAGATAATTATGTGTTGCAGTTAGAAGATAAAAATGGTAAAGTTGAGCTGCAATTAAATGCTAAAAACGATATGGTACAAGTTGATGAAGTACACTTCACAAATCTTATATCTAACCTAATAGATAATGCCATTAAATACAGTAATGACAATGTGTTGATTAAAATTACTACCCACTGTACTAAAAAATATTTTGTCATGAGTGTGCAGGACAATGGCATTGGTATGGCTAAAGAAAGTGTAAAACGCATCTTTGAAAAATTTTATCGTGCACACACTGGTAACGTGCATAATGTAAAGGGTTTTGGGTTAGGTATGAGCTATGTAAAAACGGTTATTGATTCCCACAAAGGGAAGATTAAAGTAGATAGTTCATTAGGAAAAGGCACTACGTTTACGGTTGAAGTACCGATTAGTCAGTAGAGTTTGTTAGTCAGTAGAGTTAGTGAATACAGAAAGTAGGGGGTGTTAGCGATGACCTTATTACTACCGGGCTTACCGTCTTTTTTGACTTTTGGTCTTACCACTTACTTCATTAACAAACAGCCATCTCCATAGCTTAAAAAGCGATAATTGTTTGCAAGTGCATGGCTATAAATTTTACGCCAATCTTCACCAATAATAGCTGCTACCAACAACAATAATGTAGATTGTGGTTGGTGAAAATTAGTAATCAATCCGTTGGCAATTTTTAATTTATAGGGTGGTGCAATAATGATTTGTGTTTTTGTAATCAACCGTTTAAGCCCATGATCTTTCATCCAATTAAGCAAAGTATTTAAAGCATCTTCAGCACTTGTAGTTTGTGGCAATTCGTAAGCATCCCACTGCGAAATACATGGTACACTTTCTCCCAACTCCCAACTCCTAACTCCCAACTTCACTCCCATCCAATACAAACTTTCAATGGTGCGTAAACTGGTTGTACCAACTGCTATTATTGGGTTCGGTAATTGTTGTAATAAGTGTTCAATCAGTTCAATTGTTACATCAATAAACTCAGTGTGCATCTCATGTTCAGCCATTGTTTCGGACTTGACAGGTTTAAAAGTACCAGCACCAACATGCAGCGTTACAAAGTCTTTCTTTATATATTTAGTTGCTAGTTTTTCAAATAGTTCATCCGTAAAATGTAGTCCTGCGGTTGGTGCTGCTACGCTACCATCGTGCTTAGCATAAATAGTTTGATAAGTGGCTTTATCTGTTTCATTTGCATCTCTATTAAGGTAAGGTGGTAAAGGTATTAACCCAGCATGATGCAGTATTTCAGCAAAGGTTAACGAGTCATCATTCCATCTCAATTCAATTATAAAACAATCGGTTAGTTGTTCAATTTTTCTCGCCTCAATAACCAAATCATTATTCTCATTCTTAATCACTTTTATCAAAGATTCTTCTTTCCATTTTTTTGCACCGCCAACCAAGCACTTCCACCAAACCTTCCTTTTTTGCAACATAGCAGTTGTTATATCAGGATATTTTTCGTGTGGTTCTAAACAAAAAATCTCAATAATGCCACCTGTGCTTTTTGTAAATATTAACCTGGCTTCTACAACTTTTGTGTTGTTGAAAATCAACAATGAGCCATCGGGTAACTGCTCACTTAAATGCTTGTATTGGCTTTCTAAAATATTCCCACTTTTATACACCAAAAGATTGCTTTCGTCTCTTTTTTGCAACGGAAACTTCGCAATTTTCTCATCGGGCAAATCGTAAATAAAGTCTTTTATTGATAAATCTTTGGGATGACGCATGTATTTTTTTCTATTAAAATGCTTTTTTAAGTAAAGTTTTATATTGATTTGTATTAAGCATCAACACTTTTTCGCAGTTACCCACAGGCTATTCACACTAAATACAGGCTTCAAACACATTAATTACGCTACAATCCTTTGCTACATTGCCTTTTGGGGCATAAAAAGCTGTGGATAAATACAAACGTCCCAAATTAGTATTGAATGTGGGAAAAAGTGTTATTTTGTGTTAATAAATGGTAATTCTCAATTAAACTTCCCCAAATGATCGGTTTTCACGGTGAATACGAAGCAACAGCGGACCAAAAAGGTCGGTTTCTGTTGCCTAGTGCACTGAAAAAACAGTTGCCAGAAGGGGAAGTAAAATTCATCCTCTCTCGAGGGTTTGAAAATTGTCTTACCCTTTATCCCATGAAAACTTGGGAAAATATCCTCGAAAAATTCAATCAATTAAATCAATTCGATCCAAAGGTAAGGCAGTTCACCCGCCAGTTTTTAGGTGGTGCTACTGAGGTAGAATTGGATAGTGCAGGCAGGATGATGTTATCAGCATCTTTTAAAGAACATGCTGGCATTGTAAAAGATTTGGTGATAGCTGCTACGCTTGATCGTTTTGAAATTTGGGATGCCACTAAATACAAACAGCTCTTTGATAGTTTATCGTCAGAAGATTTTAGCAATCTGGCTAAGGAAGTAATGACCAATCAAATTAACAAGTTGCCAAGTTGAAAAGTTGATGAGCCATGAAAGTAGAAACTGTAACTAATCAACCAATCAGCCAATCAACATTTTATCATGTTCCTGTACTTTTTACCGAAGTGTTGGAAGGGTTAAATATTCAACCAAATGGTGTGTATGTCGATTGCACTTTTGGTGGCGGTGGGCATAGTAAAGGCATTTTAGAAAAGTTAGATGTAAGTGGGAAATTAATAGCGTTCGACCAAGATGCAGATGCAGTAACAAATATTCCCGACGATAAAAGGGTAACGTTTATACCACACAATTTTAGGCACTTACAACGGTTTTTAAAGTTGCATAAAGTTGTAAAAGTAAATGGTGTGCTAGCCGATTTGGGAGTAAGTAGCCATCAGTTTGATGAAGGCGAAAGAGGGTTTTCAATACGCTTTGATGGGCCTTTTGATATGCGGATGGATCAACGCCAGAACCTAACGGCAGCAATGGTTATAGCTACTTATAGTGAACAGCAGTTACATAAAATATTCGAACAATTTGGTGAGGTAAGTAACTCTAAAACGCTGGCAAAACATATCGTAGAAGCTAGAAAGCAAATGCAAGTGCAAACTATTTTACAGTTTAAAGCAATGATTAGCCAGGTAGTAAAAGGCAATCCAAATAAATATTTAGCACAGGTTTTTCAAGCACTGCGTATTGAAGTAAATGCAGAAATGGAAACACTAAAAGAAATGTTGTTACAGTTAAATGATGTGGTTGAAAATGGTGGACGTGTAGCAATAATCACATTTCATTCTTTAGAAGATAGATTAGTAAAAACGTTTTTTAAAAATGGCAATTTTAATGATGTAGAAGACGATAACCCATTTGTGCAAACCGTAAAACAACAGCAATGGAAGCTTATTACTAAAAAGCCAATAACGGCAAATAGTGATGAATTAAAAAGAAATAATAGAAGTAGAAGTGCCAAGTTGCGTATGGCTGAAAAAATATGAGTGCTGATTAGTGAATAGTTTTTGGTAACCAGCAGTAGTGCAAAAATGTAGCATTGTTGCGTCGCACACTTGTACTGTTAGATATTTTAATCAGCATCGTGTTAATTATAAAATCAAAACAACTATACAAAAATCTTAGTTCAGATAAATGCTTGAACAACAAGAAAATACTAAACAAACAAAGCAAAAAAAAGCAAGGCTAAAAAGCGTTAGAGATAATCTTGCTGGTGGTTTATGGATAACCAAAAACTTAAATTTTTTCTTGTTCTTATCAGTGTTGGCAGTATTATATATCGCCAATGGTCACATGGCAGATAAAACTATACGGAATATCAACAAAACACAAAACGACATTAAAGAATTGCAGTACGAATACAAGACTATAAAAAGTGAAGTAATGTTTAAAAGTGAAGAGTCGCAAGTGCTAAAAGACGCATCAAAACAAGGATTAAAAATAAGTAAAGAAGTGCCGCAGAGATTGACTAATAAATAGTAAAAAGAGCATAGTTAAATAACAACTACAGTAGGTGCAAATGGAAGTAAAAAAAGACATATTATGGAGGGTTTATTTAAGCTACATCGTAATGGTTATAGTATGTCTAGTGATTTTTGGAAAGGCTGTTTACATACAACAAGTTCAAGGTGCCCAGTGGCGCAGCATGGGAAATGAGCTACATCAAAAAATACAAGAAACTGAAGCCGATAGGGGCACAATTTATAGTGAAGATGGCGAAATGCTAAGTACTAGTATTCCTCAATTTAATATTTATATTGACTTTGCTGCTGATGGGTTACGTGAAAAAAGCGGACAACGTTTTAGAGATAATCTAGATAGTTTAAGCGATGGTTTGGCAACACTTTTTAACGATAAATCTAAGGCTGAGTATAAGCGTTTATTACAGCAAGGTTTTAAAAATAAGGATCGTTATTTCCCACTACAAAAAAATATTTCTTATCGAGAGTATCAAACACTAAAGAATTTTCCGTTGGTGCGTTTAGGAAAAAATAAAAGTGGGTTTATAGTTGATGAGCAAACTATCCGTTTTAATCCATACAAATCTTTAGCTTATCGTACCATTGGTTTAGATAGAGAAAATGCTCAAAAAATTGGTCTAGAACAAACATATGATACACTACTAAAAGGCACTACCGGCAGGCGTTTGGTAAGATATATAGCTGGCGGAGTTAGTATTCCTGTTGATGATGCACAGATAGAACCCGAGAACGGAAAAGACGTTGTAACAACGCTAAATGTATTCGTGCAAGAAGTAGCTGAAAATGCATTGATGAAAGCGATGCGGACAACTGGTTCTCAATATGGCACTTGTATAGTTATGGAAACTAAAACAGGAAAAATCAAAGCCATCGCAAACCTTGGTCAGCATGCGGATAGTACCTACTTAGAGGATTATAATTATGCCATGCGAACAACCGAGCCTGGTTCAACTATAAAATTGGCAACTTTATTATCTGTCTTAAGCGAAGGAAAAACCACTATAAATAACCTTGTAGAAGTGGGTAGTGCGGGTCATGCGTTTGTTGGTGTGCGTGAAGTTAATGATGCCGAACCCGCACCAAAACCAGTAATGACTGTGAAGGAATGTTTTGCCCATAGCTCTAATGTTGGTATGAGTAAAATTGCATTTAACACGTTTGCAACTCAGCCTACTAAATTTTTAAAATATCTGCACACGTTTAGGATGGATACCATGACTGGTATTGATTTACGCGGCGAGGAAAAACCAAAACTGCCTAAAATGGAGAGAGGGAATGGTGGCTTGATGGATATGGTAACAATGAGTTTCGGTTATGCTATTCAAGTAAGTCCATTACAAACATTAACACTGTACAATACCATTGCTAATAATGGTAAAATGATGCGGCCTTATTTAGTAAATAGTGTAAAGTCGGATGGTGAAATTGTGAAACAATTTTTACCCACTGTTTTAAATGAACAGATTTGTAAACCCGAAGTTATTAAGGCTGCACATGAGTGCTTAGTTGATGTAGCAATTGAAGGAACTGCTAAAGAAATTTTTAAAAATAGTCCTTACTCTGTAGCAGGAAAAACAGGTACAGCACATGTTGCAGATGGTAAGTATAAATATGAGGATGGTGTTTACTTGGCATCTTTTGTAGGCTATTTTCCTGCAGAGCAACCTCAATACACTTGTATAGTTGTGATTAAAACAAAGCCGCATGCTCTTGTTCATTTTGGTGGAGCAGTCTCTGGACCTGTGTTTAAAGAAATTGCTGATAGGCTTTATACAACCTATGTTAAAAAAAGTATCTATACACCTAAAACTGATAAAAAAATAGATAGTAGTGCTTATAACTATGCTGGTGCTAAACAAGATTTTAAACAGATAGCTAATAATTTAAGAATGCCATTTAATGAAGCAAATTATAGTACTAACGAATGGTTAAACATGAGTGGTAATAACGGTTCTGTACAATTTGTAAATAAACAGATGTATACTAAAACAATGCCTCAATTAAAAGGCTTGGGTTTAAAAGATGCAGTAGTTCTATGTGAGAATATGGGTTTAAAAGTAAATGCAAAAGGTAAAGGAAGAGTTGCTGTTCAATCAATAAATGAAGGACAATCTTTTGCGAAAGGTCAAGTTGTAAACGTTGAATTAAATTAATGCAAATACTACAAAACATATTATACAAGGTGCATTTGCTGCAAGTGCACGGTGCTACAAGTATAGAAGTGAATGGTATAGAAATAGATAGTAGAAGGGGTATTATAGGTTCTGTATTTGTTGCTATTAAAGGCTTACAAAGTGATGGTCACGATTATATTGATAAGGCGATTGCCTTAGGTGCTGTTGCAATTGTATGTGAAATAATGCCAAAACAAAAAGTAGCAGGCATTACTTATGTTCAGGTAAATAATACGAATGAAGCCGTTGCATTTATGGCTCATAATTTTTACAACGAACCTTCTTTAAAAATAAAATTAGTTGGAGTTACTGGTACAAATGGTAAAACAACTATTGCTACTGTTCTATTCAAACTCTTTACCCAATTGGGTTACAAGTGTGGGTTGATTAGTACGGTGCAAAATCAAATTGCAAATAATATTATACCTACAACTCACACCACGCCAGATGCCGTTAGCTTAAATACTTTGTTAGATAAGATGGTAAACGAAGGTTGTAGCCATGTATTTATGGAATGCAGTAGCCACGCAATACACCAGCATCGCATTACAGGGTTGCAGTTTACGGGCGGCTTGTTTAGTAATATTACACATGACCATTTGGACTATCACAAAACGTTTGATGAATATATAAAAGTTAAGAAAAAATTCTTTGATGATTTACCCTCAAATGCTTTTGCCATAAGCAATGCAGATGATAGACGTGGTGAAGTAATGTTGCAAAATTGTCATGCTAAAAAGTATTTCTATAGTCTTAAAACACTGGCAGATTTTAAAGGTAAAATATTAGACAATGCACTAACTGGTTTACAAATGTTGGTGAACGAAATGGAGGTACATTTTAGATTGATAGGCGAGTTTAATGCTTATAACTTATTAGCTGTTTATGGTGCTGCTATTTGTTTGGGTGAAGAAAAAAATGAAGTGCTTACAGCTTTAAGTATGTTATGTGGTGCAGAAGGTCGTTTCGATTATATAATTAGTAACAAGCTCGTTATTGGCATTGTTGATTATGCTCACACACCTGATGCTTTAGAGAATGTTTTACTAACTATTAAAAAGTTGCGGAAGGGTCATGAGCAAGTAATTACAGTGGTGGGTTGCGGTGGTGATAGAGATAAAACCAAACGACCAATTATGGCTCAAGGAGCTTGTGATTTAAGTGATAGAGTTATTCTTACAAGCGATAATCCACGAACAGAAGATCCAGCGGTAATACTTAGTGAAATGGAACTAGGATTGGATAGTGCAGGGCGAAGAAAATCAATAACAGTAGCAGATAGAAAGGAAGCTATTAAAATAGCTGTAAGCCTAGCAAATGCAGAAGATATAATACTTGTAGCTGGTAAGGGGCATGAAAAATACCAAGATATTAAAGGAATAAAATACCCTTTTGATGATAAACAAATATTGATACAAATGTTTGAATTGCTTGAAAAATAGAAATAGATAATAGTTAAGACTAAAACGACTTTCAAACATCTGATAACAAACACCGCCGATTATGTTATACCATTTATTTACATGGCTTGATAAGCACTTTAATATGCCTGGGTCAGGGTTATTTCAGTTCCTAACTTTTCGTATTGCTATGGCTGTGTTGTTGTCTTTAATTATTGCAACAGTATTTGGCAGACGCATTATTTTATACTTACAAAAAAAGCAAATTGGCGAAAGCGTAAGAGACCTTGGTTTAGAAGGACAAGCACAAAAAAAGGGAACGCCAACAATGGGTGGTATTATTATTTTATTAAGCATTTTAATACCTACTTTATTATTTGCCAATTTAGATAAAGTTTATATCCGTTTAATGATTCTTTGTACTGTATGGCTCGGTATCATTGGCTTTCTGGATGATTTATTTAAAATACGTGCAAGAAAAAAGGCTTTACAAAATGGCGAAGCTTATAAGAAAAAAGATACTGATGGATTGGCTGGTATGACTAAAATAATCGGTCAGGTTGGATTGGGGATTATCATCGGTACAACATTATATTTCAGTAACGCTGTAACAGTTGAAAGAGAAGTTTTTACTACGCCAAGAGAGCAATTACAAGCAGGTGAAAGATTAGCCAAAGACACCAATATTATTGTTAGAAAAATTAATGGTGTAGAGAAAAAATTTGTAAAAGTAAAAACACCTATCACTACCATTCCATTTATAAAAAACCATGAATTTAATTATAGTAAACTCATTAGTTGGATGGGTAAAGGTGCAGCCGACTACACTTGGATTGTTTATATTTTAATTGTCACACTCATTATTACAGCGGTATCTAATGGTGCTAATTTAACCGATGGTTTAGATGGTTTGGCTGCAGGGGTAAGTGCAATCATTGGTATATGTATTGGTGTGTTTGTGTATGTAAGTGGTAACTATATTTTCGCTGATTACTTTGATGTGATGTATATACCAAACCTTGGCGAACTTTCCATTTTTGTTGGTGCTTTTGTTGGTGCGTGTGTTGGATTTTTATGGTACAATGCTTACCCAGCACAGGTTTTCATGGGTGATACTGGAAGTTTAGCATTAGGCGGCATCATTGCATCGCTGTCAATTATTGTGCGTAAAGAGTGGTTGATACCTATTTTTTGCGGTGTGTTTTTAATAGAAAATTTAAGTGTCATTATTCAAGTTAGTTACTTTAAATACACCAAGAAAAAGTATGGTGAGGGTCGTAGGGTTTTCTTGATGAGTCCTTTGCATCATCACTATCAAAAGAAAGGTTTTCACGAAAATAAAATTGCAGTTCGTTTTTGGATTATTACGGTGCTATTAGTGGTAGCAAGTATTGTTACGTTAAAGATTAGGTAAGCAAAATTGCATAAAGAATAAAGCGTACAAGGGAGTGACACAACGAAGTATGATAGTAGCATAAAAGCTGGAAAATAAAAAAATGAAACACAAATTAGTCATATTAGGTGGGGGCGAAAGTGGTACTGGTGCTGCTTTACTTGGCAAGCAAAAAGGCTATGATGTGTTTTTGAGTGATGGTAGTTTATTAAAAGAAAATTATAAAAGGGAACTTATTGATAACGGGATAGAATTTGAAGAAGGACAGCATACAGAAGCTAAAATTTTAATTGCTAATGAAGTGGTGAAAAGTCCTGGTATTTCTGAAAAAAACGAGATGGTAAAAGCCATAAGGGCTAATGGCATAAAGGTTATTAGCGAAATAGAACTGGCTTACAGGTTTAAAGGTGACGCAAAAATTATTGCTATAACTGGGAGTAATGGTAAGAGCACTACAACGGCTTTGATACATCATATCTGTATTGTAGCAGGCTTAGATGCAGCATTGGTTGGTAACATTGGTTACTCGTTTGCAAAGCAAATTTACGAAGCACCAAAGCCTTTATATGTTGCTGAAATAAGTTCGTTTCAGTTAGATGATATAGACACTTTTAAACCAGATGTTGCTATACTATTAAACATTACCGAAGACCATTTAGACCGATACGATTACCAATTTGAAAACTATATCAATAGTAAGTTTAAAATCATACAAAACCAAACAGCAGATGACTACTTCATTTATTGCGATGATGATGAAGTGATACTTAACAAACTGGATACACTAACCATTCATACTAACCCACTACCATTCTCAATGAAACACGAAATCAAAAAAGGCGGCTACATTAAAGGCGATCAAATGATGCTACGCATACAAGAAGAACGCGTAAGTATGAGCATCTACGACTTCGCTTTGAAAGGTAAGCACAACAACTACAACACAATGGCAGCAGGTATTGCAGCAGCCACAATCGGTATTAGAAAAGAAAAGATTAGGGAAGCTGTTGCCGATTTTCAAGGGCTTGAGCATCGTAATGAATTTGTAGCATCGGTACGGGGTGTTGCGTTCATAAACGATAGTAAAGCAACTAATGTAAACAGCACTTGGTTTGCCCTTGAAAGTATGAACAAACCAACCATTTTAATATTGGGTGGTATTGATAAAGGCAATGATTATAGCTTGATAGCTGATCTTGTAAAAGAGAAGGTAAAAGCAATTGTTTGTATGGGTAAGGACAATAAAAAAATTATTGCCGCTTTTAAAAATATCGTCCCGTCAATTATTGAAACAGACAGTGCACAAGCTTGTGTTAACGCATGTTTCAGGGTTGCAACTAAGGGCGATGCTGTGTTATTGAGTCCTGCTTGTGCTAGCTTCGATTTATTTAAAAATTACGAAGATCGAGGCAAGCAATTTAAAGATGCAGTAAGGGAATTGTAATAATGTAAGATGTGTGATATAAGATGTATGATGTAGCTTATAGCTAACTCACATACAGCCAAAATCTCAAATCGAAAATCTCAAATAAGTAATGGTAGATACTTTATTTTCTCAAATGCCTTCTGTGCAGGGGATGCGTAGCCAATTGGCCTTGCGTACCCGTGGCGATAAATTCATTTGGGGCATCGTTATTTTGTTAGCATTAATTTCAGTTTTGGTAGTGTACAGTGCAACTGGTTCTTTGGCTTATAAAATGAATAAAGGTAACAACGAAGTGTATTTATTTAAGCAGGTTGCTTTTATGATGGTAGGGTTAGCGTTAATATATTTTTTACATAGAGTTAATTATACAATTTATAGTAAGGTAGCGTGGTTACTTTTTATGATAGCCATCCCATTACTAATCTATACATTGGCTTTTGGTACAGAAATAAATAAGGGAAGTAGATGGATACGATTACCAATAATTAATATGACATTTCAAACAAGTGATTTTGCAAAATTAGCTTTGTTCATGTATTTATCACGAACGCTTAGTAAGAAGCAAGAAATCATAAAAGATTTTAAAAAAGGGTTCCTACCAGTCGTGTTACCTGTTATAATTATCTGTGCGTTAATTATGCCGGCGAATCTATCAAACGCTTTATTAACAGGGGCTACGTGTTTATTGCTCATGTTTATTGGTCGTGTTAGTACCAAGCATATTTTACTTACCATTGGTGTTGCTGCAATACCAATTGCTTTAATTATTGGTGTTGCAGTATTACTTCATAATGGTAAGAAGAAAACAAATGAAACTACAGAAGTAACTACTCAAAAAGTCACAGTTTTTAAGCGTTTTGATACTTGGGTAAAGCGTGTACAAGATTTTATGTATGCTAAAAATGAAGAAGTGCCTTACCAAGTACAGCAAGCAAAAATTGCTATTGCCAATGGTGGAATTTTAGTGGGGTTAGGTCCTGGCAACAGTCGTCAACGCAACTTTTTGCCACAGGCTTATAACGACTTTATTTATTCAATAATAATAGAAGAATATGGACTGCTTGGTGCAGCTTTCATCATCATTATTTACCTCGTTTTTTTATTTAGAGGCATTAGAGTTTTTAGAAAATGCCCTTATGCTTTTGGTGCATTTTTAGCATTGGCATTGAGCTTTACATTGGTCATTCAAGCATTGGCAAATATGGCCGTAAACGTAAACCTAGTGCCAGTAACAGGTGTAACATTGCCACTTGTTAGCATGGGGGGAAGCTCGTTTTTATTTACCTGTGCAGCTATTGGTATTATATTAAGCGTGGCACGAAATGTAGAGATAATGGAAGGCAAAGAACCGATAACACATGTAGATCATTTGCAGCCTCAAGTGTTAGTTGAAGAAGAAAATTATTTGGTAACCAGCAATAGAACAAATATGTAACATCGTTGCGTCGCACACTTGTACGGTTAGATACTTTAATGAATATAAATAGTATTAAAAATGGCAAATAAAATTATCATAGCAGGTGGTGGAACTGGCGGGCATATTTTCCCAGCTATTGCTATTGCTAATGCCATTAAGCAACAACAACCTGATACAGACATTCTATTTATTGGTGCAGCAGGTAAAATGGAAATGGAGAAAGTTCCACAAGCTGGCTATCCCATCAAAGGTTTAACCATTGCGGGTTTCAATAGAAATTCTTTAATTAAAAATATTAGTCTGCCTTTTAAAATTATCAAAAGTTTTTTTCAAGTACGCATTATTATCAATCAATTTAAGCCAACTGCTGTAGTAGGTGTTGGTGGTTATTCAAGTTTTCCGGTATTGCGTGTAGCACAAAGGAAAGGCATACCAACATTCATACACGAAAGCAATTCTTTTGCTGGTAAAACAAATATAATATTGGGTAAAAAAGCGACTAAAATATTTGTTGCAACAGATGGTATGGACAATTTTTTTCCTACTAATAAAATTGTAGTTACTGGTAATCCTGTTCGAAAAAGTATTGCTAAATCAAATGTTACAAAAGAAGAGGCACTTAAGTTTTTTGATTTAAACAATAATAAAAAAACGGTATTAATTGTTGGTGGAAGTCTTGGTGCTAAAAGTATTAATGATGCTATTGCGAATCATCTTAAAACCTTTGATGAACATGGCTTACAGCTAATTTGGCAAACTGGAAAGAATAATGCTAATCACTATAAGCTAATCGCTTTAGGCAAACAAAATATCTGGGTTGGCGAGTTTATTACACAAATGGAAATGGGCTATGCAGCAGCAGACATAGTAATAAGTAGGGCAGGTGCAATGGCTGTAACAGAATTGTGTGTAGCTGGCAAGCCCGTCATTTTTGTACCTTATCCATTTGCAGCAGAAGACCATCAAACGGCAAATGCTTTGGCTTTGGTAAACAAGAATGCAGCACTATTAATTAAAGACAGCGATGTAAATGATGCCTTGGTAAATACAGTAATTGAGTTAAGTAAAAATGAATTATCACAACAAGTATTGCAACGAAATATAAGTGCATTAGCTATTAAAAATGCTGATGAAATTATTGCTAAACAAATCTTAGCAAGTATTTAACCATGAGCCGTATTAATCAAATACAAAAAATATATTTCATTGGCATTGGTGGCATTGGTATGAGTGCTTTAGCAAGATATTTTCATTCAAAAAATGTGCAGGTTAGCGGTTATGATAAAACCCCAACACCTTTAACCAGAGCCTTAGAGGAAAGTGGTATTGTAATTCGCTACAATGAAGATGTTTCGAGGATTCCAAAGGATGTTGATGCAGTTGTTTATACGCCTGCAATTCCTAGTAATAATGCAGAGTTAGTTTACTATCAAACCAATGGTTACAAAGTTGTAAAACGCAGTGATGTGTTGCAGTGGATAAGCCAAAGTTCTTTTAATATTTGTATTGCTGGTACGCATGGTAAAACCACCACCACCTCAATGATTGCCCATATTTTAAGGCATACAGAGTATGGTTGTAATGCTTTTTTAGGTGGCATTGCAGCTAATTATAATACTAACTTTTGGAGTAGCGATAATAATGTAGTTGTTGTTGAAGCTGATGAATATGATAGAAGTTTTTTAAAGCTAAGTCCAGATGTCGCAATCATCACCTCTATGGATGCAGATCATTTAGATATTTATGGTACTGCGGAAGAAGTTGAAAATGCTTTTATTCAATTCTCTCAAAAAGTAAAACCAGGTGGTTGTTTAATTACTAAATATGGGCTTACTAGGGCTAGTGAATTTACTGTAGTAGATCAATGTACGTATAGCTTAAATGATGATAGGGCAGATGTATACATAGCAAATTTAAAAGTAGAAAATGCTAGCTATAGGTTTGATGTTATAAATCAATATTGGAAGGTTGAAAATGTGGTGTTGCACATGGGTGGTTTGCATAATATAGAAAATACAATTGTAGCAATAAGTGTCGCAAAATATTTGAAGATAGAGGATGAAAAAATAAAAGCTGCCGTTGCAGATTTTAAAGGTGTAAAACGCCGTTTTGAATATATTTTAAAAGATGATAATCATATCTTGATTGATGATTATGCCCATCATCCTACAGAGCTGAAATCACTGATTTCTGGGGTTCGTAGCTTATTTAAAAATGTAAAACTAACATTGGTTTTTCAACCACATTTATTTAGTAGAACCAATGATTTAGCAGATGATTTTGCTGAAAGTTTGAGCTTGGCTGATGAAGTTATTTTGCTACCAATTTATCCTGCAAGAGAACTACCAATGATGGGTGTTACAAGTGAGTTATTACTGAATAAAATGACGATAACTAATAAGCAGGTTTTAAGTAAAGAAGCCATGTTAGATTGGATGAAAAATAATAAACCAAGTTTGGTTGTTATGGCTGGTGCTGGTGATATTGATGCGTTATTGCAACCAGTGAAAAATATTTTGATAGCTAACAAATGAACTGGAAAAAGAAAATAGTACAAGTGTTGTGGTTACTTGCTGGTGTAGGAACCATCGTGTTGTTTGGTGCTGCCATGCAACAGAAAAGCCATAAAGTTTGTACTGCTGTTAAGGTTGAAATTTATGGTGTTGAGGAGCATTTGTTTATTGATGAAAATGACGTGTTAGATATTATCAATAGTAAGGCTAACATCATAAATAATGAGATGGATGTAGTGGATTTAAGAACTATTGAAACTGCTTTGGAAGCAACGCCCTGGGTTAAAAATGCCGAACTTTTTTTTGATAATAAACAGGTGTTACAAATAAAAATTATTGAGCGTCAGCCAGTGGCAAGAGTATTTACAGTGCAAGGCGCATCATTTTATATTGATAGTGTTGGCTTGCGTTTGCCGTTGAGTGATAAGCTAAGTGCAAGAGTGCCAATGTTCACCAATTTTCCTAGCGATAAAGCAGTTTTGGCAAAGCCTGATAGCCTACTACTGGAAAGCGTTGTTAACCTTGCCAAATTTATTGTGGCAGATAGTTTTTGGATGGCACAAACGTCACAAATAGTCATTACGCCACAGGCAACTTTCGAAATAGTGCCAACTATTGGGGATCAAATTATTACAATTGGTTCAGCTGATGATTTAGAAAAAAAATTTGCAAGACTTTACACATTTTATAAAAAAGCTTGGTTGCAAAACGGTATGAACACTTACGAGAAATTGGACGTACAATACGATAACCAAATAGTAGCTGTACGAAAAGGAACTTCTAAAGTATTGGTTGATTCTGCTAAGGTTTTACAATTGGCTATGCAAGGTGGAGTTACTGTTTTAGTTGATAGTGGTAGTAAGGTTGTGCACACAGTTCCGGCTGTAAAGCATGTTGCTAAAATTGACTCTGCAAAAATTGTAAAGCCTTTGACCAAAGCGGTACAGAAAAAAAAGTTGCCACTTAATAAGCTAACAAATAATAAAAGGAAAACAATTCCGTTATCAATAGTAAATAAGAAGAAAGGCAACCGTTGATGAATGATTGGTCTGGTTGCCGTGATTGGTTAATTGATAAACTGGTTGAGAAACAGACATCCTAAAGTTGCTAAAAGAATAAAGCGTTGGGGTGAGTGACATAAAGAAAACCTATTGAAAAACAAAGGCTGGTATAAAAAAGTAAAAAATATTTTATGACTAATAACGAGGCACCGATTATTGTAGGATTGGACATTGGAACAACAAAAATTGCAGCCATTGCTGGTAGAAAAAACGAGTATGGCAAATTGGAAATTTTGGGTTTTGGTCGTGCCAATAGTAACGGTGTGCAACATGGTCAAGTGTTGAATATTGACCAAACAATTAAGGCTATTCATCAGGCATTGGAAAACTGTTACGAGAGTAATCCTGAGCTTGAAATTACTGAGGTGTATGTTGGTATTGCTGGTCATCATATTAAAAGCTTACAAACCCGTGGCGACATGGTTAGGCACGATGCTGAAACCGAAATTCAACGTAGTGAAATTGATCAATTGATAAGTAATCAACGCAAAACGTTTATACCAGCTGGCGATGAAATTATTGAAGTAATTCCTCAGGAATTTCATGTAGATAATATCCAAAATATTAAAGACCCAGTTGGATATAATGGGGTAAAAGTTGGGGCAAACTTTCACATTATTACTGGTGATAGAAATGCGATAAAAAACATTAAACGTGCGGTAAATAGAAGCTCGTTAACTACTAAAGATTTAGTGCTACAACCCTTAGCCAGTGCAAGTTCTGTAATGAGCGATATTGATATGGAGGCTGGAGTTGCCATACTAGATATTGGTGGTGGTACAAGCGACTTGGCTGTATTTTATGAAGGTATTTTAAAACACACTGCCGTAATACCTTTTGGTGGTGAAAATATTACCAACGATATACGCTTAGGTCTTGGGGTTTTAAAAAGCCAAGCAGAGGCTATGAAAGTGCAATTTGGTAGTGCCTTGGCAGATGAAGCAAAAGCAAATGCGTTCATTACAATTCCTGGGTTAAAAGGTATGCCTGCAAAGGAAATTAGTGTTAAAAATTTAGCACAAATTATCCAAGCAAGAATGAGTGAGATATTAGATTTTGTAAGCTATCATTTAAAGCAAATTGGGTTAGACCAACGCTCATTAAATGGTGGTGTAATACTTACTGGTGGCGGTTCTCAGCTAAAACACTTAATTCAACTAACAGAATATACTACTGGCCTAAATGCACGTATTGGTTTACCTAACGAGCATTTAGCACCTAACCACATAGATGAGTTAAAGAAGCCAATGTACGCTACTTGTATTGGTTTGATTTTAAAGGGTTACAGCGATTATGAACATCAATACAAACAGTTTACTGAAACCTTTAAAAGGGTAGAAGTGCCAAAAATTTTAAAGGCTGAAACTGCCACAGAAACTGTAGAAGAAATACCTGTAACACCTGTTGAAAAAGCAGTGATAAAAGAGAGAAATAAATTGAAATTTTGGGATAAGTTTAAAGATAATTTGATAGACTTATTTAAGGAAGAAGAAGACCAAGTGATTAAATAGTTTATAATCTAGGGTTTGGAATTAATATCTGTAATCCCAAATTTCAAATTCCTAACTAATCATTAATGCCTACAATTAAACTGAGAAAATTTACTTACTAATCCGTAATTCTGTTAACATGATTCATTTTGATTTGCCCAAACAAAAGTCATCCATCATTAAAGTAATTGGTGTAGGCGGTGGCGGTAGCAATGCTGTAAACTTTATGTTTAATCAGGACGTAGAGGGCGTAGATTTTATCGTCTGCAATACCGATGCAAAAGCAATTGAACAAAGCAAAGTACCTAACAAAATTCAATTAGGGCCATACCTTACACAAGGGCTTGGTGCTGGTGCCAACCCAGAAGTCGGTAAAAAAGCAACCGAAGAAAGCTTAGAAGAAATCAAAAAAATATTAGAGGTAAATACCAAAATGGCTTTTATAACAGTTGGTATGGGTGGCGGTACTGGTACTGGTGGAGCCCCTATTATTGCTCAGATTTGTAAAGATCTTGGTATATTAACAGTAGGTATTGTTACCACGCCTTTTGGCTTTGAAGGCCCCCGCAGGTTGGCTCAAGCAGAGGAAGGTATTAAGCAATTGAAACCACATGTTGATACCTTATTGGTTATTAGCAACGATAAATTAAGGATGCAATATGGCAACCTTAAAATGAAAGAAGCTTTTGGTAAAGCAGATAATGTGTTGGCAACTGCTGCAAAATGTATTACCGATATTATCAATAGCCGTGGACATATTATTGTTGACTTTGCCGATGTATGTACAGTGATGAAAAACGGTGGTGTTGCAATACTGGGTAAGGCCGAAGTAGAAGGTGAAGACCGTGCACAACGTGCTATTGAAGAGGCTTTGGCGTCGCCATTATTAAACGATAATGACATTAAAGGTGCTAAGTGGATTTTGATAAATATTAACAGTGCCGAAGGTGATGATGAGTGTACGATGGATGAGTTAGAAGTGATTAATAGTTATTTGCGGATGCAGGCTGGCGAAGACACGGATGTGATTGTTGGTATGGGTTACGATGCATCTTTAGATAAGAAAATTGGCATTACATTAGTAGCAACAGGCTTTGATGCCAAGAATCCATTTGCTAAACCAGTAGTAGCTAAAAAAGTAGAACCACAACCAGAAAAAATAGTGATGATGTTGGGTATGGATATGGATGAGAAAAAACAAACTCAACCAATCCCTTTACCACAAGCAATTATACCTTTTGTTGAGGTTGATCCATTTGCACCACGTATGCAAGATGAAGATATTGAAGAAACGGAGGAAACACCAATTGCTATACTATCTGCAACAGAAAAATACTTAGCTAGTTTACAAGATAATTCACCGGCTAAATATGATGCGAACGAAGTATTGCATTTCGAATTAAGCACTACCGTACCAGAAGAATATACTGCATCACAACCAGTGGTTGAGGCAGTAAAAGAAGAGCCAGTAGTTGATGAAAGCTTACAGTTTGTAATGCAAGAAAGGCCAGTGGTGGCTGGTATTTTAAACAAACCATCTAATATTTATGCTAAAGCAAAACCTTTTCAATCCTGGTTACAAGAAGAACCAAAAGATCCTAAGCAAACTAAAGTAGAACCTGAATATATTGCCCCAGTTTTTGAAGCTAAACAAGAAACTGAAGAAGAGCTGCCGCAAATATTTGAAGTGCATGAAAAAACCGAAGTACCCGTGCAAGCTCTAGCTGCTGGTGTTGGCGATTTTGAAGTATTAGATGAAGCTGAAGACCAACGCAAACGAGCACAAGAGCGGATACAAAAATTACGCAACCTTAGCTTTAACATGAACAGTGCCGATACCAATAGCGACTTCGAAACCGTACCAGCCTACATTCGTCAAAAGATGGATTTGTATGGCAATGCGTTTACAAGTGCTGAGAACTTTTATAGCAAAATAACTGTTGGTAGAGATGAAAATAACAACAGCCATATCTCTACTATCAACACTTTTTTAGATGGTAAGAAACCAGATTAGGTCATTGGTTGATTAGTTAATCGGTTATTGCAAATAAATAATAGTAGAACATAAAGCATATAAAAATCCCGAAGTTGTTGCTTCGGGATTTTTTATTTTAATACCAACATCTACCAACTAATTAACTGTTCAACCAATCACTAACCCTCCTTTACTTCCTTAGGTGTTAATTTGCAAAAGCAGCCATTATGCCGCTACACAAATTTTAAAACAAATGAAATTATACATAAAAAACATGGTTTGCAGCAGGTGCAAAATGGTAGTGAAAGCCCAATTGGAAAGTAAAGGGCTTCGCCTCTTATCTGTCAATTTGGGCGAAGTTGAAATAGAACAACAATTATCTAAAGACCAATTACTACAACTCGACATAGCTTTAAAACAATTAGGTTTTGAAATAATAGATGACCACAAAAGCCAGCTAACAGAAAAGATAAAAAATACCATCGTAACACTTGTTCATCATTCATCTGACAACATCAAAACAAATCTTTCAGAATTTATAATTTCACAAATTCCCCAAGATTACAGTTATTTAAGCAACCTCTTTTCAGAAGTAGAAGGTACAACAATAGAAAAATATTTTATTGTACAAAGAATTGAAAAAGCAAAAGAATTATTGGTTTACAATCAACTCACTTTATCAGAAATTGCCGACCAGTTAGGTTATAGCAGCGTTGCCTATTTATCCAACCAATTTAAAAAAGTAACAGGTTTTACACCCACTTATTTCAAATCCATCAAGGAAGATAAACGACGAAATATTGAGGAACTATAAATGTTACAAATCCTATCCATAATTCCATAACATTTGAGGACTAAAACATTTAGAACTTTACACGGTGAATAATTTAGTTCACACTAAATACTATAATTATGATAAATCCAAAGAATTGTATTGACGCATGTTTAGCATGTGCCATCGAATGTGAAAGTTGTGCCACACATTGCATTGGGATGAACGATAAAGAACACCAAAAGTGTATTGCCCTTTGCCGTGATTGTGCAGACATCTGTGCATTATGTGCTAGGTTTGAAGCAAGGGGTTCAGCATTTACAAAGGCACTCTGTAACCTATGTGCTGAGATTTGCAATGCTTGTGCAGTAGAATGTGAAAAATTGTCGGCTCATGGATGTTGTAAATCATGTGCTGAGGCTTGTAAAAAATGTGCTGAGGCTTGTGCTGCAATGTAATTGTAAGTATTGTAAGGTGGGCTTAATAGTCTGCCTTACTTTTTTTCTTCACTTTAAAATTAAAAAAAATGACACATACATATAACATTATAGGTATGACCTGCACAAGTTGCCAATCAAAAGTGCAAGGCTTATTATCAAAAGTTGATGGCGTAAAAATCGTTTCAATTGACTTACAAAAAGCTACGGCAGATATTGAAATGGCAAGGCATATTTCAATTGGTTCTTTTAAAACTGCATTGCAGGATTATCCCAAATATCAAATTACAGAAGCCGAAACCAAACCCGTTGTAGCAACATTTACCGAAGAAGAAACCAAAACTTGGTTAGCTACCTACAAGCCTATTTTATTAATCTTTGGCTATATCACTACCATCGCTTTTATCGCTTCGTATCAGCACAACACAATCTATTGGATGGATACCATGAGGATATTTATGGCAGGTTTCTTTTTAACTTTCTCATTCTTTAAAATGCTTGACCTTAAAGGCTTTGCTGAAAGCTATGCCATGTACGATATAGTGGCTAAGAAGCTAACTAATTGGGGCTTTGTCTATGCTTTTGTAGAATTGGCTTTGGGCATTGCCTATGCAACCAACTATCAACCTTTTGCTACAAATATTGTTACTCTAGTTGTGATTACAGTTAGCATAATTGGAGTGTTGCAAAGCGTATTCAACAAGCGTAAAATAAAATGTGCCTGCTTGGGTGCAGTATTCAATTTGCCCATGAGTACCGTTACAATTATTGAAGATGCTTTAATGATAGCCATGAGTGCAGCAATGATTTTGAGCATGATTTAAACAACAAATCCATTAACAAACACTTTTAATTGGTTTAACCTAAGTTTGCAATAATGAAAAAAACAGTAGCCATATTCTTCTTAACAATCTACAGTTTCACAACTGTGGGGGCTACTATACACATGCACTATTGCATGAGCAAACTAGTTGGTGCAAGTTTATACCACGGCAAAGAAAGTAAATGCGAAAAATGTGGTATGAGCAAATCAGCCACAAAAGGCTGCTGCAAAGACGAGCATAAATTTATAAAACTAGAAAGAGAACATAACCAAACACAAACTTTACACGACCTAAGTTTTT
>JAYVNQ010000012.1:0-2434 GCA_043758365.1 Chitinophagales bacterium
TGTAAGTCACCTAATTTAGGACGACCGTAATTATCAGCGTTTAAGTCAACAGCGTCGTTGTTAGGATTATATTTGCACCAGTCAATAACGCAAATTTTACGGATAATTTTTTGGCAAGCATCAGGTACAGCTTGGTAAATAACATCTGAAACGTTTACAGCCAATACGCCACAACCGTTATTAACAATATTACCATCTTTTCCTAATAAGTACGAAGCAGGATCCATCATCTGACGTTGTAAAGAGTCTTTTGAAGGAATACCAGCGTAACAGTCAACAGTGATATCATCAGGGAAATCCACGATGAAGTCAGACAATTTTGTGAACGTGATTGTTTGAGAACAACCTGTTGCTGCAGCAGAAAAAGCATTTCCTTTGCAATCTGTTAATGTCCATGTACGTGTGAAAGTTCCAATTTTGCAATTATCTAAAGCACCTGTTGCAGTGTTTTCTGTAACTACTAAACCTGGGCAATTAGCAAAAACTTGTGGTTGACCCAAAGTTGCTAACGATGCTAAAATTGTTGTTGATTGATTACAAGAATAAGTTAAAGCAAGAGGCGGTACGCAAGTTGGTATAAGTTTATTTTCTACCAAAACGTTAACCATACAGAAGTTGAAGTTGTTAGCGTAATCTAATACACCCAACATTACTACAACTGTGTTACCAGCGTCAGCACAACCAAATTCTACATAATCTTTCCAACGCGGCGTGCCATCAGCGCAAACATCAGGTACTAAACCACCGCAAGCGTTTCCTGTTACAGAACCTTGAACAGTTTGTGGCTTTTGGAAATCCATACGACGAACAAAAATTTGTTTAACTGCACAGTTGTCGCGGCTACCACTGTTTAAAGCAGAAGCAGACATACGGTTTTTACCGTCTGTTGTTAAAGCAACTTTTGTATCTAAAATACAAACAGGCTCTGGTGCAACGTTATCAGTGATTGCAATAACGAAGTCTTTTTTAGCTAAAGCATAACCGCAAGCATCTGCCGCAGTGAATGTAACTTTAACTGTATCGCTTGTAGCGAAAGAAGCAGAAGCTTGATAAGTAGTTGTGTAAACACCACCTACTAAACCAGAAGAAACCAAAGAAACGCTGAAACGGCTATCAGAAGCAATTAATGAAACTGCTGCGTTTGTGCAAACATCCGTAGCAGAAAAATTGAAAGATACTGTACCACCGCAAGAATAACCGCTGCCTAAAGCGTTGATTACTGTAGCAGTTCTGACAACGTTAGAACCATTTGGTGAAACACCAGTAGTTGGAATACCTAAAGTATTTGCTTGACGAACAGCATAATCGAATGCGCCAGAAGCTGGAGTAGCATTAATTTTGTTGTAAACAGTAAGCGTATTGTCAATACTCCAAAGATCTGTGTAGCAAAGTGAAGATGGCGTGCGTGTGTAGTTTGTAGCACTCCATTTAACAGATGGCTCAACAAAGTCTAAAACTTTAATAACTTGAGTACCAGTTACTGGAGCTAAACCTGAACACCAGTTAATGATTGTCCATGAACGTACAATTTTGTATGAACCTGGGCAAAGATTAATTGTTGCGTCAGTGTAATAAGCTGCAACGTTACATGAGTTAGCACCTGGAACAACTTGCGTAGTTAAACCAGTTGCAGCATCAAAAACTAATGGATAACCAGTAGTAGCGGGTGTAGTTGCAACAGTACCAGTAGCACTACAAGCGAATGTAGTATCTCTAGGAATTAAAACCGTTGTTGCTTTACGAACACCAATGATTTGGTAACAAGGCTTTGATGGATTACCATAGTGGTCAGTTGAAATAAACTGACGAACAATGATACGTACAACATCTGTGCGTCCACCAACTAAGGCAGAAATTTGGCCAGCAACAGTAGCTTGATCAGCTACAGGTACGCCGTCTAAAGTGCCAACAGCAGGCAAAGCAGTTGGGTTGTTGAAAGGACCTGCACCAGTGGTACAAGGCGCATCAAAAACGAAATCTGTGAAACGCTCATCAGCAATACCGATTGGTGAACAATCTAATGCAGTACCATTTGAAGCAGTAATAACTGCACCTGAACCATTGATACCTTTCAAAAACGCTGTTGTGTTAGCGTAACCTAAATCACCTGTTTGAGCTAATGATGGAGTTGTATTCAAGGCAACTTGAGTACAAAACAACAAAATGTCTGCTGGACAAGTAATTACTGGACCTGTTTTGTCTTCAACTTTCGCAGTACCCCAGCACTTGTTAGCGCCAACAGTAACTTGAACTTTGAATGTTTGACCAACGTCGCCAGATCCTACTGTTGTGTTAGCAGCAGGATAAGTGATACCACCGTCACGACTAATAGCCACAGTACCAGTAGTACCTGTAGCTAATATGTCAGATGCGAGGATCGTGTAAGTACAAGTCGCCGGAGGCGTTGTACCGTCAAGAGTGATGTTGATTGCAC
>JAYVNQ010000013.1:0-2433 GCA_043758365.1 Chitinophagales bacterium
TTTTCCAAAAAAGATGATATGCACTATGGAATTATTAAAACCTATATACAACATAGAAACGCTGCCTAAAAAACAGCATACATTTTGAATCACTACCAAATTATTTTATTGATTGGATGATGAATGTGGTATTTATAGATGAAAAGTATTATTTTTTAGAAGCTGATATTGGTAACGCAGCACATGCAAACAATCAATACACAAACAATCGGTAAAGGTATTTTCGATATGAATTTTTTCCTCGTATTGCAATTGAATTTGGTTGCATTGACACTCAAGTACATTACCCACTTTACACTCGAAAGTTTTACTACAACGGCTACAAGTTTTTATTTCATGTTGTGGCATTATCAAAATTTAAAAAGGGTTTATAAAGTTCAAAGAGTTTCCCAAAAACACCAAACTTTATAAACCCTTAAGTTGAAAAACTACTAAGCTGTTGAACCGAGAATTACCAATTAAAAGTTACACCAGCATTAAATAAAAACGGTACAGAATTAAAGCCTCTAATATCGTAAAACCTTTTACCAGTAAAGTTTTGGGCATCGGCAAAAAACTTAACGGTAGTGTTTAATTTATAGTCTGCATAAGCACCTAGAATAAAATAGTCATCTAACCCAACATCTGCTTTTTTATAGCCACCAACATCTTGCCTAGCACTAACATATTTACCACTAACACTTGCGTAAAAGCCTTTTGTAAACTGGTAGCCCGCTGTAATATTGATGTTGTGTTTTGGTCTACGTAACAAGTAACTATAAGCAGTGTCTTTAAAATTAAAACGGCTTTGTGTTAGTTCCTCACCAGCTAAAAATGTGTAGTTACCGGTAATGGTTAAATACTTGGTTAGGTTAAGGCTTACTTCATATTCTAAGCCTCTAACCACTTGGCTTGCGAAGTTAAAATACCCTGTTCCTGTAGGAAAGCTATTTGTACTAACACTGCTATAATCAATACCATTTGTAATTTCTCTATAAAAAAATACTACTCGGGTTTTAATATTGGTAAATTGTTGTTGCACACCAATTTCGTAATTAATACTTCTTTCGGGCTTTAAGTTTTTATTGCCTACAAAATCGCCATATAACTGGTATAAACTTGGCGCTTTAAAGCCTGTAGCAATACTTCCGAATACCCTGTAATTATCATCAATATTATACGATGGATTAAAGGTGTAGGTATAGTTATCGCCATAGCGAGAATGTTTATTGTACCTACCACCAAATTCTACATTAAAATGCTTGCTGTTAAACGCCAACGATGTATAAGCTGCCAATTGGTTCATCGTCGTATCTGGAAAGGCTGAGTTATATGGCCCAAAAGAGCTTTGCGATGTGTATTTACTGAAAAAAGAGGCATATCTATAATCGCCACCAGCCAATAGGGTAAGGCCTTTCACAAGTTTTATACTCGTATAAAGTTCAGCAAATTGTGCAGTTGCATTGTATTGATTTAACGAGTAGCTAGTAGCCCCAGGAATACTTGCATTATCATCAATTACACGGTTAGCTTTTGTGTATTGATAGTTACCAACAATGGTATATTTCTCCTTCTTAAAATTAAGCCCCAAACCGCTAATATGGCTTTTGCTAAATGTGGTATAATTTCTTTTATCAGCAAAAACACCAGCATCAATAGCGGCAGTATATTGGCTATATTGTGTAAAGACTTTTACCGAAAAATCATTCGTGGCTTGATACAAAACACTACCGTTGGTGGCAGTACCATCATAACCATCGGTATCATAATTTTTACCTGCAACACTGCTATCGTAAGCAGCAGAAAAGCCATCGGTTTTTAATTTTGAAAAACGAGTGGTATAAATAAATTTACCAGCCTTGCCATACAATTGTAGGTTTTGTTTCGAAGTGTTTTTATTACCAGCACCAATAGATGCTTTTACGTTAAATGCTTTGTTCACGCCACTTTTAACCGTAATAATATTTACCACACCAGCTACCGCATCGCTACCATACAAGGTAGATTGAGCACCTTTACAAATTTCAATACGTTCTACATCGTTAATAGAAAACAAGTTCAAATCGTAGTCGTTATTAATCTGGGATGGATCATTTACCGGAATACCATCTAGCAATATCAATGCCCTGCCATTGCCAGCCCCACGTACAAATAACGATTGGTTGGTACCAAGGTTGTTAAGCGAGCCATTAATGGTAATACCAGCTTGCTCATTTAATACTTGTGCTACCGTTTTGCCCGAACTTTTTTCTAAATGTTCTTTGGTAATTACAGTAACAACTTTACCCGTTTGGGATTGTTTTTGTGCCACTTTATTGGCCGTTACAATTACCTCGTCAAGCGACTTTGTTGTTAATGTGTCTTGCTGTGCAAGCAATGCCGTTGCGGTTAGCAACGCTGTTGAAAGGAGCGTTAATTTTTTGCTCATTGTCTTTTAATTTTTAAAAGTGTAAC
>JAYVNQ010000014.1:0-7621 GCA_043758365.1 Chitinophagales bacterium
ATGCAATAGCCCCACCGTTGATATTTACGATGTCTTGATTTAGACCCAATTCTCTTATCACCGCAATACTTTGCGATGCAAAGGCCTCGTTTAGTTCTATTAAATCTATATCAGCCAAGTTCGTATTGGCTTGTTTTAAAACCTTCGGTATGGCAGCCACAGGGCCAATACCCATAATGCGAGGATGCACACCTGCACTGGCACAATTTACTAAACGACCTATTGGCTTTAAACCTAATTCTAACATCATTTTTTCGCCCATTACTATCACAAAAGCCGCACCATCACTGGTTTGTGAGCTATTACCAGCCGTAACGCTGCCACCAATAGCAAATGCGGGTTTTAGTTTGGCTAAACCTTCAACAGTAGTATCTGCACGTAAGCCTTCATCAGTATCAACAATGTAGCTTTTTATAGTTTTTTTACCCTTCTCATTTATATAAGTTTGGTCTACTGTAATTGGTAAAATGCCCTCTTTAAAATACCCATTTTCTATGGCCACTTTTGCCTTTGCATGAGAGTTTGCAGCAAATACATCTTGGTCTTCACGGCTTACCTTAAACTCATTCGCCACCGCTTCTGCAGTTAAGCCCATACTTAAATAATAGTCGGGTTCATCTTTAGCAATAGCATAAGATGGTACTGTTTTCCAGCCAGCTGTTGGCACCAAACTCATACTTTCTGTGCCGCCAGCAATTATACAATCTGCCATACCAGTTTTTATTTTGGCGGTAGCCATAGCAATACTTTCAAGCCCACTGGCACAATATCTATTAATTGTAATACCTGGCACTTCTATACCCATTGCCTTGGCGGCAATAATGCGACCGAACTGTAACCCTTGCTCTGCCTCGGGTACAGCATTACCAACTATTACATCATCTACTCTTTTATAATCTAATTGTGGTATGCTGGCCATTAGCCCTTTAATCACCTCTACGGCCAAATCATCGGGGCGAAAAAAACGTAAACCACCTTTTTTACTTTTTCCAACAGCAGTTCTAAATCCTGCAACAATATATGCTTCCTGCATGGCAACAATTTTAGAGCGTGAAAGTACAATAAAGTTGTTTATGCAACCAATATTTAACTAGGAAGAATATGGTTTAGTATTTTTTGTAGCCAGCAGTTGCACTACTATGACGCTTTGGTAGTGTATTCTAAAATACTACCAAATAAATTTTAGGCAGCTAGACTAAGAATCTGTTTGAGTTAATTGTTCAGAAATGGTTATTGCTAAGTGGAATTATACTTTAAGAGGAAGTCAGTTGTTAAAGAGTTAATAACAAAAAAACAAATTTTCAACTAATTTCCAGTGGCAAATTATAGCAAGTTTGCTGACATTGCAAAGAAAACCCAAGTGGAAATTAAGAAATATTTGAGAAGCGATATGCTATGTAACCAAAACAGGTTGTCAATGGCGATTACTGCCAAAGCATTATTCATCCGGGCAAACAGTGTATTGGTATTTTAGAAAATGGACAATTGTTTGAAAAAGTATTACAGGCGAAGTATAACGAACCCAATTTACAACATGTATTTGCTGATTCAGGTTACAAAGGCAAACTAAAATTGTTCGGTTATTTTATAAAAGCATTCCAACCTTGTGCAGTAATGGCATGTGTGTTACCACCTTTCGTTTGCAACTTACAACCTTCCTCAATATCAGTCATATAGCCTATTACAGCAATTTCTTCATTCAAAGTAATCTTATCGTAATCTGCTTGTTTTAGGGTAAACATCAACTCATAATCCTCGCCACCACTTAAGGCACAAACAGTTGGATCTAAGCCAAATTTAAAAGCCGCTTTTCTGGCATCTTCGTGTATTGGCAGTTTTTCTTCAAAAATATTACAGCCCAAATTGCTTTGTCTGCACAAGTGTAATACTTCGCTGCTAACACCATCACTTATATCCATCATAGCTGTTGGTACAATATCGTTTGCGGCAAAAAACTCAATCATATCTTTTCTCGCCTCAGGTTTTAACAACCTACGAACAATATAATCTTCCCCTTCTAAATTGGGTTGAATTTTAGGGTTTTCGAGATAAATCTGCTTTTCACGTTCCATTAAAGTAAGTCCTAAAAATGCACCACCAACATCGCCACTTACACAAATTAAGTCGCCTTTTTGTGCGGTACTTCTTTTAACAAATTTGTCTGGCGTTACTTCGCCAATAGCTGTAACAGAAATAATAAAACCCTTTTGAGAAGAGGATGTATCGCCACCAATTAAATCAACACCATGCTTTTCGCAAGCTGCATAAATGCCCTCGTAAAATTCGTCCAAAGCCTCTACACCAAAGCGATTGCTAATACCTATGCTCACCGTGATTTGTGTTGGTGTGGCATTCATGGCGTATATATCACTTAGGTTTACCATCACACTTTTATAACCCAAATGTTTTAAAGGCGTGTACATCAAATCGAAGTGAATGCCTTCAATTAATAAGTCGGTGGTAATAACAGTTTGCTTGCCGAAGTGGTCTATTACAGCCGCATCATCACCTACACTTAATACCGTAGAAGCGTTGTGAGTTTCAAAATTTTTAGTTAAATGCTCTATGAGGCCAAATTCGCCAAGATCGCTTATTTCTGTTCTTTCGTTCATAATAGAATTGATATAAGATGTGTGCTAAATAAAGTTATAAAGTACAAGTGAGTGACACAACAGAAGCAAAATAGTAGTAATGCTGCTGGTTACATAAATATCACCAATTGCATATCCAACATTACAAATTTCCGCCGTTAACTACCATTTGTAAATCGGTATGAATATTCCCATTAGTTGCAATAATGCCTGGCTGATAAGGATTATAATAATTACCTTTTAAGTCGGTTACTTTACCGCCTGCTTCTTCAACTATTAAAAAGCCAGCTGCACTATCCCAAGCCTGTAATTTATGCTCGTAAAACCCATCGAATCGGCCACATGCAACCCAACACAAATCAATGGCTGCACTACCTAAACGCCTTACGGGAATACTATTGCGAATGAGCTTTTCAAATACTTGCAAAGGGCCATTTTCTTCATCCAAATAACTATACGGAAAGCCTGTAACCAAGCAACTTTCAGCCAATTTTTCTTTTTTACTTACATGAATAATTTTATCGTTTAGCGTAGCACCAAAACCTCGCTGAGCAAAGAAAAATTCATTTAAAAAAGGGTTATAAACTGCACCCATTTCCATCACGCCATCTTTTTCTAAACCAATACTTACACAACAAATTGGGATGCCATTAGCGTAATTAACCGTGCCGTCAATGGGATCAATAATCCATTTAAATTCGCTATTTTGTTCCAATGCACCGGCCTCTTCACTTAAAATAAAATGATTAGGATAATTACTTTTAATGGTTGCAAAAATGGCTTCTTCGCTTTTGAGATCGGCCTCGGTAACCAAGTTGTTAATCCCTTCTTTATTACTGACGGTAAACTGCTTGTCAAAATAGTATTTCATTACCGCAGCACCGGCTTGGGTTGCATCTAACAGGGTTTGTTTTAAACTCATGCCGCAAAAATAACCCCTCACCTGTACCATTTTTAAAATGATTTCATATTTGGCTGCTGCTGTTTAAAAATCGTACTTCGTACTTTACTCGTAGCTAATAAACCGTAGTTCAAAAATCTCAAATCATAAATTGCATTTGGTTTTATGCTTGTTTCTATCATTATCGTAAATTATAACGTAAAATATTTTTTAGAACAGTGCCTTTGCGCTGTTGTAAAAGCAATTGATGGATTGAGTGCTGAAGTTTTTGTGGTTGATAATAACAGTACCGATGGTAGCATTGCCTACTTAGAACCTAAATTTCCTGCTATACATTTTATTGCTAACACTCAAAACGAAGGTTTTGCAAAAGCCAATAATAAAGCTTTACAGTATTGCAATGGCGATTATATTTTGTATTTGAATCCAGATACAATAATTGGCGAAGACTGCATTGTAAGCTGCATTAATTTTTATGAAAAACAGGTTGATTGTGGCGGTTTAGGTATAAGAATGATTGATGGTAGTGGTAATTTTTTGCCAGAAAGTAAACGGGCTTTTCCATCGCTAAGTGCTTCGTTTTTTAAGTTGGCAGGGTTGGCAAATATATTTCCAAATTCAAAAATATTTAACCAATACGCGTTAGGACATTTAGATGAATATAAAAACCATGAGGTAAGCGTTTTAGCTGGAGCTTTTTTTATGAGCAAACGAAGTATCATCGAGGCCTGCAAAGGGTTTGACGAGATTTTTTTTATGTATGGTGAAGATGTAGATTTAAGTTATAGAATAAAAAAATTAGGCTATAAAAACTATTATTTTTCTGAGATAAGTATCATCCATTTTAAAGGTGAAAGTTTAAAGAAAGGTAGCCTGAACCATGTAAAATTATTTTACGGTGCCATGATAATTTTTGTTCAAAAACATTATGGTGAGGGCAAGGGCAAGTTATTAGCAAATATTATAAATATCGCTATCCACTTACGTGCAATATTATCATTCACCAAACAGATTATTCGAAAATTTGGTTTACAATTATTAGATGCTATCATCATTTTTTCTTCGTTGGTATTACTAAAAAAGCTATGGATTTATTATGGGCGGAACAATAACCCATTTGCACAAGAATCAACCACCCCTATCATTATATTTTTTACCTTAATCTATCTAGTAGCTGCTGCAGTATCTGGCATGTACGATAAATTATACAAGCCTTTAAAAGTATTAATGGCAAGCATTACGGGCATTATTGTTATGTTGGCAGCTTACAGTTTATTGCCTGAAAGCGACCGTTTTTCAAGAGGTGTAGTTGTATTTGGCGGTTTAATGGCAGGCTTAATGGTAACTATTTTTAGATGGCTTTTAATAACCTTAAAATTAATTGATAATCAAGCCGATGAGATAAAAGGCCAACAAACTGTTGTAGTTGGTTCAGTGCCCGAATTTGATCAGGTTGCAAGTATTTTTAAACAAGCTGGCTTACAAGAACGGTTACTTGGCAGAATAGCTTTAAACGGCGATACAGAAAATGCTATTGGCAATATCCATCAGTTATACATGCTAATAATTTCAATGAAAATTAAGGAAGTTGTTTTTTGTGAAGGTTATTTAACATACCACCAAATTATCCAAAAAATCCAAACCTTACCACACAATATAAGCTACCGTTTTATAGGTAATAATACCGCTAGTATTGTTGGTAGCGATAGTAAAGCAACCACTGGCGAAACCTATACGGCTGAAGGGTTTTACCAAATAAACGAACCTTATCACAAACGCATGAAACGTATTGTTGATCTGCTTTTTGCAACAGGTATTATTATAACTTTTCCTGTTCAATTTATATTGATTAAAAATAGTTTAACAGCCATCAAAAATGCTTTTTATATACTTTTCGGTAAATATTCATGGGTTGGTTATACTACCATTGAGCCATCTTTACCGAGTATAAAGCCTAATATTATTACATGCTATGGTTTGCCCCTAAATACAGCCCATCCTTTAAATAATGAAGCGTTACATCAACTAAATAACTTGTACGCAAAAAACTACGATTGCTGGCAAGATGTAACCCTTATTTTTAAAAATTATAAGCAATTGGGCGGTATTTAATTGTTACAGATGCCTATAATAGCTGCTTAGCCAAGACTATTTCTGCAACAATTTGGTTAGCTTCGTACAAGGCACCATTAAACCCCTATTTGTTATACCGATGGCCATTTTCGATTTCAAAGTTCCTGCAAGAATTTCTCGTGCATTGGGTTTGCCCCAAAGCAGCCCACGACGAACGCAACTTAAAGTATTAAAAAATTTGTTACGCAAGGCAAGATTTACCGAGTTTGGTCAGCAATTTAGATTTGATGAAATTTTATTAAGCAAACATGTTGGCAAAAAATTCCAGGATCTTGTACCCACATTTAGCTATAATAAAATTTATAAAGATTGGTGGCACAAAACCTTAGAAGGTGTGCCCGATGTTTGTTGGCCTGGTAAAATAAAATTCTATGCCTTATCTTCTGGCACATCGGAAGCTGCTAGTAAATACATTCCTGTTACAAACGATTTACTGCGTGGCAATAAAGTAACCATGTACAAGCAATTGCTTAGCCTTAGAAATTACGATGATATACCTGTAAAATCTATTGGTAAAGGCTGGCTAACATTGGGAGGAAGCACTGAACTTCAATGGGATTCTGTTGGTTTTTATGCTGGCGATTTGAGCGGTATTACCCAAAAAAAATCGCCAATTTGGTTTCAGGCATTTTACAAGCCGGGTAAAAAAATTGCCAAACAAAAAGATTGGAACAAAAAATTAGAAGATATAGTTGAAAAAGCCCCGGAATGGGATATTGGTTTTTTAGCTGGCGTACCTGCGTGGGTATTGATGTGCATGGAAATGATTATTAAACGCTACAACTTAAATACCATTCACGATATATGGCCAAACCTAGCCTTTTATGTGCATGGTGGTGTGCATTTTGAACCTTATAAAAATGGGTTTGAAAAAGTGTTAGGTAAACCATTGATTTATATTGATACTTATTTGGCAAGCGAGGGATTTTTAGCGTATCAAGATGAGCAGAATGCCACGAGTATGAAGCTGAATATTAGCGAACATATTTTTTTCGAGTTCATACCATTTGACGATAAAAATTTTGATGGCGATGGGGAAATGATTGAAAACCCTGAAACCTTAATGATACACGAAGTTGAAGAAGGAAAAGATTATGCGTTGCTAATAAGTACGTCTGCTGGCACTTGGAGATATTTAATTGGTGATACTATAAAATTTACCAATACTACCAAATGTGAGATTATTATTACTGGCAGAACCAAACATTATTTAAGCTTGGTTGGTGAACATTTAAGTGTAGATAATATGAATAAAGCTATTCAATTAGTGAGTGAGGAACTGAATATTTCGATACCAGAATTTACAGTTACAGGCGTGCCGCATGGCAACTTTTTTGCCCACCACTGGTACTTGGCCTGTAACGATGCTGTAAACACCGAGCAATTGCGCTTTTTAATTGATGATAAGCTAAAAGATTTGAACGATGATTACGCTGTGGAACGTAAAAGTGCGTTGAAGGATGTGTTTGTAGATATTTTATCTGAACAAGATTTTATGGCATTTATGCAAACCAAAGGTAAAATGGGCGGGCAACATAAATTTCCACGGGTTTTAAAAGGTAAAATGCTAGAAGATTGGTTAGTATTTTTGAAAGATTTCTCACAAAGAAACAAAGAAGACAAAGTACACGAAGGTTATTTATAATAGAACATATCGTTATGGTCTTCGTACCCTTTGCATCCTTTGTATGAAACACTTCTACCTACTTAAGTTCATACTTCTTTCTTTGTATAATGTTCTAAAGTAAGGATCACGTAAATCTTTAATAAATCTAATTGCCTCACCAGTGCTTTTCATTTCAGGCCCCAACTCTTTATTTACTCCAGGAAATTTATCGAAGCTAAAAACAGGTTCTTTTATCGCATAACCATCCAGCTTATTTTCCATTACAAAATCAGTTAGTTTATACGCATCTAACATAATTTTTGTAGCAATATTTAAGTAAGGTATACCATAAGCCTTGGCAATAAAAGGTGTGGTGCGAGAGGCTCTTGG
>JAYVNQ010000015.1:0-7580 GCA_043758365.1 Chitinophagales bacterium
CAAAGAAAAAAAAGAACGTTTTATGTCTGGTAGAACTAAATCAAAAATTAAACAAAAGCTAACGGCTCTTTCTCAGGTGCATAAAAAATTAACGTTTCTAACCCTAACTTTTGCTAACAAAGTAGAGGATGAAACGGGCGTTAAATTATTTGAAAAATTTTTAAGCAACGTTAAAAAACAGTCTCATGATTTTCAATATGTGTGGATAGCTGAAAAGCAAAGTAAAAATATAGTGTTTAAAGACAATATTCATTTTCACATCGTTAGCAATAAATTTTTTGATTTAAATAAATGGGCGGATTACTGGCGAAAATTACAGCATAAAAACGGTATAGTACCTCGTGAGGATACTTATAAGGCTAGTTCCGCCTTTGATGTAAAAGGTATCGCCAGCGATAACATAAAAGGGGTAATGAGCTATTTAACCAAGTACGTGACCAAAAATACTACCAAGCTTAAATGCCAAGTGTGGAACTGTTCTAAAAAAATATCTAAGCTATACACAGGCTTTTATTCGGGTTATGAGTTTTTAGAGAATATTAAGGAAAAACTACCCGATATAAAAATTGTTGAAAAATCTATGGAATACTGCAATCTACATTTTATCCCTCTTGATAAAACAACGCTTCCTTTTTATGATAAAATAAAAATTCAAAATAAAAAAATGTGGCGCAAGTAATGTGAGTTCACGCTTAATGTAAGGGATGATACTTACTTATATTTTCTTGTAATTCCTCAATGTTATTTACTTGATAGCTTTCGGTACTGCTTACATATCGGTGCCCTGCCATATACTGCGTTTTACGTAGGTTGTTTGTTTTTAACCAGTTTGTTATAACAGAGGTGCGTATTTGTTTTAAATCAATCAGTTTTTTGTTATTAGTTTTTAGTTGTTTGATGAGTTTTTGTAATAGGTTATTATAATTGAGTGAGGTGCCAACACTTATAAATAGTTTATTACTTGTTTTGTTTGTTGCTACTAAAATTTGTTTTCTTATGTCGTTTACATAATCGGATAAATCAAAAATTTGATGTGCTTGTAATTTTAAGGTACGTGCATTTGTTCTACTACCGCCTTGTATGGTTATTTTTCCCTCTCTTAGTTGTAAGTCTTGTAATTCTAATTTGCCTACTTCTTGGGTTTTTATACCTTGATAGACTAATATACTTAGTATTACTTTATTTCTTTTTCTCGCTAATTCAACACTAGTATTTAGTTTTTGGTTATTCGTTTTTAGTTCTGTGGGTGTTATTGTGTAATTTCTATAAATTATTTCTAATTCTTGCGGGGTTAATATTTCTTGTAATGTTTTACGTTTAATACCCTGTATTTTTACATTAGAGGCAGGATTTTCGTTTAGTTGATACTCTGCTATTAAAAAATTAAATAAGTGGTTTAAAGCGTTTGTATTAATGATTAATGTACGTGGTTTGTTTCCTTGTTTTCTTTTATAATTTATATAGGCTACTACATCATTATAAGTAACTGTTTCTAATTCTATGTTTTCTTCTTTAATCCAACTTATAAAATAATTTACTGTTTTTAGTAAGCCTTTTACTGTTTCACTTGTAAAGCCTTTTATTATCAACCATTCTTTAAATTTCTCTAAGTATATATTCTCCACTTTCTTCATTTTCTTTTTCTATTAAGTGTGTGTATATCTGTGTGCTTTCTAAACTACTATGACCTAAAAATTTGGCAATACTTTCTAAGCTCATTCCGTTTTGTAATAGGTGTGTAGCAATGCTGTGGCGTAAGGTGTGTAAACCAATATCTTTTTGTTGTAATTCTACCCCGCATAGTGCGGGGTCTACTCTTTGTATTAATAGTTTTAATCTTAGTAGCATAGCTTGACCGCCCATACGTGTACCGCGTTCGCTTACAAAAAAATATTCTTGTTTTTCGTTTATTAAAAAACGTGGTCTGCTTTCGTATAAATAGTTTTGTAAATATTCTATTCCTTTATTATTTATGGGTACTATACGTTCTTTATAATTTTTGCCTTTGCGTACATAAATATATTTTTTCTCGGTGTTTATATCGCTTATATCTAAGTTTACAACTTCGTTGCGTCTTAATCCACAACCGTAAAATATAGTTAGCATGGCTTTATCTCTTAATGCTAAGGCTTGGTAAAAATTATTATTTCTAAAGGGATGTGTTGCTGGATGGTTATCGCAGGCTTTATATAATTGTTGTATTTCTTCTTGTGTGAGTATGTATTTTAGTTGTGAGTTGTTTTCTTCGCTTTGTATGTAAAGCTTTGGTAGTGTTAATCGTCCGCTTTGGCGTAGATAGTCGCTAAATTTTTGTAAGGCTTGTAAGTGTTTATTTAAACTGCCATTGCTTAATGCACCTGCTTTATTTTGATTAGGGCGTTGTTTTAATTCTCTGTAGTGTTCTTTGATGTGTGTATTATTTATTTGCTTAATGGTTGTAATATTTTTTGTTTCTAAAAAGTATAAAAACTCTTTTATATAGTTTGGCATGCCATAAACGGTGTAACTTGCGTAGCCCAGTACATCTAACCACTCGGCAAAACTTTTTAGTATGTAATTATAAGCATCCGTTTTTAAGTTTAGTTTTTTCATTTTTTTAGTTAATAGGGAATAGTTATTAGGGAATAGTTTTTTAGTCCGCATTCTCTTTTTTAGTTTTACTGAGCTGTTGCTTGGTTGCCTTGTTAGTATTGGTTTTTATCGGCTCACTTATTTTACTGGGCTGTTGTAAGCTAATGAGCGGTTTTTTGTGGTTTAATTCTATTGCTTTTATTTTATATACTACTTCATCTAAAGCATTGTTTATTTTACTTTTTAGTTGTTGGTATTCTTGTGTGCTGATGACTTGGTAATTAAATGTTTTTGTTTTTTGTTCGTTATTTAATTTTATTAATCCTGCATTATGTAAGTCGTAATGATAGCGTTTAACGGTGCTGTGTGCTATTCTAAAGGCTGTACCCATTGTGCGGTTATTAAATGTTGTTACATTATTTTCTGTTAGGTATAGTTTTAGTTTCTCAAAATAGTTTCTACAGGCTCCGCTTAGTTCGTCACTTTTTCTTAATAAAATTTCTTTCATTAATATATTTGCTTCTTCTATATCTTGTATTTCTGTTTGTATGTATATCTCGCCTGTGGCTTCATCTATATGTTCGTATCGCTGATACTGGTGGTAAAATGTAATGACTTCTATAAAATCGATGTAATGTTTATTTGTTCTGCGTGGTTTAAATACTTCTTTGGGGAGTTGTAAATATTCTGCATAAGGATTTATTATTTTAATGGGTTTTAGTAAACGTTGTGTGTTTTGCAGTAAATTTTTTATGTGTTCTTGTTCATCTGTATTTATTTTTCCTGCACTTAGTAAGCGTTGATAAGCCATTATATTTTGGTCTTGCTGTTCGCTTTCATCTAAATAAATTAAAAAACTTCTATTAGCGTTATCTTCATAAATACGCTCTTTAGTGGTACAGCCTGCTACACATATAGGACCTTCTACGGTTAATGTAATTGTTTTTGTTAGTCCTCTGCTATCTTTAAAGGTGACTGTTTTATTTATTTTACGTTTACTTTGTAATTCTCTCAAGGGGAACAGTACGTTTAACGCTCCGTCTAAGTCTTCTATCAGTATTAATTTATGTGCGAGTTCTTTTTGACCAAAATAATAAAAGGCATTTTCGGATAGGGTGGTAATTTCTAATTTATCTTCATCGGGTATGAGTTCGGCTATTTTTTCTTGTAAATGTGTTTTACCTATTCCACTACTGCCTAAGCTAATGATATGTAAAGGGTGTTTTAGTTTTCGTGATGTAAATATTAAATACATACGTGTGCCGTTGTTTAATTCGCCTATTAATCCCGCTTTGCTTATGGCTTCTATCGTTCGTGCCATTAAGTTGGGTTGTTGTAAAAATTCTTTTGCTTCGGTTATTTCATCTTCTGTTAGTATTTTAGTTATGATTGCGGTTTGTAGTTTTTGGTTTTCTATTTCTGTAAGTCGGTAGCTTTCTAATTGGTTGGTTATATCTGCTACGTCTTTTGCTACGGTGCTACTGCCTACTTCTAAACGTTCTGCTATTTTGCGTATTAATTTTTCTGTTTGGGTATCATTATATAAATCTAAATTTTGTCGTAGTGCTAAGTCGGCTACATCGGGGTTATTTAAGTAGTGTTTAAAGGTGCGGTTGGTTACTTCTATTTTTAAGGTTACTCGTAATCTATCCAAGCCATCTAATTTTATACTGCCTAAAATAGTGTATTGTATTTGCTGGGTTTGGTAGGTTATTGATTCGGGGTTGGTGGTGTTTAGTTTTGAGGTAGTTTCCATTTTGTTGATAATTAGTTTATGACCCTATTAGGTCACAAAAATAAACTATTTGGTCTTTTTTATAAAACCTATTTGTTTATACTTTTCAACAGATTAACGTTTATGGTCTTATTTATACTAATTTTATAGCATTATTAAGCATTTAACGTGTTAATAAATAACTTTTATGGCTTTGAATTTTGGAGATAACCTTAAAAAGGTACGAACAGATAAAAATATTTCGCAAGGCGAGTTGGCGGATATGTTAGGTATGCACGCCACACACCTAAGCCGTTACGAGCGTAATGTTACTGCACCCTCGATTGATATTTTAAAAAAAATTGCAGATAAGTTAAACGTAAGTACGGATATACTTATTTACGGCTCTACTGACGATAAAGCTAAAGGTAATATAAAGGACAATGAGTTATTAGGAATGTTTACCAAAGTACAAAGCCTTGATAAAAACGAACTCAATTGCGTTAAGTCGCTTTTAAAAGCCTATATTTTTCAAAAGGATATTCAACATCAGTTTACCAAGTAAGGTAGTAGTATGGCTGTATTTTGCATTATATATGAACTTAAAAACACATTAAAAAACTATCAACCATTTTTTAGTGCTATTAAAAGTACAGGAGTGTTTTGGGGAATTAATGAGAATACCACATTTATTCAAAGTGATAAAGATGCTTCTTATATTAGAGATGTGTTAAGTGCATATTTAGCCCAAAATGATAAAATTATGGTTATAGAAGTAAAAAAACATTGGGGGGCTAGAGGTTATAAAGCAAATGAGTACGATTGGCTAAAAGATGTTATAAAATAAAATGGATACTTTTTCTATCATAGTAAATGTACTTTCTATTGTCTTATCAGTAGTGTCGCTCGTATTAAGTCTTTATTTCTTTAATCAAAGTAATAAAGTAAACAGGGATAGTGAACGAATTTCTAACGACATAAAAAATTCTGTTGGTAAACTAGAAAGTTTATTTGATAAGCTCTACAGTGATACATTTAGTATGCTTAAAGAACAAAACAATACTATGCAAAATGCTTTTTTAAAAACTACAGGTAATGTATCTAACTCCGCTACTTCTTCAATCGACCCTCAACATACTATTATTGCTAAAATTGTTGAACATAAGAAGATTACTATTGATTCACTTTGTAAACAATGCGCCCATTTAGATATTAATCAAGTTAAAACAATTATTACCAATTTAAATAATCAAGGTACTATTACCTTAAACGATGATTTAATTGTTTTTGTTACACATTCTAACAATAGCAATATTAATGCTAGCGACACTAGTTTTTAATTTATGAAAAGCCTATTTGTAATACTCACTATTTTTTGCTTTAGTTGCGCAAGCCATAAAAAAGTACAGCAACCTAAAGCTAATGAGTTAGATTATGGCGCTAGGTTATTTGACCCTCGCATAGGGCATTATATGCCAATTGATACTACCAAATAAAACGGCTGTAATATTTTACCTTTACACTAAGCCTTGTTTACGCATGTCATTTATTTGTTGTTTCATGGCTTCTAACTCATCTTCTCTATCGCCACTATCTACATACTCAATAAATTCATTATAGGTTTTTAGCATTTTATCTTCTACTTGTTGGGGAAAGCTATATAAATCTTTTTGTAATTGTTTAAAGCCTTTTACTTTGTTTTTAAAGCCTACTTCACATAATTTGTTTACTAAGTCTGCCGTTTGTATTAACTCCTCTCTACTGGGTTGGTTTACCTCATTGGCTATTAAACTACCTAATAAGTAACTTGCTAAAAGTTCTTTATAGTCTGCTTCTGTTAATTCTATTGTTAGTGAGGTTTTCATTTGCTTTTTACAAATTTACTTTTGTTTTATTAAATATTTACCGCAGTATTACAAATACTGCGGAGCGGGGGCAATTAGTTTTCTTGTAAAAATAAGAGCTGCTGAAAATGCAATTAAGGATATTATTATATGTATTACAAATTTTCCCTTTGTAGGAATTTTATAACCTTCAATATAAATATCACAAGGGTTTTGCTCAGTATAAAAAATTTTGATTGTTTTTTGATTTTCTTCAATTATTTTATTTCCAAATCTGCCATCTAATTTTTGTTTACATCCTTCCTGCTTACCAGTATTTTGATTTGAATATAATAAAGTAATAACATAAGGTTTATACTCGTGAACCTTTTCTATTTTTTCAATATTAGCAGTTGTCTTTTTTGCAGTGATATGAAAGTAATAATCATTCTTTAAGTCGATTAAATAAATAATTAAAATTATAATTGTACAAGTAAGAACAATTGCTGAGCTTAGTTTCCCTTCAAACTTATTTTTACTTTTCATTTGCTTTATCTTGTAATACGTCAGTTCCCTTTTCTATTGCTTGTTTCAAACCTGCTTTCAATTGGTCGCCTTGCTTATTTATCAATCCTTGAATTTCTCCAATTCTCGAATTTACCGCTTTTTTTAATGCTTGATTACCAATTCCTGGAGTTTCAGATTGAATTACTTTTTGTATTCCATTTCTATAAGCTTCAGTCTCTGTTTGAGCTAATGCTTTGGAAACAATTTGCCCTATTTTTGCACTAACTGCATCAACTAATTTTGAAGAAAACACATTAGCTACGGCACCTATGGCTCCACTCTTAACCATTTGACCTAAATCATAACCATCTGAATTACCATAAGTATTATCAAACGCTTGACTGGTGGCATCTCCTACAATTCCAGAAATAGCTCCTTTACCTGCTAATCCCAGTAGAGAAGTTGCTGTTCCGCCAAGACCTAAAGCCGCAGCACCATAAAACCCAGAATAAGCAGATTTTATTACATTATAAGCATCATCACCTTTAGCAATCGAAATACCACCACTAACAGAAGCTCCCACAAGTCCTATTCTTGCTAATACGGGAGCGAATTCCGCAAAGATTGCAATTGAACCTAGAGCGGCTCCTATAGCTCTGTCCCTAGAAGCCTTCATAATATATTGGTCTTGTTTTTCGGGACTATTTGGATATAAAATTTTTGAAGCTTTTCTAGTATTCCTGTCCATAGCATCGAATTTTGCTTCTTCTCCTCCATCTAAATCAATGTATGTTATTGGTTTATTACCAGCAAAAGAGTAAGGGGTATACCAAGGATAATCTCTCGTTAAAGGGTCAACAGATAAAAACTTACCAAGCCTCGGGTCATATATCCTCATCCCATAGTCTTGTTGGTTTCCAGTACCCTTCACCTCGTTGTCATTTTCTTTGCCGTTAAAGCCGTAG
>JAYVNQ010000016.1:0-21952 GCA_043758365.1 Chitinophagales bacterium
TACGAAGCAGTCTAGGTGCAAAATAAGATTGATTCGTGCCTCGCAATGACGTTTATAGTTACAAAAATTACATGCAAATTCAACAGCATACATTTTGAATCACTACCTTAAAACCTATATACAACATAGAAACGCTGCCTAAAAAACAGCATACATTTTGGATCACTACCAAAAATAAATAGCCATCCGCATAAGCAGATAGCTATTTATTATGATTTTAAAAAACTAATTACCACCCAACTTTACCCTATTAGCTTCATCTACACTGCTTCTTTTACGTTGTGTGTTACCAATCTTGCCTTTGCTGAAACGGTATGTAAAACTGATATTCACTACTCTATTATCTTCTCTATTTTTAAAGCTTATATCAATATCATCATATTTAGCAAAGCCGCTTGGTTTTTGTAACCAAAATATATCTCTAACATTTAAACGGATGCTCCCTTTATTTTTTAATATCGATTTAGAAACACCTGTAGTTATTTGCCCCAAAGGATTGATAAACAACACCCCTTCTAAGCCTTTAGTGCGGTAAAATGCACTCACTTCGGCATTCCAACCTTTTCCTAATTTAAAAGAACTACTGCCATTAAACATAAATGTTGGAGAACTTAAATCTACATATACCTTATTTACCAACCCTCTAAAACGGTTGTTGTAAAGGTTGCCATACAAATTCATACTCCACCATTTTGCCAATGGTATTTGTGTCGAAACTGCAATACCAAACTGATCTAGTGTGGCAATATTCGCTTGTTTTACATAAGTTTCGTTGGTGGCTGTACGTTGCTCAATTACCTGCTGAATAATGTTATTGACCTTGGTATAATTTAATGTAGTACTTAATAAACCACCCATAAACAAATGGCTCAATTCAATATTATCGCTGAACTGTGGTTTTAAACCTGGGTTACCTTGCTCAAATGTGTATTTGTCTAGAAAATGCACGAATGGATTTAAAGATTCATAATCTGGACGGTTAATTCTTCGGCCATAATTTATAGAAAATTGATTTTTTTCGTTTAAAATATAGCTAACATAAGCCGTAGGGAACAACTGTGTGTAAGTGGTATCAAACATGGCTGCTGGTCTTAAAACATTGCCCAGTTGATTACCTTTTGAGTGTGTATTCTCTAAACGCAAACCCAATTGCAGCGACCATTTTTTATTAAATTGTTTGCTATAATTTACATACCCAGCATTAATATTTTCGTTGTAAATGAAGTGGTTGCTACGGTTATAATCTGGCTTTAATTGGTTGTTTAAAACGCTATCATACTTAGCATTGTTATCGGTTTCAACATAGCTTAATTTAAAACCAGCTTCCAATTTTGCACCTTTTTTAAGTGGTAATGTATAATCTGCCTTGCCGCTGTATATAGATATGAGTGTTGGCAAATTACTATTCAATGTATCGCCTGGCAAAACTGGATTGCCACTACCATTATAATAACTATTAGTTAATCTACCTGTGTTTTGGCCATTGTAGTGTACATAATCCAAATCCATTGTCAACTCTTTTCCGGTAGTATCAAATTGATGACGAAAATTAAAGTTGCTACTACTATTTTTAAACCTTCGAGACTCAGGTGTTGCAGCAACTGTAATACTCTGTAGTACTTTTCCACCATCCATTATCCTCGTATTACTTTCGCCTAAATTATTGGATGCGTTATCAAAAGCAGTTATAACAAAACCGTAGGTTGTATTTTTTGAAGCAAAGAAATCAGCACCTAATTTGGCACTATGATTATTATTTTCTCTAACCGAATTTGAATTTTGACTAAAAATTGAAACTACTTGCTTACTAGAATTGATAAATTTCCTTTCAAGAGCTAACTCTTGAAAACTTTCCCTATGATTATAACTGTAATTACCGAACAAGTTTAATTTACCATTGCGATAGTTCATATTAACACTTTGATTAGCTTTTGGATACACACCTTGACCGTAACCTACTGTAACAGAACCATTTAAGCCCACCGTTTTTGTTTTTTTTGTTTTTATATTGATTACCCCAGCATTGCCTGATGCATCGTATTTAGCAGGAGGATTGGTCATAATTTCAATTTGATCTAGTTGGTTAGCAGTCATGCCACGTAGCATATTTGCCAAATCGGCAGCGCCCAAATACGAAGGCTTACCATCAACCAAAACAACTACACCGCTTTTACCTTTTAAGCTAATATTGCCATCTTTATCAACCGAAATGCCAGGCGACTTTTCTAGCACTTCCAAAGCTGTGGCACCAACATTTGTAACGGATGCATCTACATTTACAATTGTTCTATCTAACTTTTGTTCTATTAAAGGTTTTTTGCTTGCAACGGTTACTTCGCCCAATTGTTTGTCAATTTCTTTTAGGATAATAGGTTTTAACGTATAATCATTTTTGGCAGCAGTCAATTCAAATGTTTCGCTGTAATACTTAGCATAACCAACTCTTTGAACTGATACTAAATATTTTCCATTTAATAATTTTTCAACTTCAAATACACCGCTTTTATCGCTGATGGCAATTTTTACAATTGAGCTATCTTTTGCACGCAATAAACTAACCGTTGCGGCATCTATGGCTTTTTGAGAGGCATTAATACTACCGTTTACTTTACCAAAATTTTGTACTTGTGCGTGGCTTGAAAAATTGAAGAATCCCAAGGCAGTTAATAAAGTGAAGATTTTTTTCATGATGTTTATATTTTATTTAGTTCTTGTTAATAATTATTACAACACTAAGCTATATACCTTGCATTACATAGTACATTTCTATAAAATAAACGGTAAAATTTGATTATGAAAGGTAAAATAAAGGGATTGTTTAATTATATCAATTAATTGATAACAAATCTTGAAACGGATTTAGTACTTAAAAGTTACAAAAGATAATAAAAAAGAGATGAAAATAAGGGAACTTAGAGTAGTATATAATTAAAAAGACCCCAAGTTTTTTTAAAACTTGGGGTCTTTTTAATTATAAATTTATATTATTCGACTCTGGATTAAATATCAATTGCTTCACCGTACGCCATTGCGGTAGCTTCTTTAAAAGCTTCGCTCATAGTCGGATGCGGGTGAACAGCATTTAAAATTTCGTGGGCTGTTGTTTCTAATTTGCGTGCTACAACTGCTTCGGCAATCATGTCGGTAACATTCATACCAATCATGTGAACACCTAATAATTCACCATATTTAGCATCGTAAATAACTTTTACAAACCCATCAGTTGCACCAGCTGCACTTGCTTTGCCACTAGCCATAAATGGAAATTTACCAATTTTTAATTCGTAACCTGCTTCTTTAGCGGCTTTTTCAGTCATACCAACACTGGCAATTTCTGGTGTGCAATAGGTACATCCAGGAATATTTCCATAATCCATTGCTTCTGGTAAATGAGCATATTTTTTTTCATTATACGCAATTGCTTCAGCAGCGTTAATACCTTCTTTACTGGCAACGTGTGCCAAAGCCTGACCTAAAGTTGCATCGCCAATGGCATATATACCGGCCACATTTGTTTGACCAAATTTATCAACTGTAATACGTCCTTTATCGGTTTTAATACCTAATTCTTCTAACCCAATATTTTCAATATTAGCACTTACACCCACAGCACTTAATACAATATCTGCCTCTAGTGTAACAAAGCTACCATCTTGTTTTTTTACTGTTGCTTTAACGCCTTCGCCATTTGTATCAACAGACTCAACAGATGAATTGGTCATTATTTCAATGCCTTGCTTTTTAAAATTTTTCTCAAGTTCTTTGCTAATATCATCGTCTTCTACAGGAACAATTTTTGGTAAAAACTCAACAATGGTAACCTTTGTACCCATGCTATTGTAGAAATAGCCAAACTCACAACCTATGGCGCCACTCCCGACAATTATCATACTTTTTGGTTGATTGGGCAAAACCATTGCTTCCCTATACCCAATAACTTTTTTACCATCAACAGGCAAGTTTGGTAATATCCTGCCTCTACCACCTGTTGCAATTACCACATATTTACCCTCTACAATTTGTTTACTGCCATCGGCACCAGTAACTTCTATTTGACCCTTTGCCTTCAGTTTACCATAGCCCATTACCACGTCAATCTTATTCTTACGCATCAAAAACTGAACTCCTTTGCTCATTTTATCTGCCACTCCACGACTACGTTTTATAACGCCGCCGAAGTCTTTATCAACACCAGTTGCGGTAATACCATATTCACTGGCGTGTTTTAAATAATCGTACACGTTGGCACTTTTAAGTAATGCTTTGGTAGGTATACAACCCCAATTTAAACACACACCACCCAAACTTTCTTTTTCAATAATTGCTACTTTTAAACCTAATTGAGAAGCACGGATAGCGGCAGGATAACCACCAGGACCGCTACCTAAAACAACTACATCGTATGCCATAATATTTATTTTTTGAAGGTCATTGCTAACTGGTAATGGGTCATTGACGAATGACTTAATTATCAATAACCATTAGTTAGAAGTTGCGAATTTAGTTGCTAAACTGCAAACAACAACGGGTTGTTGATGTGATAAAAAGAAAAGATTTTAATTGCTAGTTCTTGTAATCGTATTCGGCAATATTTCCGTCAATAATTGTAGCTGAATAAAAAAATACCCGAGTTGCGAAATACTAAATAAACCTTTAAAAGGTTTGTAATTTTTGTGAACCGAAAAAAGAAAAAGCTTCTGCTTATCCGAAGAAAATTGACAGTATTTTTTACAATTCTCTTATCCAAATATTTTTAAAGTTAAGTGGTTGGCTAGGGTCGCCATGAGCTTGTAATTTTATTGGTGAAGCTCCATGCTTTGTGTAAGATGGTGCGCCGATATAAACAGTTTGACCTTTAAGTTCAGTATTATTTTGCAGTAAAACACCATTGTGTATAAGCGTGACTCTTGCAGTAGTTTTAACCGAGCCATCATCGTTAAAAGTTGGTGCTGTCCAAATGATGTCGTAGGCCTGCCATTCACCTGGTTTTTTACAAGCATTTGCCAACGGAATTGATTGCTTGTATACACTGCCAGTTTGCCCGTTAACATAGGTTGTATTGTTATAGCAATCAAGTATCTGGATTTCGTAGCCTCCGTCGCCAGGGCCAGTGGCAGCAAGAAATACACCACTATTACCTCGCATTTGACCTGCACCAGTTATGTTCGCTGGTATTTTCCATTCTAAGTGCAATTGGTAGTTGGTAAAGCTTTGTTTTGTTTGGATGTTACCCATTTTTTTATTTACAGTAAAAACACCGTTTGCAACCGTCCATTTTGCAGCTTTTGCCACATCATTTGTAGAAACCCACTTATCTAAATTTTTCCCGCCAAACAATATAATCGCATCAGATGGGGCATCGCCTGGCAACTTACCTGGGGTTACAATTTTAGGGACTGGCTGGTAAACTTCTGTGGCTTTTGGGTCGCCAGTTTGCGCAGATAAATTGTTAGATACAATAATGGCAATAGTGAGAACCGCTAAATATTTTAATGTCATGTGGCAATTTTAAGAGCGTAAATTATTGGTTATTTTATTAGTATTTATTGTTACCAGGTTATGTGATCTATTTATTATTAAACCATCTATGAATAGCTAACACATTCTTTCAATTCCTTCTCAGAGTATGATAAGCCATATTGCTTTAGAACATCGTCTGGTACACCGTTCCACTGGTTTGGTACATTACCTTTATAGCCAACGTCTTTTACCCCAATTTCGGAAGTATAAAAACCGCTGGCCGTTAAATTTCGCATTAAACTAAAAAAAGTAACACCTTGTTTCATTATTGATTTTGCCTTTTTAGGGTATGCAATTTCATCAACTATTTCAATATGTTGTTCGTGTGTACAATTTGCAAATGCCTTATTGTAACGGGTTAAACATTGTACATCCAACCATCGTAAACCGCCACGCATTGGTGTTTGATGACTAGGCATATCTTTTACAATAAACTCAATAAAATCGGGCACTTTAGCGTCGGAAGCATTACCGCTAATCGCGTCTTTTGGAATAATAATATCAGCCAAAATAGTGATGGTTGCCATTTCTTGTGGCGTAAAAAACAATTCGGCTTTTAATACTTTGTTTGCTAATTTTTCTTCGTCCATTCTGTCTGCAACATCTTCCGTAACAATTTTTTTTGTGTCTTCAGTTTTCCTGTCACTTGTTTTACAAGCATCTATAATAACAGCTGTAGAAACCGTACCAACCAATAATGCTTTCAGCGATTTTCTCCTATCCATAATTTAAAATTTTGTGAAGCTGATGGCTTCGTTACCCATAAAAAGGGAATTTATAAATTTTGTTTTTTCATTTCATCAACAATGTGCTCAGCTGCACGCATGGATAAGGCAAGAATTGTCCATGTAATATTCTTATCTGCCTGCGATACAAATTGCCCACCATCTACACAAAATAAATTTTTACAATCGTGTGCCTGGCTCCATTTATTTAGTGCCGACTTTTTAGGGTCATTACCCATTCTCACTGTACCTGCTTCGTGTATAATATTACCAGGATTTTTTAGTCCATAGTTATTATGAGGCCCATCATCGGCACCCCATGTTGCTACTGCACCCATACTGTGTAGAATCTCTTTAAATGTTTCTTTCATATGTTTTGCCTGGTTAATTTCATAATCACTCCAAGCCGTATGAAATTTTAAAACAGGGATACCATATTTATCAACCACAGCCGAATCAATTTCGCAAAAACTATCCTCCCTGGCAATACCCTCACCTCTACCGGCCATACCAATATGAGCTCCGTAAAAATGTCTATAATCCTCTTTTAAAGATGCACCATAACCGCCAGCTTCTTTTTGCACATCATTTACTTTATACATACCATTCATCTTTTCAATACCCCAATTAAAACCATATAAAGGCATGCCCATTCCTCCACCATATTCTATATGATAACCACGAGGAAAATCCAGCTTTTTATTATCGAGCCACCAAGGTGTATAAACGTGCAAGCCACCAACACCGTCTTCGTTGTAACGCTTACGGTTAAACAGTTCTGGAATTACGCCACCCATATCTGCACCAGTAGAATCATGCAAATATTTACCCACAACACCACTTGAATTAGCTATGCCATTGGGGTGCCGTGTTGATTTAGAATTAAGCATTAGCCTAGCACTTTCACAAGCACTTGCGGCTAAGATAACAGTTCTGCCAGAAACCTGATATTCCATCAAGTCTGTTTTGTTAATGAAGGAAACACCAGTAGCCAAACCATCTTTGTCGGTTAGCACTTCCCTAACCATGGCATTGGTAATTAAATCAACATTGCCTGTTGCAATAGCAGGTTTTACTAATACAGATGAGGAAGAAAAATCCCCATAAACTTTACAACTTCTATTGCACTGGGCACAGTAAAAACAAGCAGCTCTGTCCTTATTATTTTTAAGAGATTTTGTTAAAATAGATAATCTTGAAGGGATAACGGGGATGCCAATATTGGTTGCAGCCCTTTTTATAAAAAGTTCATGTAGCCTTGGTTTTGGCGGCGGTAAAAAAATGCCATCGGGATCGTTTGGCAAGCCTTCATTAGTTCCAAAAACACCGATCAATTCATCAATTTTATCGTAGTAAGGTTTTACATCTTCGTAACCGATTGGCCAATCATCTCCAAGCCCGTCAATGCTTCTTCTTTTAAAATCTTTTGGGCCAAAACGTAGCGAAATTCTGCCCCAATGGTTGGTTCGTCCGCCCACCATTCTGGCACGCCACCACTCCCATTTTGTACCTTCACTTTGTGTGTATGGTTCACCATCAATATCCCAACCCCAGTAGCATCCATCAAAATCGCCGAACGGTCTAAACTTAGTACTAGCACCACGTCTGGGTGAATCCCAGGGATTCTTTAATTGTGAAGAATTAACTGCCGGATCATAATTAGGCCCAGCTTCTATCAAGCAAACTTTTAAACCAGCATTGGCTAAAACATATGCCGCCATGCCACCACCAGCACCTGAACCAACTATTACTGCATCGTATTTTTTTGGCTGTTTTTTAATCTGTAATTCTCCCATAGTGCCATCGTTATTTAAGTAGAGAAATTATAGAATAAAATATCAAAGCAGTTAGAAATATTTTTGCCTTGCGTTTTCGAAATTTATAGTTTCTCAAAAATGCCGCCTTGCTTATTCTTACGAACATTATTGGCGTTAAAATAGCAGCCATTCATAGCTATATAAACACCATGTTGCAAGGTTTGTACAAAAGCCAAAGCACTACCAAGATTGAATAATCCATCTGAGCTGCCAAATTTGTAAGGTATCATTGCGCCAGTTAATACAATAGTTTTATTAGTTATAAACCGGGCTAATTTAATAGCTGTTTTAACCATTGTATCTGTACCGTGGGTAATAATTATGCGGGTTTCAGTAGCAGCAATACAATGATCAACAATTATTTGCCTGTCAGCATCTGTCAATTGTAAACTATCAGCCATCATGAGCGTGTGCGCCTTTACTGGTGCTAGGTTTCGGCCCAATGACAGCATTTCTTGTAAGTGTGTGTCTTTAAAAAAAAGTTCACCTGTAAGTTCATTATACTCTTTATCGAATGTGCCGCCAGTAACTAAAATTAATATTGCCATAGCCCCAAATTTTATGATGCAAAGTAGTAGATAATTGTATTTAAAAGCATCCTTCCTAACTAATCATTCCATTACCCAAAATCATTTAATTATCATTCACTTTTAACCATACTTTACATAAGCTCGTTCACAACCTATTCTCAGGCAACGTAATTTTCAACATTGCTGAATATGTATTAACCTAAGTGTAAGTTTGTATGACAAATCTCAATAACATGCAGGTAGATTTTGAAAGAAATAAAAACCTAAAAGCATCTGGTATTACGTTGCTACTATGTAGTTTGCTGCTTATTATTTTCTTTTTTGTACAATGGACATTGCCAGTTGCGCCACCACCGATTGTAGAAGAAGGCATTGAGGTAAATTTAGGCAATAGCGAAACCGGGTTGGGCAATATTGCACCGCAAACACCAGGCGAACCATCAAAAGAAGAAAGGCCTGTAACGCAACAAGCAAAGACTTCACAGCCAATTACCCAACCTCAAAATATTGCTACCGATGATAATGAAACAGATAATGCAGCGGAGATAAATAAGCCATCGAAAGCAGTGATAAAAAACAAGTCAAATAATATTATAACCCCAAGTATTAAAAAAATAAAAGCCGTGTTACCACCTGCACCAAAGCCTCAAATAGCAAAGGCCCAAATGGGTAAATATAGTGGTGGTAATGGCAACGGCGGCAATAATGGCGATACTTATAATGGACTAAAAAATCAAGGTATCGCCGGTGGTAATGGCGATCAAGGCAAACCCAACGGCAATCCAAATAGCGATAGTTACAAAGGCGATGGCGGTGCAGGAAATAGTGGCGTAAGTATTAGAAGCGGTTTAAATGGCAGACGCTTTGCAAAATTACCAAGCTTTGAGGATGACTTTAATGAGCCTGCAAAAGTTGCTGTTGATATTGTGGTTGATAAAAATGGCATTGTTACATCTGCAACTGTAAATCCACGGGGCACAACTACTACCAACACAAGCATCCGTAGTATTGCTTTACGGAAAGCCCATGAACTAAAACTAAATGCTGGTAGCGAAGATGTACAAACGGGTACCATTGTTTTTAACTTTAAATTGAGGGGGTAAAACTGACTTATGATTTATGAATGATGATTAAGGTCTAAAACCGTACATCTAACTTTGTACTTCAAACATTGTACTTCCAGAATGACTTATCCCGAAACACTCGACTACCTTTACAATAAATTACCCATGTTTAGCCACATTGGGGCAGCAGCATTTAAAAAAGATTTAACGAATACCATTGCTTTGTGTGAAGCCTTGGGCAATCCTCAAACAAAAATAAAAACCATACACGTTGCTGGCACAAATGGCAAAGGCAGCACCAGCCATATGTTGGCGGCAGTTTTACAAAATGCAGGCTACAAAACAGGGTTATATACATCTCCACATTTACACAATTTTAGAGAACGGATTAAAGTAAATGGCAGCATGTGTGAAGAGGCATTTGTTGTAGATTTTACTAGCCGTATCATGCCATTAATTGATACGATTGAACCTTCTTTTTTTGAGATAACGGTAGCAATGGCCTTCGATTATTTTGCTTTGCAAAAGGTTGATATTGCCATTATTGAAGTTGGTTTGGGTGGCAGACTGGATAGCACCAATATCATCACGCCAGAACTGTCTGTCATTACCAATATTGGCTACGATCACATGAATATGTTAGGTGATACATTACAACTAATTGCTTATGAAAAAGCGGGGATTATTAAGCTAAATATACCCGTTGTTATTGGCGAATACTTACCAGAAACTAAGCCCGTTTTTATTGATAAAGCCAAAGCAGAAAATGCCCCAATTATATTTGCGCAAGAAAAAAGAAGTGTAGCAGAATTTACGAATCAACACCACCAGTTACAAATAGCTGTAGCCGAGCACGGTACTGATAAAAGAGAAGATTATGTGTTGGACTTGCCAGGCGTTTATCAAATAAAAAACTTAGTGACCGTTCTAGAAGCCTTACACCAATTGCGTTTGAGAGGATGGAATATTCCTGAAGCCATTGTAAAAAAAGCATTACATCAAGTAAAAAAATTAACTGGTTTTTATGGTAGATGGCAATTGGTACACGAGCATCCAAGCATTGTGTTAGATGTGGCCCACAATGAAGATGGCATAAAACAATTGGTAGAACAATTAGAGTTGACGACCTATAATAATCTGCACATTGTAATGGGTATGGTGAAGGATAAAGACATTAGCAAAATGCTACAATTATTGCCAAAAAATGCAACGTATTATTTTACAAAAGCACCAATACCACGAGCATTACGTGAACAAGAGTTACATGCCGCCGCAGCTACTTTTAATCTGCAAGGTCACTATTATCCAACAGTAAATACGGCATTACAAGCGGCGGTAAACAAAGCCCATAAAGATGACCTGCTATTGGTTTGCGGTAGCGTATTTATTGTTGCCGAGGTTGATATTATCACTATTAAATTTTAAGTAATGAGCTATACTTTTGATACCACTTTAGCAACAGCAAAATTGTTAGATGCACAAGACGAATTAGCAGCTTTTAAACAGCAGTTTCACTTTCCAAAACATGCCAATAAAGATGTTATTTATTTCTGTGGCAACTCTTTGGGGTTACAGCCTAAAAACGTTGAAGCTGCTGTGTTACAAGAGTTGGCAGACTGGAAAAACCTAGCCATAAGCGGCTTCTCAAAAGCCAAAAATCCTTGGTTGGTTTATCAAGAATATTTAAAGCCATCGCTGGCAAAAATTGTGGGTGCAAAAGAATATGAAGTAACGGTGATGAACACCTTAACGGTGAATCTGCATTTGCTAATGCTGTCGTTTTACAAGCCAACAAAACAACGGTTTAAAATTATGATGGAAGCAGGTGCTTTTCCATCCGACCAATATGCAGTGGAAACATTGGTTCAGCATTTTGGTTTAAGCCCTGATGATACTATTATAGAAATCAGCCCACGGGAAGGCGAGAAAATTTTACATACAAAAGATATTATCGCAGCAATACACCAACATGGCGAAAGCCTTGCTATTGTTATGTTTGGTGGTATTAATTACTACACGGGGCAGTTGTTTGATATGGCTACTATTACAAATGCGGCACATGCAGTTGGGGCCATTGCCGGGTTCGATTTGGCACATGTTGTAGGTAATGTACCCATGCGGTTGCATGATTGGGATGTAGACTTTGCTTGCTGGTGTAATTACAAATATTTAAATGGTGGCCCAGGAGCCGTTGGTGGTTTGTATGTGCACGAACGCTTTGCCGCAAATCCTGCAACACCAAGGCTTGCAGGCTGGTGGGGCAACGATGAAGCCACCCGTTTTAAAATGGAAAAAGGCTTTATTGCCAAAGCAGATGCTAGTGGCTGGAACATTAGCACTGCACAAATTTTAAATACCGTTGCCTTAAAAGCTTCGCTTGAATTGTTTGATGCTGCCACTATTGAAAAGCTGCGTACCAAAAGCCTGCAGTTAACCGCTTATCTCGAGTATTTATTATACCAATTACAGAATATACAATTCGAGATTATCACCCCTGCAAACCCAGAAGAAAGAGGTTCGCAATTAAGCCTCTATTTTACCAACAACGGTAAAGCCATTCACCAGAAAATGATGGACAACGGTATTGTGGTAGATTACAGAGAACCCGGTGTGATACGTGTGGCACCTACACCCATGTATTGCGGCTACACAGATGTGTACCGTTTTTATGAAATTTTAAGGGATAATTTTTAGAGGATTTACAAAGCTGGAAGTTTCATAATATTGTTTTATTGCCTTTGGTAATTATTACTGAAGCGAACAGAATAGCAACTTGATACTATGTTAATGGGGCGTAGCAGAGTTTGAAAACATATCCAAACGCTAGTTCTTATCATCAATTTTATTATTAATTTAGCATTTACATCAGGCTTAATGCCTAAAAAAACAAGCGATGCGCCAAACGTTACCTCTGCTATTTCCAAGGCTTCAATTAAAACTAATTATAAAACTAAAAAAATGAAATTTCTGAAATTAAATTCCATCGTATTATTACTGTCATTTTTTTCTTGTGTAAGTAATATTCATGCACAATCAGCTCGTTTCAGCAACGAAAAGTATATTAGTACGTCAGGCGATACATTAAACTACAGACAACTTTTTCCAGATAGCGATACCCTTCGTAAATATCCACTTGTAGTTTTTTTACACGGCTCAGGTGAACGCGGCAAAGATAATGAAGCACAATTAAAATGGGGAGTGTTGAACTTTGCAACGGATCAAACTATGAAATCGCATCCCGCATTTGTTATTGCCCCGCAATGTCCAGATAATATAAGTTGGTCTAACTTTTCAAGAGAGAAAAATAATACACAAATGCTTCTTCAGCCTTCTCCATCTAAACCAATGGAACTTTTAATTTCTCTTATTCATAAGCTGGTTAAAACGCTACCCATCGATACCAATCGAATTTATATTACTGGTCTTTCTATGGGTGGATTTGGCACATTTGATGCTATAGAACGGTTCCCAAATTTATTTGCAGCAGCTGTACCCGTTTGTGGTGGTGGTGACGTGACAAAAGTTCCCATAATTTCACATATTCCTATTTGGATTTTTCACGGAGCTGAAGATCCGGCTGTAAATCCAATTCTTTCATTGGATATGATTGTAGCCCTAACAAAAGCTGGTGCCCATCCTGGTTTTACGCAATATCCCGAAGTTGGTCATTTCTCTTGGATAGCTGCTTACTCTGACCCCTCAGTTATAGATTGGCTTTTCAGACAGCACAAATAAATTTTCACTGTTAACGCACAAACAAAAACAGCCGCTAACAAAAGCGCAAGCAATCTCTCGTACAGCTTCCCTCGTTTATTAGCCAAACAAATACATGAAACTAGTATTTTGTATTGCCTGTGCCGTGCTTTGTACAAATGCGTTAATGGCACAAACTGATACCGGGTTGTATATAAACAATCTTAAAAAAATAATTGGTTTTAGAATAGATAAAGGCAATGTGTTAATTCATACCGATGCTGTTAAAAATATTGCGGGTGCACAACCTTTTAGTCTATCGGTTGAGTTAAGCAAACAGCAAATAAGCCAACAAGATTTTAATAAAAGTTCGGCTTATGCTAGGTACGGTTGTCGGCTCTCGTACTGGAATTTTGATACGCCGATTTTAGGTAACGGTGTTGTATTAGATTATTTTTTGCAGCCAGTTTATAAAATCAATAACCGCTTACAATTTAATATTAGGGGAAGTATTGGGGCAGCCTATTTAAGCAGTCCTTACAAAGCAGCTACACATACTGACAATCAAAATTATAGCCAGCACATAACACCATATATGCACGTTGGTGCAGGGCTTGGTTATCGGGTTTCTAAACATATTTTAGTTGAGTTGACCACCAATTTTAACCATTCGTCCAATGGTAATTTATCGCAGCCAAATAAAGGTATTAATTGGACGACCACAGCCCTATCCGTTTTATATAATGCTGCTGATAATTATTTGCCAACTTACCATCGTGTAAAAAACCGTTATTGGCAATACCAACCGCCTTGGTTTGATGTTGGTTTGTTGTATACACCACCGCAGGATTATTATGCCAAATGGCAACGCAAACGTAATTACGTACTGGGTATTACAGCACAAATTTCTAAACAAGTTGGCCGTACCAATGCGGTGCTATTTGGTGGAGAAGCCTATTACAACTGCATTACAGCCGATGCTAATACTACGTTTGCCAATAATAAATCTGCCTTATTAGCTGGCTTGTTTATTGGGCATGAGTTTTTATTGAACCGTATTATTTTTAGCCAAAGTTTTGGTTACTACATTACTCCTCACCCTGCTTATAACAGTAATGGCTTTATCCGAATTGGGCTGCGTTATAAGGTTGATACACATTGGCAGGTTGGCTTTAATTTAAAAGCCCATGCTGATGAATCTGACTTTCCAGATGTGCGGGTTTTGTATAGGTTTTAAGTAATAATCCTATTTCGTTTTCTTCCTTTTTAATGCTTCAATAAAAGAGAATTATGTTTTGAGAAAGATTAGAGCGCATATTTAATATGCTATACAACAGCCTCGTAAAACACGCAACAATTTACTGCCAGAAGAAAATAGAATTAAGAAACTACAAACTTGGGGGCATATCAAATCTTTTCTTTTGAATACGATTTAAGAGTTGTTTTCTATTTTGCAAAAACAAAACCTACAGAGCCCGTCTTTATTTATATTGGCAATCATGGCAGAGAGTATTGAAAAAGTTAAACAATTAGACTCGAACAAAAAATCACGAATCTTACCTTGATTTTACCCGTTGCACCACTGCCATTCCAAAGCCCAGAACAGTAATTAAAATACCAATCCATAAAATATTTATCATGGGGAATTCATAAACTTTCAGGGTAATCAAATCGGTAATCCCGCCACTTTCTTTAATGCCAATTTCGAACTTGCCTTTAGCATCGGTTGGTACCTTATTGAAAGCCAATACTATACTTTGCGAAATCACCGTATCGGGGATACTGCGTAAATCGTTTCCTCGCAAAGCAATACCAGGACTGGCTTTGTAGCGCTTTCCTTCTTTAGAAATCACTTCTACATCTAAAAATATTGCTTGTTCATCAGCACCAAATTTACCTTGCAACGCAGGCGGATTTTTATCAACTTTATGCAATACCAAGAAGCCATTACTATAAAAAATAGTATCGCCAATGCCAATAGCCTGTTTATGAAAAGTAGCAGTATCTGCCTTATTATTTTCCTGAAAAGAAGATATGTAAACGAAGATGTCTTTATACCAATAATGTTTACTGGCAGGGTTGGCAGCAAAGCCCTCAACATCCTTATTATTTTTAATTAAATCTGGGTATAAAAAGAACTGTTCGTTGGTATTTTTCCCTTTAAAATTTACCTCAAAAAAGCGTTTTCTCTCTTTGGTATTAAAGGTATCTTTTGAATAAGTAACCATGTACTTACCCATATCGGTTGCCAAGCCTTTAAATAAAGTAATATTCTCGGCAGGATCTTCTTTTTTATCTTTTTTAAACGTAGCAACACCAGTTGTATTCCAACTAAGTACCGTTTTTTTACTAGATGAAATTAAGATACCCACTAGAACCAACCCAAAGCCAAAGTGTGCCACCGAGGCAGCTGCAAATTTTAGTTTACCCTTCAATACTATAAAAATGTAGGATGCATTGGCAACAGCGGAATAAACGGCCGCAAAAATTGCCACATGAATAGCACCTAAAAAGCCAATACCCTTTTTATCGTAACTAATATTACCAAACACACTAATGGTAATACTTATGGACAAAGCTAGTATGGTTGGTACTAAAATCTTCTTGGTAAGGTAGCCCTTGGGTGTGTCCTTATATTTTAAATATTGGGTTACTGCGGTTAACAACCCAATAACTATCGCTACAAAAACCTGTATTTGATTGTAAGCAAATTCCGGATCTTCAGACGGCGCTATTGAGGCATGAAACAATTTATTATAAACTGGTACAGAAGTTTTTGCAATGATTAGAACGCCTGATAAAAAAAATACTAAAGAGCCGATAAACATCCAAAATTCGCGGCTATAGGTACTTTCTTCTTTTATAATTGTTGGGATAGATTTGTAGCGAACGAAGTATAAAACATATGCCGGAATTAAAAATATTAATAGAAACATAAGCAACTGTGTGTTCATTCCCAAATCAGTGAAGGCATGAACGGATGTATCGCCTAAAATACCACTACGGGTTAAAAAAGTGGAATATAAAATGAGGATAAACGCAGAAATGTAAAAAAAATAAGCGCTGCGTAAACTGTAAGATGTGCTCTTATAAATCAAGTTGGCATGAAGCCCGGAAATCATTACTAACCAAGGCACTAAAGATGCATTTTCCACAGGATCCCATGCCCAATAACCACCAAAACTTAAACTTTCGTAAGCCCATGCTGCACCCATCATAATACCCAAACCTAAAATACCTGCACTAAAAGATGCCCAAGGCAAAGCTGGTTTTATCCAACTATGATCTTTTTTCATTAGCCCAGCAAAAGCAAATGCAAATGGCACAATGGTACTTGCAAAGCCCAAAAACAATACTGGTGGATGAATGACCATCCAATAGTTTTGTAGCAATGTATTTAAGCCCCTACCATCTTTCATTAAGCTTAAATAATCGGCTCTAATACCACCTGTTACTGTATCCTGCATGATTGGTGCATTATCTAAAATACCGTCATTGCGCAGCAACATAAAAGGGCTAGTACCCAATTTGGCACTAAAAAAATATAAACCAACTAGCATACTTGCCAAACAGAACTGGGCAAAACTTACAACGGTCATTGTGCCGGCTTCCCAATCTTTAGCTTTCCAAATTAATATCCAACCTAGTATACAATGCCAAAAGCTCCACAGCATAAAACTACCTTCTTGGCCTTCCCAAAAGCAGCTTAACAAATACTCAACTTGCAAGCTTTTATCACTGTGTTGCCAGGCGTATTTATACTCAAATAAATGATGGGAAATTATATAGTATAAAGTACCGAAAATGATAAATACAGAAGCCGTTTCAAGCATAAATGCAAGCCTTGCAATCCGCAGCCAGCCTTGCTTTTCAGTAATAATATCTTTTTGGTTGACAGTAAAAAAAGAAATAGTAGCTACCAACGAAGCCACCAATGAAACGATTGCAAAGAATTGTCCAATTTGTCCAGGTAATAAATGTTCGCCTAAATATTCCATTAAAAATTATGAATTATGAATTATGAATTATAAGTGTTAGCTCGTACATCGATAGTAACTTAGAACCTACAACTTAAAACTCTAAACTACTTTTTTGCCAAACTATCAGCACTTGTATAGCCATCTGTTGCGGCAGTCTGAACGCTTTTTGCAGCATCACTAACATCGTCTTTGTACTTGCTAGGGCACTTTAGTAAAATATCTTTACATTCAAAATGGTCGCCGCTCATTTTTCCTTTTAAAACAATGCGTTCACTTTTTTCGATATCGGTTGGCTTTGTGTTGTGATATACTACTTTTACGGTATTTCCTAAGGTATCAATCGCTGTAAAACTCAGGTAATTCGCATCTTTTGTAGCGTCGTATTGCAATGGTTGGGTTTTATCCAATTTGGCTATCAGGTTTACGAATTTGCCTTCTTTTTGCTTTGCCGAAGTAATGGTTTCGTAAGTAGTTAAGTTACCCGTGTAGCTAATTAAAACTGTAATTGCCACAACAATCATCACCAGCATTATAATATGTGTCTTCTTCATGTACTAATATTTACAAGTTGCAAAAGTAGTTGAAAAGCTATTGAACGTAACCGTTGTTTGCAAGCTTTGCTCGTTAAAAAAGGAAAGTTTGAACAAATGAAAGGCTTGGTGAAGCTGGGATACTTATTTTTGCCAATTCACATAAACAAAATATTTTACTACATAGTAATAAAGGCACAAATAAAGCAAAAAGAAAAACTATTAATTTGATGAAGCATGGTTAAAGAATACGACTATATCATTGTACTAAAAAAACCTGATTTTAAGATAATAGATTGGATAAGCCGATTTATGTTATTGTTGGCTATTGCAAGTTTTGCGTTTATGGCTTATATGTCTTTATCTCAAGCCAATGCGATGTTATCTGTAAGCAACGCATGGTTATTGCTATTTTTTTGTAGCCTAATTATTGGTTGGTGGACGTTTTGCCAAGGTCAAATTAACAGAGGCGTTATACCTTATTATCGATTTGCATTAATGTTTGCAGCTTGGGGCTGGTTTACTGTGCCTAACGGCAAATTGGTAGCGTTAGTTTACATAGTAGCCTGCTTTTTAGAAAAGCCCGTGAAAGTGCCACCAGAAGCGGCTTTTGATGCTGTTGAGATTTCATTTAATTCATTTCCTAGAAAATTATATTTCTGGCTAGATATAAAAAATGTTGTTTTAAAAGATGGCTTATTAACGATTGATTTAAAGAATAATACCCTTATTCAAAAACAGGTTAACGACCCAGTTGAAAAGCAAATTGAAGACGAGTTTAATACGTTCTGTAAACAGCAGTTAAGCCACTAGTTATAAATTATGAGTTATGAATTATTAAAGCTATCACAATGCATTTGATTTTCATAACTCATAACTCATCATTCATAATTTTTCCTTTATGCTACAACAATCACCCTATATTTTATACTCAGATGGCAACGGTAATATTTTTGAAGATATTACTATGTATGCGGTTGGCCGTGCCGGTTGGGATGCGTATCCAGTAGATGTTGAGGACTGGATTGAGTTGCCCGAAGGTGGAAATTTATACGAATTGCCCGGTCGTAGGGGCATTGGTATTGATGTAGAAACGGGTGATATGCGTTTATGTGAAAAAGGTTGGGCAGTTGCTGCATTTATTCCACCTGCACATACAGGGTTATTTATTGCCGCCTACGAAACCCTACCCGATGCACCTACCCTTCCTTTATTTTGCTACACAGCTGCTGCTTGGTGCAATGATAAATTTTATGTTGCCGGTGTAAGAATTGAAACAGATATTAGGCAAGAAGCCGTGGGTTACGATGAAGCAAAAATTATAACAGGCACTAACCAAATTTTAGCAGCTTATCCGCAAAACCGATTGGTGAAACATTTAATGGAAAACTGTTGCATGACTTACACTTGCCCTGCGGCAAGAAATTTGAGTTTGGGTAGATGGGAATGTCCTGTGCCAATTTCGCCAGCTTGTAATGCCAATTGCATTGGTTGTGTGTCGTTTCAACCGGAAGAAGAAACTATTACTTCCCCACAAGATAGATTAACGTTTAAGCCTACGGCAGAAGAAATTGTTGAGTTTACCGTACCCCATTTAATGAACGCCCCATATCCTATCATCAGTTTTGGGCAAGGCTGCGAAGGTGAACCATTATTGATGTGGGAAACGATTAGAGAATCCATAATAGAAATAAGAAAACATACTGATAAAGGCAGCATAAATATTAACACAAATGGATCTAAACCAGATGCGGTGAAAGCCCTATGCGAAGCAGGGTTGAACAGTATTCGGGTGAGTACAAACTCTGCAAGAAAGCATATTTACACACCTTATTACCGGCCTAATAATTACCAGTTTGAAGACATAGTAGAAAGTCTAAAAGTGATGCGTAGTTTTGGTGGTTGGGCTAGCATCAATTTCTTTGTTTTTCCAGGAATGACAGATAGTGTAGAGGAATACGAAGCATTACGTAAGCTGATAAAAGATACCGATTTGAATATGATTCAATGGCGGAATTTTAATATTGACCCAGATTGGTATTTAGGGCAAATTGGTGTAGCAGATACGGGCGAATTAATGGGTGTAAAACAACTGCAAGAACTGATAAAAGAAGAATTTCCCCATGTGAAATATGGGTACTTTAACCCACCCATTGAGCGTATAAAAGGCGATTATAATTTAGATTTTGCACATTATTAGTGTTACTCTCTATTCTCTAAAATGGTCTTCAAATTATTCAAATTCTTTTCCATCATTGTGCCCAGTATTTTATCGTTCATCATGGACGCAAAACGCTCCCAAGGATACCATTTTAGTTGCTGAACAAACTGCCATTGTACTACTGCTTTAGGTTGTGTACTATCGCCAAAAATATTTATAGCACTAGTTTGTTTGCTGCCATTTTTACTCACCCAATCAGACGTTATATTGGCAGGTGTTGCAGCGGTTATTGCTACTTCAGTTTTGCCCAAAATAGCTTTTGTTGGAGAGGACATAGTAACCGTTGTATAATTCAACCCTTCCATCCATTTTCTCCAGCCATTAATATCTTTTACTAATAAAAAAATACTGTCTTTCGGGGCGTTAATATCCACGGCACGGGAAACAATAACTACCGATGGAAATAGTAATCCCAGCGTAGTTACCAAACAAAAAAGTACCAATACACTAATCACAATCAATTTTATAAAACGCATTATTATTCCCATTTAAAAACCTTCAATACAACAAAATAAATCCCAATTATCCATAAGCCAAGTACTCCAATATTTTGCCAACTATCTATAATATTTGCCCCTTCAAAAGATATTTTTCGCATGGCTAAATTAAAATGCGTTAATGGTAAAATTTTGCAACAGGCTTGCAGCCAAGTTGGAAAAACGGTGATGGGAAAAAATGTACCAGACAACAGCATTTGTGGTAAACTGAAAATATTTATTAAAAGCGGAATCATGGTATCATTCTTTACAATACTTGAAAATATTAAACCAACACCCATTAGTAATAGCAATAATAAAAGACTTAATAGCACCATTTCAATAAAAGTCAAAAAGCCATGTGATAAAGTAAAGTTTAGAAAAAAATGACCAACCGTTATTAGTACCAATACGTTAATTAATTGAAAGAATATTCTGCTAAAACCTATGCCTAGCAATATGTTTAGCCGATTTACAGGTGTGGCATAAAACCGTTTTAACACTAACTGTTCTCGTAAATTGTAAAAAGTAAAAGAGATACCAAATAGTGTTGAAAACAATAACGAAAACCCAATCTGACCAGGCAATACGAAGTCAATTTGTTTGTATTCACGAACATTATAAATCTCTTCATTTATAGTCACTAATTGAGTTTTATTACCACTTAACTTTTTCTCTAAACTATTATCTACATTTTCTAGTAAGGGCTTTAACTGGCTTAATTCAGCTGAACTTGCAGAGGTCGATTTGATGTTTAATCTAAATGTTGGCAGTGGATTTTTAACAAAAGTGTCATTTACATAGATTCGTTGAATATCAATTACCGCTACCAATTTCCCTTTTTCCAAATCTCTACGCATTGATATAGTATCGGTATAGTGCTGAAAACTGATAAATGGCTGTTTACCTAATGCTTTAAAAAGCACATTAACAGTATCGCTATTAGGAGACAGTGCTAACTTAAATTTTGTTAACCCACCACCACCAAAAGCACCAAAAATGAACACAAAAACTAAAGGGAATACCAAACTAAAAACAATTGCCTGAGGGTTTTTAAGATTTGCTAAAAAACTAGCTTTTGTAATAGCTCCTAAAGCTTTTGATTGGCTATATGCTTTGTTCATAAAACATTTATTTAGCAAATCTATTTGATTATTTTGCTTAACCCAAAACAAGTATCTCCATTTTTACTCATCGATATGAGAAGCTGTTTGAGTTAATTAATATTTTTGACCATTAGGCACATCATGGCTAAATAGATGTAACTAATTGCAGATTCTTCTGTTCTTTCATAATTTATAACGAGCCTCCTAAAATTTAAGAGCCAAGCAAACGTTCTTTCAACAATCCAGCGTTTTGGTTGGATTGTCCAATCCTTGGTATTATCAGTTCTTTT
>JAYVNQ010000017.1:0-2392 GCA_043758365.1 Chitinophagales bacterium
TTAGGTTAAACCAATTAAAAGTGTTTGTTAATGGATTTGTTGATTATAACATGCTTATAATCATGGTTGCACTCATGGTTATCATTAAAAGTAATAGTATGTGTGTCCACCTGCCCGACAGTTGGGAATTATTTTAGCTTATACCGTAACCCTGCATACAAAACCCTGCCATTAACTGGACCCCAAATAATAGAGCCATCAAAGTATGGGCTGAATGGTTGGGCTGCGGAAATAATTAAGTTTTGCTGTGTGTAGTTAGTCAAATTTTCTGTACCTGCATACACATCCCACTTAGTGCCAAACTGCTTTGTTACTTGTGCCGTCATTTGAAAAAACGATGGTGAATAAGAAGGCATTTGTTTATCGCTTGGGTTGGTTATTGTGTTAGGCAATCTTTTTTTACTGAACCATTGTATTGTAAAGTCAAACTTCCATTTGTTTTGTGTTTCGTAAGCCAAATTTATAAATGCCCTGTGCTTTGCAATCAATGGTTTTTCTAAAACATTACCGTTGTAATTTGTTTGCACATCTAACCAACGATACGCTAACCGAACATCTAACTTTTTAATGAGTTCATAATTAAATTCGGCCTGTACACTATTGCTAAACGATTTTCCTTTCAGGTTGTAAAAGTTTATCAGCTGTGGGTTTGCATCTACATCAACCACCAACTGATTTGTAAAAGATGTATGGTAAGCATCAAAACTTAATGAGCCTAAACGATTATACATTTTAAAATTGCGAACAAAATTAAAACCATAGTTCCATGCTTTTTCTGGTGCAAGTCCGTAACCGTAATTTGTTGATGGGTTTAAAATATTGTACTGTCTTGAACTTGCAAACAAGCCTGTATTTTCTGCAAAAATATTTGCCGTTCTAAAACCTGACCCTACAGAAAAGCGAAGATTTGTTTTAGGCGTAAAGTCATATTTTAAATGTAGCCTTGGCGTTGCAATCAATCCATATTCATTATGATAATCTAACCGCAAACCTGCAACGGCTGTAAACTTTGTGCTTGGTGTGTAAGTGTATTCAAAGAAAGTGCCTGGCACAATTTCATTTCGTTTAAAATATTTAATGTTGTAGCTTTCATCATAATTATCACTGCTAAAACTTAAACCTGTACGAAATTTATGGTCTGTTGTGCCAATGATAGATTGGTAAATAAGATTGGCATAAATGGATTTTTGTTTTGCATCATACTTTGTTAAGCCGTAGTAAGAATTGTTGTTGTAAGTGTTTGCAGAGAATATAAAACCAATGCTTTTATATTTTTGCTGTGGAAAAATATAACCCAACTTTCCTGTAAAAGCATATTGCTCTACATCAATACCAACTCCATATTTGTTGGTGGTAAATTTATCTGTTGAAGGGTTGAAATCTATTTGCCCCGCTTGCCTGTGGTCGTTTAATGCTTTGATTGCAAACTGTGCAAAAACGCCTTTGGTATCTTCATACCTCCAACGGTTTATAATATTAAATTGTCTGCCAATTGGAATGTCTAAAAATCCATCTTTATTATCATCGTTTTTTGTACCAACACCGTTTACATGCGTAAGCAATGCGGTACTCCATTTATCATTTAATTTTTGCGAAAGATTGATGGTTGTTTCTAATCTCCCTAAATTATTTGCATAAGCATTTATAAAAAGCTTGTCCATTTTATCGGGTTTCTTTTCTTCTACATTTATTTGTCCTGCAATACTTTCGTAACCATTGGCAACAGAGCCTGTGCCTTTGGTAACTTGTATGCCATCAATCCACGGACCGGGAATAAATGTAAGTCCGTAACTACCTGCAAGCCCACGAATTTCGGGTGTGTTTTCAGTGGTGATTTGTGTATAGTTGCCCGACAAACCTAACAACTGAATTTGTTTAATGCCTGTAACTGCATCGGCATAACTCACATCAACCGAAGGGCTGGTTTCAAAACTTTCAGAGAGATTGCAACAAGCGGCTTTGGTTAATTCTTTACTGCCAATATTCAACGTATTAAAGGTGCTTAACGAAGAAATGTAAGTGCCTTCATTTTTTGCTTTAACGATTACTTCATTAAGGTTTGCAGTAGAAGAATTTTTTAAAATTATTTTGATGTCGCTGGCAGATGAAATGCTTACGGTGTCTGTTTTAAAACCTACATAACTAACAGCAACCTGAATAGGAATTGCACATTGTAATTGAAAAACGCCTGAACTATCAGTAGTTGCTGTGTGGTTTGTGTTAAGGCAATGTACCGTTGCATTGATGAGTGGTAGTAACTTTCCTTTATTACTTTCTTCTAAAATAATACCAGTAATTGTATGTGTTTCAATTTTAGAAAGGGTTACTTTTTGTATGCTGTCAATAATTGGCAATGCTGCTGCTGGCTGCTCGTATCTTTCATAGTAGCAGC
>JAYVNQ010000018.1:0-2382 GCA_043758365.1 Chitinophagales bacterium
TAAGTACAGGAGTATGTTTAGGTGCTTTAGTATTAGCTATTTTTTACAATTCAAGAGAAGATGAATGAAAGTTTATACAAAATATAAAGAAGATACGCCTATCATTGAACCTGAGTTAATTAGTCCTGAAATTACTTGTAATGAGTTTTTAAAGTCAATGGCAGAAGCAGGTTTTGACGGTATTTTTGTAGCTACTTCACATGAATTTATCATTAAAGGAAATCTTACCAAAGATAACAAAATAATTATCACGCATAAGAACACGATTAAGAAACTAGAACAATCCAGAAGTGAGTTTTTAGAAATTAAAAATAAATTACTGAACGCAGCTACGCAAAAGCGTTTCTAATGTTTGTTCATAATCATTGCTTAATACTTTATCCGTCATCAAGTCTTTAATTCTTACTGTCAGTAAATCACTGGCAGTTGTTTTATCAAATTTATAATCAGGTTTTGGTGGAATAGTCACTTCACAATACTTGGTAACAGGTATTTCAATAGGAATACATGGTTGTGCAATAGGATGAACGGTAGAACAGCCAGTCAAACAAACAGCGTAAGCCATGGTAAAGACTTTAATGTAATGTGGGCACGTTAGCATCTAATATCCTCTTAATGTCGTCACAAGTGTTAGAATCAGGAATTGATTGATAGTATTTATCTAACGCTTCCAGTCTGGCTGCATTTTCAATGTTTAATTGTTGTATTTTTTGTTTAGCCAATTCAACACGTTTACTCATTTGTTCATAAGCAATATTCATATTATTTATTTTATCATTTTGTTGTTTAACTAATTCTTGCCAAATAATAATTTGTTTGTTTAATAAATCAATATCATTTTTTATAATGGTATTTTGCTGGCTAAGTTCAATGACTTCTTTTTGGCTTTTATTTCTTTCATGTTTTAAAAAATCTACATAAGAAATTATCATTAAAGATAATAAAATAATTCCAATCGGCTTCCAGTAAAAACTAATAAGTGTCATCATTTTTCAGTATCCTTTTTTAAACCTATCGCCACGCCTACCCCTGCAAATAAAGCACCTGTACCAACACCAAAAGTTTGCATATCAAAGGATTGATGATTCCATCCAATTGCATAAATTTGTAATCCTAAGCCAGTGCCTATAGAAGCCAAAGCTAAATAACGGTAAAGGTCATGCGTTATATTGTCATTTTCAGTAAATAACTGCCTTAATACATCCCTAAGCATTTTCGCCTATTCCATCATCCCATGAAATATTTAATGTAAAAGTTTCTTCGTTCATGAAATTAAAAAATGAATGAATGGCAAGTCCGCTGGAGATAATGGCTTTTTGTCCTGAAATACTACCCAATGAAGTGCCTAAGCCAATACAGCCTAATAAATCTGTTTTGTATTCAGGTGTTGTACCGCAGAAATTAGCAATATGAATAAGAATATCACCACGGTCAGGCACATTAGTTACTTCATATACCCAACCCTTAGAAGGTGAATTATGCCATACGCACTGATAACTTCCAGCAGGAATACAACTAATACCATGTTGGTTATCTTGCCATTCAAGTTCACCTGTATAACATGAAAAACCTGTTGTACTTAATAAACCAAAAGTACCTTGATTTGATGTTTCAGTGCGTATGATATTGACTATTTTCATTTGGCAAACTTAATCCCATTGGTAAACTTAATTCCTTGTGATTCCATTTTATAAGCTAATGATTCAGGTTGATTAACACCTACACCACCCATTACTTCCCTGTGATTAGGATGAATAGTTGCACCTGTAGTAGCCCCATCAAACCTAAAAAAAGGCTGAAATGCTTTAGGTACTGGATGAACGCCAAATGAACGTTGTTTTAAGGCGTTAGATTCCACTTCACTTTGTCTAAACAATGAACCCATATCTCGTTCAAAGTTAGTATTAGTCACGCCATGAAAAGGCTTTTCAGTAAAGTTAGGTTGTGGGTAAGGACTTGCTTGTGATTTTTTAATCATTGGTATTCTCCTTGATAGGTACATCTGAATCTTTACGTTGATACAATAAACAAAATCCACCAAATATACTGGCACTAATAATTCTTAAAATATTAGGGTCATAAAGACACCAGATAAATCCACCAGCAGTGAGTATCAATGATAAGAAACTAAATACTCTGTTAGAAAGTAATTGCATTGCCAAATTTATAGCTTGTATAAAAAATTGATTGCTCATGTTATTCCCTTTAATTAATCTACTTCATCATCTAATTCTGGTTCATCTCCAAAGTGAGAACCAAAATCTTGGTCAGCCATTTTCAATTTAACAGCCTCCCATTTAATAGAACAGTTAATCGCCATTGATAAATCTTTTAAATCACCTGAATCTTTGGCTTGTTTTAAAAATGATTTAATTGCTGATT
>JAYVNQ010000019.1:0-7523 GCA_043758365.1 Chitinophagales bacterium
GCAAAAGCAATTAGCATGGTATAAAGAGACCATTAATAAGTTAGATGAAAATCCTGCAGTGCAGTACATTATTACCTGCTGTCACCATTCGCCATATTCAAATAGTAAGTTAGTAGGTTCTTCAAAAGCAGTACAGCAAAAGTTTGTGCCTTATTATATTAAATCGCCAAAAAGTAGATTGTTTTTGTCAGGTCATTCACATGCGTTTGAGCATTTTAAAATTGAGGGGAAAGAGTTTCTTGTAATTGGCGGCGGCGGTGGTTTGCATCAACCATTAAGTTTTGGTACTGGGCAACTTTCTGATATAAACCCCTATTACAAGCCTGCTTTCCACTACCTTACTGTAAAGCGTTTTCAAGATCATTTACAGATAAGCTCGCAAAAATTAAAAGAACAATTTGATGGGTTTGAAGTAGGCCTTATGTTTAATATCAATAGGTTTGACTCGCCAAAAGCAGTTAGTGAAAATAAGTAACTTTAGTACCAGCCTTATTCTATGATATAATCACCAAAATTGTTAAAATTGTAAGAAGCTAGATGTTTTAATCAACCACGTTAAATTATTACTGCTAACATTTTACAATATTTCCCAACTTATCAATAGCAATACTTTTTTGGTCTTGCAAAAACTGTAGCACTTGCCAAATTTTATTTGTATTTATATACTTCAGCTGTAGTAATAAATCTTTTGCCAATATACTTTGCACTTGTAATAGTTTGTTTATTTTTTGTTCAATAATTACAAATTCTGCTTTTGTTAATGCAGTAGATTTTTTTGCCAAACAACTATCACAGCTGCCACAATCTTTTGTAATATTATCGCCGAAATAGCCTGAAATATATTGGCTGCGGCAGTTTTTAGTAGCCTGTAAATATTGTAGCATAATGTCAATCCGCTCTTCAAAAATCCGCTTACGTTGTTGGTAAGCCGCATGGTTAATTATTAAGTATTGTGCGGGTGCTCGGTTGGTAATGAAATGTATTTGTGGGGTTTCTTTCAGAGGTGAATAATCTATAATGCCAAACGCCTGTAACTGCTGTAATTGCTCAGTTACAACAGGTTGTGGCAAGTGTGCTAGTTTAGCAATTTGCTTTTCGCTAATGGCAATTTTGTTATCGTAAATACCACTATAACTGCGGAGTAAACATTTAACCAAGGCATCTAATTTTGGTTGGCTTTTTTCAAAATCTTCAAGTATATTTTTAGGTGCTGTAAACTGCACTTTCGATGGTAGAAAAACGGTATCACTAAATGCCAAATGCCCCTCTTGTTCCAGCACTTTTAAAACGGCCACTACCAAAATAGCATCCAATTTAAAGTTTTTAATAAAGCTTATTAAATCAAAATCGTAGTACTGGTCTTCTCCAGATCCAACAGCAATATGTAAAAAATCAGCGAGACCTTGATACACTTTTCTTATATCGAACATTACTGGGAAACGCACATCTGGCAAGACTTTAAGCCCTGTTATATCATTATTATTGTACAGTAAAATAGCGTAAGCTTTGTTACCATCTCTACCGGCTCTGCCGGCCTCTTGGTAATAATTTTCTAGGCAATCTGGCATGTCGTAATGTATCACCGTTCTAACATCGGGTTTATCAATACCCATCCCGAAAGCATTGGTACAAACCATTACCCTCATTTTATTAGTAATCCAGTTTTGCTGCTTCTCATTACGCTCTTTTTGTGGTAAGCCGGCATGGTAAAAATCTGCTGAAATATTTTGTAGCATTAATAAATGAGCAATGTTTTTTGTTTGCTTTCTGTTACGGCAATACACAATGCTGCTACCTTGAACATTGTTTAAAATGCTAATCGCTTTGTTGATTTTACTATCAATATTAAAAGCCGAGTAAGATAGGTTTGGCCGCTCAAAACTTTGCCTAAAAACGAGTTTATTTTTAAGTTGTAGTTTATCTAAAATATCTCTTTGTACTAGCGGTGTAGCGGAAGCGGTTAGAGCAATAGTGGCAACGTTTGGTAATTGTTGTCTTAGGTTGTTAATTTTTAAATAAGATGGCCGAAAGTCATAGCCCCATTGGCTTATACAGTGTGCTTCATCAATAGCAATTACGCAAATATTTATAGCTTGTACATAGTCTTTAAATAGATTGGTTTCGAGTCTTTCAGGCGAAACGTACAAAAATTTATAGTCCCCGCTTATAGCTTTTTCTAGCGTTTCTTTTACTTCATAAAAGCTCATGCCACTATTGAGATATAAAGCCTGTATCCCTCTTTTTTGTAGGTTTTCAACTTGGTCTTTCATCAATGCAATTAATGGCGTTACTACTAAACATAAGCCATCCATTAGCATGGTAGGCACTTGAAAACAAATAGATTTTCCGCCTCCTGTTGGCAATAATGCTAAGCAATCTTTTTGTGCTAAAACGGCTGTAATAATCGCTTCTTGCTCACCACGAAAAGCATCGTGTTGCCAATATTGTTGCAATATTTTAAGTGGTGTAGGCAAATGGCGAAAAGTGAATGGTGAATAGTGAAATTTGAATTATAAATTTCAAATTTCAAATTGTAAATTAAACGTCTATCCTCTTCCAATTTAAACGCAAACTATTGAAAGCTAAAACAACATCACTTAAGCCCATTAATAAGGCACCAACTGTTGGTGTAAACAAGCCAATAGCTGCAAATGGAATTGCAATGATATTATAGAAAAATGCCCAAAATAAATTCCCTTTAATGGTATTGTAAGTGTGCTTGCCAAGCTGCATAGCAATGGGTAGTTTTTGTAAACCATTATTCATTAATACCACTGATGCACTTTGAATAGCTAACTGCGAAGCTGCACTTAAACTAATGCTAATAGTCGCTTTGGCCAATGCTGGTGCATCATTAACGCCGTCGCCAACCATTACTGTAGGTGTATTTTTACAAAGGTTTTCTATAACAATTAATTTTTGTTCAGGCGTTTGTTCAGCTATCACTTCATCCAGGCCTAGTTCATCCGCAACCAGCTTACATTTTGCATAACCATCGCCACTTAATAAAATCGTTTTTATACCCTGTGTTTTAAAAAAATTAATGATGGCTTTTGCTTCTGGTCTTATCTCATCTGCAATATCAATCCAACCAATCAAGTCATTGTTTTTTTTAACGTATAAGTGGTGGTTTTTATCCTCAATTGATTCGTTAATTTTCGCTGAGCCAATCCAAAAAATATTACCTTCTCTATCCTCAGCTTTCATACCAATACCCTTAATCTCTTCAATCTTTTGCCACCTTAATACATCACTAGTTTTCCATGTTTCTGCAATACTTTTTGCAATCGGGTGGTTGGAAAATTTCTCTAAAGAATAAACCAACTTTTTAAAATCTACATTATCAATTTCTGATTTGAAATTAGAAATTATAAATTTTCCATTGGTTAAAGTACCCGTCTTATCAAACACCATTTGCTTAATTTGGGCGAACAATTCCATGCTATCCGTCTTAGTATAAAGTATGCCATGTTTAGCTGCCCTGCCAAGCCCAACGGCAATGGCAGCGGGGGTTGCAATACCCATAGCACAAGGGCAGCTGATTACTAAAACGGCAATACTTCTCATTAAGCTTTCACTAAACCCAGCATGTAAAAAATAATAATTAATGACGATTGTTAACACTGAAATACTTATCACAACTGGCACAAAAACGGCACTAATTTTATCAGCTAGCAATTGCATTGGTGGCTTTTGACCCTGGGCTTGTTTCATCATTTCTACAATACCATTCATTACTGTGTCTTTACCGGTTGCAGTAATATAGCATTTTACAGTACCATTTGCCAACACACTCCCTCCTATTAAAATATCCCCTTGCTTTTTAAAAACTGGTAAGCTTTCACCAGTAATAATTGCTTCATTTATTTCTGCATCACCACTTAATATTTTACAGTCTTGCGGCACTTGTTCACCTGTTTTAATCAACACTAAATCGCCAACCTTTAAGAAGGTATTTTCTATTGGGAAAATACTCTCATTATGGGCATCATCGTAAGCAATCATATTGGCTATTATCTTTTGTTGCTTCGTCAATTCTTTAATAACTTTTTGTGTGCTTGCAACCGATGCGTGTTCCATCCAATTACCTAAGAAAACAATGGTAATAATAGAAGCTGCTGTTTCATAAAAAATTTGATTGTCATTACCAGTAATAGTACCAATAAAACTATATACAAATGCTGCTAATGCACCCAATGCAATCAGTACATTCATATTAGGTATGCCCTTGCTCAAACTCTTTATAGCACTGCGTCCAAAGAAATTTATGCCAATTATAAATACTGGTAAGCAGATACTCATTTGTAACCAAGCATTGTGTAAAAAATGAACTCCAAAATACATACTCCAATGCCCTATCATTAGCACTAAAGTAAATGGTAGGCAGAACCAAAACTTCTCTAAATAAGTACTTAAAAATTGCCTCCTTTTTTCTATAATATTGCCACTATCGTCAACCACATGGTAACCAAGTTCATTAATGTTTTTCTTAGCTGTTTCAAGCCCTTTCTCAGCATCAATATTTTCAAAATTCACATCACCTGTTATGGCATTTACTTGCACCTGTAACATGCCTTGTTTTTGTAATACTTTGCTTACACTCAAGGCACAATTACTACAAGTCATACCTTCTACTTTCCATGATATTTTTTCCATAATATTTTCTTTTTGGTGACCAGCTTTTGTACGACTATTTAAACTTTGTTGCGTCGCACACTTGTACGCTTTGATACTTTATTCAACTTTTAATCATAGCAGCCTTGAAAAGTATTTTGGATAATGATTAGAAACTTTTTTCTAATCCAAACCTTAAGCCTTGAATTAAAATATAACCCAACGATTTGGATTTAGCCAAAGCAATACATACAACTTAACTCCCACAAATTTACCCCATAAAAGCCATAATGCTGTTTCGATAAACGACATTCACAAGTAAATAAATCTTCTTACAAACTATCTTTGTAGTATGGTTATTAACTATAAATTAGGTGAAATAAAATCTGTGGCAGCACAAATATTACAGCAGTATGGCAATAAAAAAATTTGGGCTTTTTATGCACCAATGGGTGCTGGAAAAACAACGTTCATCCATGCTTTGTGTGATATTTTAAAAGTGGAAGATGTTGTAAGCAGCCCAACATTTGCCATTATAAATGAGTATGCCAGCAAACAGTTTTCAACTATTTACCACATGGATTGGTACCGATTAAAAAGTGAACAGGAGGCGATACAAGCAGGTGTTGAAGATGCCTTACAATATGGAGATTTATGCTTGGTTGAATGGCCCGAAAATGCCCCTAACCTTTTGCCCGATGATGTACTGAAAATAATGATAGCATTGGTTGATATTGATACAAGACAAATGACAATAGATTAAATCTTCAACTGGCAATGAACAATAATCAATTTTCAACACTAACTTGCTAACACACTTAATCAATCATTTTACAATTTATCATTTAAAAATGGCCGTAAGCAAACCTTTTATATCAACATCTTTTAGTTACGAAACCTTAGAAGAAACCTTGGATGTGAAGCCACAAGGTGAAAAGCTTGACATTGGTATACCGAAAGAATTTGCTTTTCAAGAAAACCGTATAGCCCTCACACCAGAAGCGGTTGGCGTGCTGGTAAGTAATGGCAACAATGTAGTGGTAGAGCATGATGCAGGATTGGCAAGCCATTATGAGGATAAAGATTATAGCGAAGCAGGTGCAAGAATTGTGTATGATAAAGCTGAGGTTTATAAAGCCCATATGTTGATAAAAACTGCCCCAGTTGTAGAAGAGGATATGGGTCTTTTGCAGATGGGGCAAACTATTATTTCGCCCATTCACCACTCGGCTTTAAAGGCTTGTATTATAGAGAAGATGATGGAGAAGAAAATTACTGCCATCAGTTTTGAAAACCTAAAAGATGATAGTGGCACCTATCCAATTGTTCGCAGTATGAGTGAGATTGCGGGTAGTGCGTTGATGCTGATTGCAGGGCAATATTTAAGCAGTTTTAATAAAGGAAAAGGGGTGCTGTTGGGTAGTATTAGTGGTATTCCACCAACAAAAGTTGTAGTGGTTGGTGCAGGTATTGTGGGCGAAACTGCTACTAGAAATGCCTTGGCTTTGGGTGCAAGCGTTAAGGTGTTTGATAACAATGTCTACAGGCTAAAACAATTACAAAATAATTTAGGCCATAGGGTTTGGACGAGTGTTTTAGAACCTCGCATTTTAGCAAAACAATTAAAAACTTGTGAGGTTGCCATTGGTGCATTAAGCAACGAGAGTGGTAGAGCACCCTTGATTGTTACCGAGGAAATGGTAGCTGCCATGCGACCGGGCAGTATTATTTTAGATGTTGCTATTGATCGTGGTGGCTGTTTTGAAACAAGTGAGTTGACCAGCCATGAAAGTCCTGTTTTTGTAAAGCATGGTGTAATACATTATTGCGTGCCGAACATACCTAGTGGTTTTGCTCGTACTGCTAGCCAAGCCATTAGTAATGTGCTGATGCCATTGCTTTTGAAGATAAGTGATGAAGGGGGTTTGGATGAAATGGTGTGGCAAAACGTGAATATTAGAGAGGGTATTTATTTGTTTAAAGGTGCCTTGACAGACTTTTATATCAGCCAAAAATTTGACTTAAAATTTACTGATTTGAATTTGTTGATAGCGAGTAGACGATAAGGAAGAGATTTGTAATTACTGATTTGAGATTTATGACTTAATTTTAAACCACTTATGCAAACATTAATTAGTGAGAAAAAAAATTACACTTACGAGGAATATTTAGCCTTGGAAGATATTAGTGATGAACGATATGAGTATTATAATGGCGAAGTGATTGCCATGGCTGGGACGACAAAATCGCATAACAGAATTACTAGAAACATAACTAGGGCTGTAGAAAAGAAATTTGAAGTTAAAGGCTGTGATGTTTTTCAAGAAGGGATAAAAGTGACCATAGAGAGTATTAATAGTTATATGTACCCTGATGTAGTTGTAAGTTGTAACGAGGATGATAAAAAAGACCCCTATTTTGTAAAAAATCCGTTTTTAATTGTTGAGGTATTATCTGCAAGTACCGAGAAAAATGATCGATCAATAAAACTACACAATTATAGAAAAATAAAGTCGCTGCGATATTATTTATTGGTTTCGCAAGAAGCACCAATGATTGAAGTATTTAGTCGACAAGAAGATAACGCCATATTTAGTTACAACCTATTTGAGGATATGACTGATGTACTGGATTTTGCAGATATTGATATGCAATTAGCCCTGAAAGATGTGTACGAGGGGATAGTTTTTAATGAAGAAAACTAATATTATTCTAAAATTTACATAAATGATTGAAACTAATAACACAAGGTCAAAATCTATAACTGGTTTATGTATAATATTAGCTATTGGGTTAATTCTACTTGCAGTTAAAATAGGTATAATACTGAAAAATAGTTGGTAAAATCTTCTGTAATATAATACAGCATTGAATTAGAAAGAAGTTTAGTGAAAGTCGTTTCACTAAAC
>JAYVNQ010000020.1:0-2376 GCA_043758365.1 Chitinophagales bacterium
AAAGCTATTCAAGAACAACAGATAATTATTAACGATTTAAAAACTAATATGAAGACTTTACTCAAAAGAATAGAACAATTAGAAAACAAAAAATAAAACGATGAAAAATTTATTTATTATGCTAATTTTCAGCTTAGTATGTGCAAAAACCTCGGCTCAATTTATGGGTATAAACGTACCCGTACCTTTGTATCCTTTGCACGTAGCAGGTCATATTGCTAATCCTGAATCAACCATTATTCAAGCGGATGGAGATAGTCCAAATTATGCTACTATTAATGTTAACGCTACTAACCCAACGGCAATTGTGGGTTATTCATTCTTGAGTAGTGGCGTATTTCTTGCGATGTTGGGCGTAAATCAGGCTAATGATTTTTTTATAAAAGTTGGTACTAATACTCTAAACGCCATCTATGCAAAGAATAGTGATAACAATGTGGGTATCAATACTTCAAATCCCTTAGCAAATTTAGATGTAAACGGAACAGTAAAATTAGGGGTTAATGGTATTGTTTTTACAAATCTTATCAAGGTTTCGGTAACGGTAGATATCCCTTCTACCGCAAGTAATGGCACTTTCAATCAAACCTTTGCCGTTACTAATGCTGTTGTGGGCGGTGTGGTAAGCATTTCTCCCAATGCTCAATTGACCACGGGTATGATAATACAGTCCCCGTGTGAGTGCCGCTGGTGTGAGTGCCGTAACTTTTAGAAATACTAATCAGGTGTCAGCGATAGACATAGTTTCAATGGCTTATTATATTGCTATCATCTAATAATCAAATTTTTAAACCTAATTAATATGAAAATTTTACTATTAATATTCTTCGGTATTTCATTATTATTGGACTCTAATGGGCAGTCGATAGAATTTTCAAAGACCTTTTACCCTTTAAAAGTTTCATCAATCAATGATACCCCAAATCCAACTTTAATTCAAGCGGATGGAAAAAATGCCAGTTTGGCAACAATTGCTATCAATGCCACTCAATCTACGGCAATTCCATTGTTTGGAATTGGAAGGGGAGGAGGAACGACAACGTCATTTTATGCTAATAATCAAGCACCATTATTACATATTAGAGTGAATGCACAACTATTACAAACTTTTAATATTAACCAGATTAACAGCTTTGTAGGCATAAATTTGGGCTATAATGCAGAGCCATTAGCACAATTGCAAGTAAGTGGCACCGCAAAATTGGGAACTAATGGAGCAGCACTAAACACTATCATAAGAGGTGTAATCAATAAAGATGTTCCAACCATTGTAGCATCGGGAACTTATGTATTTGCGGCTGGATTTCTTGGTTTATCAGTGGGGAGTGCAGTAAGTGTTTCGACAGATTTGGCACTTGACCCTAAACTTATTATTGCCTATGCCTTGGTTGAAAGTACAGGTATTATTACGATTATCACTACCAATATTTCAACAACAAACGCCGTCGATCCGCCAGCCATGAATTTTTATCTAACGACAATTAATTGATGTTATGTAAAATAACTCATTGGCGAACATAGGAAAACAGTTCATCCACAACAATAAAAAATAATTTTAATACTCTAAACTTGACAATATATTTTAATAAAAATAATTTAAAATTATGATGATTCTTATCGCAGGGCCATACCGTGGAGGTACAAATGACGACCCAATTTTAATAAAAAGAAATTTGGATAAACTTGAATCAGTTGCTTTAAGCTTGTTCCGTAAAGGAATGGGTTGCTCTGCCTTTGATGCACTTGGCAGGATCAAAGCTAAATGGTGACAGTATTTGGGATGAAATTCAATATCCAATTGCCCATCGCCTTCTTGAAAAATGTGATGCAGTTCTCCGTATAGAAGGTGCCTCAAAAGGAGCGGATGAAGATGTAAGAATTGCAAAAGAACGGGGCTTAAAAATTTATTATAGTGTAACCGAAATACCCGATTTGACGCAGTAATCATCTGCCAATAGTAGTGATATTGAATTTGCAGCTACGGAGATTTTGACCCTATATTGGTTGAATCTATCAAAGCACTATATGAATACAATCAGTCTATCAAAAATGATACGGATGAAATGAAAGCTAATTTGAAAATTACTTAAAAATACGCAGTCAGCTATCGGCAACGGGCGATCCACTAAAAAGTGATTAAAATAGCTTACCATGGTACAGTTTGAAAACATTTATTTCGTTTTTACAGCATCTTTACCATAGCAAAAAAATAAAAAAACGACAAAATGAATCTAACTTCTAAAGTAAACAAGCCCATTGATACTGTTTTTGATTATCTAATAGACCTCTTTCCTAAATAGATAATTATTATTATTGTTTTAAAAAACTGATTATGAGCAATAAATATGCGCTTTTTCATCAAAATCCACAATATTG
>JAYVNQ010000021.1:0-7496 GCA_043758365.1 Chitinophagales bacterium
ACCTAATTGAGATCCACCATTACTTGTTTCATTTACAGTTTGATTATCTAATATAATACCATCTACAACAAATAAAGGCTGATTACTTAAAGCCATAGAGTTAAAACCTCTTAAAACAATGCTTGACGATGCACCTGCCTGACCGTTTGTAGATGTAACTGTTAAACCTGAAACACGACCTTGTAAGCTATTTACAAAATTTTCGCGTTGTGTTTCTTGAATTTCATCGCCTTTAATGGTTGCTGTAGAAAAACCAAGCTCTCGTGGTTTTCTTTTTATATCCATAGCTACAGTTACTTCCTCTAAATCTGCGGTTTGATTTTTTAAACTGACAGATACTGTTTTGCCAGATTGTACTACTATTTTTTGTGTTTCGTAGCCTATAAAACTAATTTGCAATACTTGACCTGTAACAGCTTTAATTGTAAAAGTACCATTCTCATTAGTTTGTACAACTGTACTTGTGCCAGCTACTTTAACAACAACACCGTCTAACGGCGTTTTTTTATCAGCATCTTTAACAGTACCGCTTACCGTTTGGCTTTGCCCCACTACCGCAAGGCAAACAAAGAAAAGCAGCAATGCTAAATCCTTCGTTTGTAAGTGAATTTTTCTCATATTTATTGTTGGTTTTATTATAAACTAATTTTATTTAAATTACTGCAAAAAGTTGCATAAATTAGTTCTTGGCTTTTAAAAAATTGAAAATTAATGCAATATTTATAAAAATTATACATAGTTACAAATTATAGTTCACATTGGATAATGGATTATTAACAAATTTTAGAAAAAATAATAAAACTGCAAAAAGATGCAGCATTTTAAAATAGTAGCTGTCTTATGCTGGATTTATAGAATTACTAACCCAGCTTTTTTGTAAGAAAAAAGTAAATTATTATCAGGTAACAATTCAGTAATTAAAGTATGTATATTGCTTATAGGGCAAACTTTTAGCCGCTGTACCGAATTTAGTTTTTCTGATATGGCCAACGATACAGTTTTATTGGCACAACTTATCATTGCTTTTTTTATCTCAATTACTTCCCATTCTAAATCTGTAATGCCTTCAACTGCATCTATGCTATTGGTACCTAAAAAACAATAGTCAGCCTTAATATCTGCTAAACGCATTACGGCTTCGGCCCCAACACTCATTTGTGCTGATTTTAATAATTTATTACCAATAAAAATTACTTCAATATTTGGGTGATTTAATAATTCTAATGCAGTGGGAATACTTGGTGTAATGAAGGTAGCGTTCAGTTCTTCTGGTAAAGCTTTTACCAATTCACGTATGGTAGTACCGCCACTTAAAACAATGAACATGCCGTCTTTTATGAGTTGTACGGCTTTATGAGCAATTATTTTTTTTTCGGGCAATGAATAAATATCATTATTTTGAATAGTAAAATGAAACGATTTTGACAATGCACCGCCATGAACTTTGGTCAATTTACCTTCTTCATCTAACTCTTGTAAGTCACGTCGAATTGTGTCCTCACTAACATTTAATTGGCTACTTAAATCGCTAGACAATACTTTGTTGTGGATGTTGATTTGCTGTAAAACGTAAGCCTGTCTTTCTTTTTTTAGCATGGTCAATGTTAGTTTTTAAAGAGCTAAACTACAATAAAAACTAAATTTGATATTAGCTTTTTAAAATTTCTATAAACCTTGTAGTTTATGAAATGATTTCAATAGTTGAACTACATAATTGTACAATGCTATAAAAGTTCAATGAAGCATATAACCGTTGCAGTGAGTTACACAAGGAAGTACAATACAATTACCAGAGTTGGTAAGTAGTCTGTCATAATTAACTTATAAAATGCCCAAACATTTTAGTATATAAATTCAGTGTATTTGGTGATTTCTGCGGCCAGAATTAGTATAAGACAATTATGACAGACTATCTTAACAAAAAATAAACAAACAACGGTTGTAATTCATTTAGTGGATTTTTGAAAGTTGTATAATCTGTAACCTTAGTTTATATTGCGGCTTCAATCATCATCAAACTCAGTTTACAACATGAAAAAATACCAACCAGGTGTACTTTTTGGCGAAGAATTAGAAGCCCTTTTAAAGGATGCAAAAGATAATGAATTTGCGTTGCCAGCAGTAAATACTATTGGCACAAACACTATTAATGCTGTGCTAGAAACGGCTGCAAAAGTTAACTCACCTGTCATTATTCAGTTTTCTAATGGTGGTGCACAGTTTATAGCCGGTAAAGGCATGCCTAACGATAATTTACAAGGCAATATTTTAGGTGGTATTTCTGGTGCATTGCATATTCACAATGTGGCCAAAGCTTATGGTGTGCCTGTTGTGTTGCATACCGATCATGCCTCTAAAAAATGGTTACCTTGGATTAGTGGTTTAATTGATGCTGGAGAACAATTTTATAAAGAAAAAGGTCAGCCATTATTTAGCTCTCACATGCTAGATTTAAGTGAAGAACCAATTGAAGAAAATATTGCCACATCGGTTGAGTTTTATAAGCGTATGAAACCACTTGGAATGGCTATTGAAATTGAACTTGGCGTTACTGGTGGAGAGGAAGATGGTGTAGATAATAGCGATGTTGAAAACGATAAATTATACACTCAACCAGAAGATGTTGCTTACTCATTTACAGAGTTAAGTAAGGTTGGTAATTTGTTTACAGTGGCTGCAGCTTTTGGTAATGTTCACGGTGTTTACAAACCAGGTAATGTTGAATTACGCCCTGAGATTTTAAAGAATAGTCAGGATCATATTCAAGCGAAATTTGGTACTGGGCCAAAACCTGTATTTTTTGTATTTCACGGTGGTAGTGGTTCTCCACAAAATCAAATTAGAGAAGCTATTAGTTATGGTGCTATTAAAATGAATATTGATACCGATTTACAATGGAGTTTTTGGGAAGGTATTCAACAATTTTACACTAAAAACGAGGCTTACTTACAAGGTCAATTAGGCAACCCAACTGGCGCTGATAGTCCTAACAAAAAATACTACGATCCAAGGGTTTGGTTGCGTAAGGCTGAGGAAAGTTTCAGCAAACGTTTAGAAGTTGCTTTTGAAGATTTGAACTGTATAAACCGTAACGCATAATTTTATATTTCTAAATATTAGAATGGCAATCTTTTAGGGGTTGTCATTCTTTTTTATGGTATGGAGGTAAAATTATTTTATCATTATCTTCACAGCTTCCTATGGAATCTTTTGTAAGATGATGTTTTGTAATTAAAGACAGCTAGAGTAAATCCTTAGCCATATTTGGAAAACATCTAAAAGAAAATAATTGACAGATGAAAAAAGAAATTGAAGTTGATATAGAAAATAATTTAACAGGCGAAGAAGAAAAACAGTTGGAAGAAACTGGTAGAAGAAGTTGGTTCAAGCGCCGCAAAAAAGGCATTTTAACTGCATCAGCCGATAAAAAAGAAACCCCTGAAGGGCTTTGGAATAAATGCCCACAATGCAATTTCATATCTACCACCACCGACTTGAAAGAAGATTTATTTGTATGTTCTAAATGCAATTACCACCACCGTATTGGTAGCGACGAGTATTATGATATTATTTTTGATAATCAAGAATTTGTAGAACTGTTCGATAATATTCGTAGTAAGGATTTCCTAAATTTTACCGACTTAAAAAACTACCAAAAACGTTTAGATGACATTCATTCAAAAACCGATTTAAAAGACTCGATGCGTGTAGCTGTGGGTAAAGTAAACGGCGAGGATTTGGTAATTGCCTGTATGGATTTTGAATTTATTGGTGGTAGCTTAGGTAGTGTAATGGGCGAAAAATTTAGCCGTGCCGTTGATTATTGTATGGCACACAAATTACCCTACTTGGTAATTAGCAAAAGTGGTGGTGCTAGAATGATGGAAAGTGCTTTTAGCTTAATGCAATTGGCAAAAACAAGTGGCAAACTCTCTCAATTAAGTGATGCGAAACTGCCATATTTTTCTTTATTGACCGACCCAACTTTTGGAGGTATTTCTGCAAGTTTTGGTATGCTTGGCGATTTGAATATCGCTGAACCTGGTGCCTTGATTGGCTTTGCTGGTCCCCGTGTAATTAAAGAGACTATCAAAAAAGATTTACCAGAAGGCTTTCAACGCAGTGAATTTTTGGTAGAACATGGCTTTCTAGATTTTATTGTAGATAGAAAAATATTGAAGGAAAAATTGAGTTTATTAATTAGTTTGTTTAAGAATTAGCGTTACAAAATATTCCCATTCGGGTTAAGGGTTTATGGCAAAAGAAATGAATAATAGACAAGCTTATTTTAATTATGCCATTGAAGATAAATTTGTGGCAGGTGTGGCGTTAATGGGTACGGAAGTAAAAAGTATTCGTGAAGGTAAAGTGAGTTTTAACGATGCATTTTGCTTGTTTGAAAGGCACGAATTATGGATGCGTGGTGTGTATATTGCTGAATATAAACTGGGAACTACCAATAATCATATTGCCGTTCATGACCGTAAATTACTGCTACATAAAAAGGAGCTGAAAAAGCTAGAAGCCCGAATGAAGGAAAAAGGCTACACCATTATTCCCTTAAAAATATTTTTTACTGATGAGAATTTTGTTAAAGTAGAAATTGGCTTAGGCAGAGGTAAAAAAATACATGATAAACGTGAAACCTTGAAAGAAAGAGATACCCAAAAAGAGATAAAAAGATACTTGTCGAGATAACAATTTTATTACACCAATTACAAGACAATTGCACGAATTATAACCCACTCTCTTTTCACAATTCACAGTTTCTCTCTTTTCCATTTTACAGCAATTGCTGAACCTTCTGCTAACATAATTGAACTCGGTTTCTCGTGTTGTAAATGCTCGAAAGCAGTACCGTACATGGCTTTAAAATCGCAGTTGATGCTATAGTTTTTTATAGGGTAAATGTCCCAACTTGGGTGTGCAATGTTGTATTCAATTGTTTCATCGTCATTCACTTTAGTGTAACCAAAATAATGCTCAAAAATAAATTCTTCAACGCTGCCAATTAGCATGGTGTGACTCTGTAACCCAATCTGCACTTGTATATCGTTCCAGTTACCATTCTTTTTCCAGTAATAATTTATTTGATAACTATCTTCATTTTTAAGCCATTCATGCCTGGTTGGCACAGCCGTATAATGCTCCTTGTACAACCAATTTGCTATTACTGCAACAGCTCTGTAAGGCACCGTTTCATTTACAAATACCACCCCCCTTCTCCATTTATTATTTACTAAACGCTTCACATAAAACCGCAAGTTTACTTCTTCAAAACTGCCCATAAAAGGCATTGGCAATCCAAATATTTTACTGTTCAAAAACATAAAGCCAACAAGGCTTACATAGGCTTTGCCTTCAAACAAATCAAGCTCGGTATGTTTTGGTAAATATGGGGTAAGAGTAGCGGTGTCTACAGCGTAGTTAGCCATTATTAGCTTACGCCATTGTGCCGTTAAAAAATTGGTCATTACTGGACTTTAAATAATTTACTAATAAAAAAATGCACTCATTTAACGTAAATACACTTTTAAAAATTTAAATATTTAGTAGTGATTTTTTGCACAGGCATTTGAATACTAATCCATTAAATAAACTCAACCCCTTTCAAAATCATTTAGCTGATTTAGAAGGCATATCAGCAACAGCTGGCCTAGCTTGGCCGCGATGGCATGTGTTGCAGGTAACCATTTGCACAGCAACACTATCTGTTGGCAAATGTTTTAAGGTATGAATATATTTTTCATTCAAGTCATTAGTCATGGTTATCATTTTTCTGGCCACATCTTTCATAGGGTTATCATCGCTTGCCATATCCCTTTTCTTTGGGTCGGTTTTAGAAGGTGCATGACAGTAACCACACTTGACGCTCATTGCAAACTTGTAGGTATCCATTAAATGATCTAGACTATCGTGGCTAATATTGGCTGGTAATACTTTTAAGTTTCTTTTTTGTTGTTGATTTTTTGCTGGATGATTAGCAGCAACACTCACAACAACCATAGCAATCATTGATAAAGCGATGATAGTTTTTTTCCTGTTATTCTTAAACATATTATTTCATTTTTCGAACTACAATATAGGTCACTTGCTGAAACAGAAAATCAAAAAATCGGTAAACCATGCATGAAAACGGGTAAGTAGAAAAATTATTTGCTAAAACATTAATAACCGCTATAAAAATCTTTTGATAAAAATCTACTGCAACTTAAAAACTTATAATACTTTTATAGCTTAACGTTAAATCAACCGCGAAACGCAACATGAAAAAAATCTTATTCTTAGTTATTACCGCATTAGTAGCTTTTGGTGCCAAAGCCCAAGATATTGGTCAAATTATTGCGGGTTCTAAGGCGGATGCCAACCAATACCTCACATCGTACATGGAGCCTTTTGGTAAAGCCGAAATTTTAAATATGGGGCGTGGCTGGTTTAGTACAGGCAGGGTTCATAAGTTATTAGGTTTCGATATATCGGTAAATGGACAACTTAGCACAGTGCCTATTGATAAACAAAGTTTTGTGTTTCGCAATGCAGATTATTCAACCTTTAAATTAAAAAATACTACCATTACATCTGCCGTTGTACCAACATTTGAGGGTGATGGTGCTTCCCAAAAACTTTCCGTTAGTACGACTATCAATGGCAAACCAGTTAGTTACGAATTTGATACACCAAACGGTATACGAAAAGATTTCGAGTTTGTACCATTACCAATTATACAAGTGGGTGTTGGATTAATAAAACACACCGAATTAAAAGTGCGCTATTTTCCTAAAACTACTTTTAGTAACACTGAAATTGGAGTTTTTGGTGTAGGTATACAACACGAGTTTAGCGACTATTTACCGTTTATTAAAAAAGTACCCTTCTTGCATTTATCTGCTTTGGCAGCTTATAATACCACTACAGCTAGTTACGATCTTACTGGTAAAGGTGTTGAAGGTGCTAACCAAAGGGTAGATTTAAAAATGTCTGCCTTTACGGTTCAAGGTATTGCATCGGTAAAGTTTGCTTTTTTAGAGGTTTATACATCTCTCGGCTATACAACTGGTAAAGCCGATGTTAATTTAAACGGTAGCTATACTATTACTTATAAAGATCAAACAAACCCATTAATAACTTATAAGGAAACTGTCGTGAATCCAATAGCGTTGAGCTACAACAATAGTGGAGTTTCTAACACCACAGGCATACGCTTAAATTTATTATTCTTTAAAATTTATGGCGATTATACTTTTGCTAACTATAACGGTTTTGGTGCTGGCGCTGCATTTAGTTTTAGATAAATAATAAATATTTCGTAAAAAAATACAATAAGTTTTTTTATAAAAGTAACTTAACAAAACAACCCGCATTAAAAAATGGGCTATATTCACCAAAACACATTAATTTATATAAGTAGTCAGTCAAAATTAACTTATACTATTTTGTAGTTCATTTTCAGCTGTTTACCAATAGTGTCAAGAACTAGCCTTGCGGCGTAAAACAGT
>JAYVNQ010000022.1:0-2367 GCA_043758365.1 Chitinophagales bacterium
AAAAAACAAATCATTAATTGCTCATAATTAACAAGCCTCAGTTAATAGGGTTTTCTTACTTTTGAATTAATAAAACCCAAATCCAAAATAATAAAATTAATCCATGAAAAAGGTGTCTGCTGTTGTACTGGTAGCTACAATTGCTTTTTTCATTATCACGTCCTCCTCTGCATCTATCGGTAAAGAATATTTGTATAGAAAAGACTCGTTCGGCTGGCCCAACAAATTTTTTACGGTTACTTACGAGAAAACAAAAATTATTAATCTAGAAATCGACCCCGAGAACATGCTACTTAATTATGCGCTTTGTTTGGGGGTTATTGGTGGCATTAGAGCTATATTTTTATTCATGAAAATTAGAAGAACTCCTCCAGAAAAAATCTAGGACTAACTCAATATTTCCTGTAAAATAGACAGGCTTTTCAGTTCGCCAAAATCTGAAATATGCAGTGCCAAAAATTGCAGATACGCATCAGATAATTGTCGCCTTATGGTTACATTCAACTTAATATTTTCAAGGTCATTATAAAAATTAATGCCATTAAGCTGGCTGGTTAAATTAGCCAAATCGTTGGTTATATAGTGTTGATGGGTAGGTGCGGTTTCAATAAAACTACCCTCTGCCAAATCTAAAACTGGCGTAACACTGCTATACTCTCCTTGAATTTCGAAGCCTAACTCACTTGCCAAATGCAGGGTAAAATATAGGGGTAAATTAGCCGTTAACGTTGGGCTGCCTTTATCAAGTTGCTTCAAACTATCTTCTATTAAATAAAATAATTCAGGGTTAGCCTCAGGTTGTTTTAAACTGTGTTGCAGTAATTCAATAATGTACATGGCTACTGTATTTTTAACTACATCAAACAACACGTTTTCGTATAAGTAGGCCCAGTTATAGTCTTTTATAAACTGCAAGTGCTTCATTTGGTTATGGTAAACCGTCATATCCAATATTGCTGAGGGCTGAAAATAATTGGCTTTACCCTGCGATTTTTTTGATGATTGCCTAACACCTTTTACTATATAGCTCTGCACGCCAAACAGCTCGGTATAAACCGTGGTTATTATACTATTATCGCCATATTTTACCGTGCGTAATACAATGCCTTTTGTATTGTGTAGTTGCATAGAAGTTGTTACCAAATAAAACAATTGCAAGCTACTCCCTTACATTTGTTCCTCAATTTTTTTTATGAGTAAACATGCTTTTATTTTTCCAGGTCAAGGGTCTCAGTTTAGCGGTATGGGTAAAAATTTATACGATGCAAACACTCTGGCAAAACAGCTTTTTGAACAAGCAAATGATATATTAGGTTTTAATATTAGCGACGTTATGTTTACTGGTACAGATGAGCAATTAAAGCAAACCAATGTAACACAACCAGCTATATTTTTACACTCGGTTATTGCATATAAAACTATCGAAAACCCTTTGCCAGACATGGTTGCAGGGCATTCGTTGGGTGAGTTTTCTGCTTTGGTTGCCAACGGTGTTTTGGCTTTTGAAGATGCTTTAAAACTGGTGAGCATTCGTGCAAATGCGATGCAAAAAGCCTGTAACATTAATCCATCAACAATGGCTGCAATATTGGCTTTAGCCGATGAAAAAGTAGAAGAGATTTGTAAACAAATTGAAGTTGAAACAGGCGAAGTTGTGGTAGCAGCGAATTATAATTGTATTGGTCAGTTGGTAATTAGTGGCTCAATAAAAGGTATTGAAATTGCTTGTGAAAAAATGAAAGCTGCTGGTGCAAAACGTGCCCTGATTTTACCAGTTGGCGGTGCATTCCACAGCCCATTAATGGCCGCTGCAAAAGCTGAATTAGCTGCTGCTATTGAAGCCGCAAACTTCAATCATCCGTTATGCCCTGTGTATCAAAATGTAGTAGCAAAAGCGGTTGTAAATCCAACAGAAATAAAACAGAATTTAATTGAGCAACTAACTGGTGCTGTTCGGTGGACTCAAACAGTGCAGGCTATGGTGGCAGATGGTGCTACTCATTTTACGGAAGTAGGTCCTGGTAAAGTTTTACAAGGCTTAGTACAAAAAACTTACAAAGAAGCCGTAGTTAATGGTGTGAACTAGAAAAATAGTGCAATGCAAAGCGTTATACATTTCATTTGTGAAAACTACATGTTTACGATCTTTATGTGGTAAAAATTACAATTTCGCTTTCACATTTAAAGCATCCCGCAAACCATTGCCTAATAAGTTAAAAGCTAACACCAATTGCATAATCGCAATGCCGGGTGCTAATGCTAATACAGGGTTATGGGTGATGATAAAATTGTAATTCTCTTTAATCATTAAGCCCCAGCTTGGCTGCGGTGGCTGCACACCAACCCCTAAAAAACTAAGTCCAGCCT
>JAYVNQ010000023.1:0-21488 GCA_043758365.1 Chitinophagales bacterium
GAAACACAGTTAGAGAAAATTGCGTTTTATTCAAACTCGGTTATTATTCCTTTACAACAACAATTAGCAGAAAAATTAGGTAAGGTTAGTGGCAAAGAAGACTATCAATTATTCTTGTGTAATAGTGGCGCAGAAGCCAATGAAAATGCACTCAAACTAGCTAGTTTTCACAACGGTAAAAAAAAGGTAATTGCTTTTACAAAATCCTTTCATGGTCGTACTTCTTTAGCGGTTGCGGTAACCGATAATCCTGCTATTGTTGCACCAATTAACGAAACGGAGAATGTAATATTTCTACCTTTTAATAATGAAGCTGCTTTAAAATCTTGCTTTGAACAACAAGGCAATGAAATTTCTTCTGTAATTGTAGAAGGCATTCAAGGTGTTGGTGGAATTAATATTGCCAACGCTAGTTTCTTACAATTAATTCGCAGCTTATGCGATAAATATAATGCCGTTTATATTGCTGATAGCGTACAATGTGGTTACGGCAGAAGCGGTAAATTTTTCGCACATGATTACGCAGAAGTTAATGCTGATGTGTATTGTATGGCAAAGGGCATGGGTAATGGGTTTCCTATTGGGGGTATTTTAATAGCACCACATATCAAGCCAAAATACGGTATGTTGGGTACTACTTTTGGCGGCAACCAATTGGCTTGTGCAGCGGGCTTAGCGGTTTTAGAAGTGATTGAGAAGGAAAATTTATTAGCCAATGCCACTACAATTGGCCACTATTTAATGACGGAATTAAAAACCATTAAAGACATTGAAAACGTCCGTGGAAGCGGTCTGATGATTGGTTTTGATGTGCCTGCGAAATTGAAAGATTTAAAGAAAACATTGTTATCAGAATTTAAAATATTTACTGGCGAAGCTAAACCTAATGTGATTCGTTTATTGCCATCATTAGCGCTAAAAAAAGAACAGGTAGATGAGTTTTTAGTAGCTTTAAAAAAGGCAATTCTACTTATTCAAACGCGGTCAAAACAAGAAGTAATAGAAGTATAAAATTTTACTGGTCATCTTTGGTAATTCTATTCAACTATATATGCGTCGCACACTGGAACTTTTGGATGAACATCAACACAGTTAAGGGACTCATCACTTTAAAGTAATAAAATTTTTATCTTTAAACTTAACTTTTGCACTACTCAAAATTTCAACCAACCTATCTTTTTAATGGCAAAGAAATACTTGCCGAGGGCTCTGTTTTAATTACAGATAAATCGGGTGTAGTGCAAGCCATTATTAACAAAGAAGAAGCCGGGGATGATGTGCAACAACTGGAAGGTTTGCTTTCTCCTGGGTTTATTAATTGCCACTGTCATTTAGAATTAAGCCACATGAAAGGTATGATTGCTGAGCATACTGGGTTGGTAGATTTTATTTTAAATATCCTGCAATTACGCAACACCAATGAAGATGATATTTTACAGGCAATTGCAAATGGTGAAGCCGAAATGTTAAGTAATGGCATTGTTGCGGTTGGCGATATTAGCAACAATGCATTAACCCTTCCACAAAAATTAAAAGACAATTTACGGTACCACAATTTTATTGAGCTAAGTGGCTTTTCGCCTGCCATTGCACAAACCCGTTTCAGTGCTGGTCTAGCAGTTTATGAAACATTTAAAACTGTTTTTCCAAACGCTACATCCATTGTACCGCATGCACCTTACTCGGTTTCAAAAGATTTATTTAAACTCATTGATACAGTTGCAACGCACCCAATTTCATCTATCCATAACCAAGAAACAGTTGACGAGAATGAGTTTTTTTTATCTGGCGGCGGCAACTTTAATAAACTTTATGAGACTATTGGCGTAGCCATCTCAAACTTTCATCAACCCACAAAAAAATCTAGCTTACAAAGCTTTTTACCCAACCTGCAACAACCCCAAAAATTATTGCTGGTACATGATACTTTTATTAACCAAAACGATCTTGATTTTATCAACCAAAACACAGCTTTACAACAATATTTCTTTTGCTTATGCGTTAATACTAATAGCTACATCGAAAATCAATTACCACCAATAAATCTGTTGCGAAAAAACAATTGCAACATCGTTATTGGCACAGACAGTTTGGCCAGTAACCACAGGTTAAGCGTGTTGGGCGAAATCAAAACCATTATCCAAAATTTTCCTGAAATACCATTGCAGGAGTTGCTTAAATGGGCAACTATTAATGGAGCAACGGCTCTGCAAATGGATAGTTTTTTAGGAAGTTTTGAACCTAGTAAAAAACCTGGAATTGTTTTGATAACTGATTTGGAAAACGATGGCAGCATTACCAGTAACAGTAACGCAAAAGTTATAGCACCATGAAGTTTGTAAGCATCGCCACATTTTGTTCAGTTGTGCTGTTTGTAACATTTACATTTATTACATCTAAAACTAGAAATACTTTAGATGCTTGGAGTGATTACGGTTGGCCACTTGTTTTTCTTAGAAGGTTCACTGGCAACGACTTTTACATGAGCAACGACTATTTTTTCGGGAGTAAATTATTAATAGATATTTTATTTTGTTATGGCGTATCTACCCTTTTTGTTGGGGTTGCTTGGTTGTTTTTTAACAAGAAAAACAAATCATCAATTGCTCATAATTAACCACGGTTAAAATCTTTAGTTTTGCTATTTTTGAAATCCAAATCCTAAACAATAATATCAATTCATGAAAAAAGTATCTGCTGTTGTACTTGTAGCTACAATTGCTTTTTTCATTATCACTACATCCTCAGCATCTATTGGTAAGGAATACTTGTACCGAAAAGACTCTTTTGGATGGCCGAATAAATTTTTCACAGTTACCTACGAAAAAACAAGGGTGACCAATTTAGAAATCGATACCGAAAGTATGCTAGCTAACTACCTGCTTTGTTTAGGTGTTGTAGGCGGCATCAGGCTTGCTTTTTTGTTTATGAAAGTTAAGCGGCCACCTCCAGAAAAAATCTAAATCTAGCTTAGGATATCCTGCAAAATTGATAGGCTTCTTAGTTCTCCAAAATCTGAAATATGCAGCGATAGAAATTGTATATACGCTTCAGATAATTGCCGTCTAGTGGTTTTGTTTAGCTTAATATTTTCAAGGTCGTTATAAAAATTAATATTGTTTAATTGACTGGTCGTTTGGGCCAAATCGTTGGTGATGTAGTGTTGATGGTTAGGCGGGGTTTCAATAAAACTACCCTCCGCTAAATCCAAAATTGGTGTTATGCTACTGTACTCGCCTTGAATTTCAAACCCCAACTCGCTAGCCAAATGCAGCGTAAAATACAACGGTAAATTAGCAGTTAATGTTGGGCTAGCTTTATCTAATTGCTTCAAACTATCTTCTATTAAATAAAATAATTCGGGGTTAGCTTCGGGTTGTTTTAAACTGTGTTGCAGTAGTTCAATAATATACATGGCTACTGTGTTTTTAATTACATCGAACAACACGTTTTCATACAGGTAAGCCCAGTTATAGTCTTTTATAAATTGCAAATGTTTCATTTGGTTGTGGTAAACAGTCATATCCAATATCGCCGAAGGCTGAAAATAGTTGGCTTTGCTCTGCGATTTTTTTGATGATTGTCTAACACCTTTTATAATATAGCTCTGCACGCCAAAAAGCTCAGTATAAACCGTGGTTATCACACTACTGTCGCCATATTTTATGGTGCGTAATACAATGCCTTTTGTGTTGTGTAATTGCATAGAAGTTGTTACCAGATAAAACAATTGCAAGCTACTCCCTTACTTTTGTTCCTCAATTTTTTTTATGAGTAAACACGTTTTTATTTTTCCGGGTCAAGGGTCTCAATTTAGTGGCATGGGTAAAATTTTATACGATGCATACCCTTTGGCAAAACAGCTTTATGAGCAAGCAAATACCATTTTGGGTTTTAATATTAGCGAGGTGATGTTTACTGGTACAGATGAACAATTAAAGCAAACTAATGTAACACAGCCAGCTGTTTTTTTACACTCAGTTATTGCCTATAAAACTATTGAAAACCCTTTACCAGATATGGTTGCAGGGCATTCGTTAGGTGAGTTTTCTGCCTTAGTTGCCAATGGTGTTTTGGCTTTTGAAGATGGTTTAAAATTAGTGGGCATTCGTGCAAATGCCATGCAAAAAGCTTGTGACATTATCCCATCAACAATGGCTGCAGTATTGGCTTTAGCAGATGAAAAAGTAGAAGAGATTTGTAAAAAAATTGAAGCCGAAACAGGCGAAATTATAGTTGCAGCAAATTATAATTGTCCAGGCCAATTGGTAATTAGCGGTTCTATAAAAGGTATTGAAATTGCTTGTGAAAAAATGAAAGCGGCTGGTGCAAAACGTGCTATGGTATTACCAGTTGGTGGCGCTTTTCACAGCCCTTTAATGGCGCCTGCAAAAGCGGAATTAGCAGCAGCCATTGAAGCGATAATCTTTAATAATCCGCTATGTCCTGTATATCAAAACGTAGTTGCAAATGCGGTTACCAATCCTTCGGAAATAAAACAAAATTTAATTGAGCAATTAACTGGCGCTGTACGCTGGACTCAAACCGTAGAAGCCATGGTGGCAGATGGTGCTACTAACTTTACAGAAGTTGGTCCGGGTAAAGTATTACAAGGCTTGGTACAAAAAATTTACAAAGAAGCGGTGGTTGCTGGTGTTAATTAAATAGTCATATCTTATATGATTTGCTTATAAAACGAGGTCTCTATAATCTCTGTGTAGCAGCAATTATATTACAGTTTCGCTTTCACATTTAAAGCATCACGCAAGCCATTTCCTAATAAATTAAAAGCCAGTACCAACTGCATAATGGCGATGCCCGGCGCCAATGCCAACATAGGGTTATGGGTAATGATAAAATTGTAATTCTCTTTTATCATTAAGCCCCAACTTGGCTGTGGTGGCTGCACACCAACCCCTAAAAAACTAAGTCCAGCCTCTATAACTATGGCGGATGCAAAATTGCTTGCAGCAATAACCATTACTGGTCCTAAAATATTTGGTAAAATATGTTTAATAATAATTCGAGTATGGCTGAAACCCAATGCTCGTGTGGCTTCTATGTATTCAAGCTCTCGTACTGCCAAAACTTGGCCACGTACCAACCGAGCTACATTTACCCACATGGTTAAGCCCACAGCAATAAAAACCTGCCAAAAACCTTTACCCAAAACCAATGTAATTGCAAACACCAATAACAAGGTTGGAATGCTCCAAATAACATTGGTAAACCACATAATTACATCATCTACCCAACCTCTAAAATACCCGGCTAATGCACCGAACAAAATGCCAATAGTTAACGAAATAACCACTGCAATTAAACCAACGCCGAGGCTAACCCTTGTACCAATAATTAGTCGGCTTAAAATATCCCGGCCAAATTTATCGGTACCTAAATAAAATGTTTGTTTGGTAATGTTTTGTTTTATCGTTGCCGTGTTCAAAATAGCTTTGCTATCGGTTAATCCATCATCAATAAATTGATTGTAGATCAAACTATCACCTTGTATTTTGTAGGTTGTAATTGGTATAAATTGATAAGTATCTTCTTTTCCATCAACCAATAATTTTAGAAAAGGCGTTGATAAAATATTATCTCTTTTTACCCGTAAAAAACTAATGACAAAGCCAGGTTGTTTGCTGCCAATCTCTGGTATAATCCTATTGGCATTGGTAGAATTATCGGGTGCAAAAATATAAGCAAACGCTGCAAGCAGCAAGTTACATGCAATGAGCATCAACCCGAATGCAGCCCCTTTATTTTTTAAAAGCCGTTTGCCAAAAGCCGAATTGTTTTTAACTATTTGCACCAAATGAAGATAATTGTTTGCAGAAATTTAAAATGTAAAGTTTTAATCGTTTTTTAAACCCTTTTCAACACGGATGGTCAATTACAAAAAACTAGTTTATTATGAAAAATATTTTACTATTACCGTTGCTTTTGTTTGCATTAATTGTTGCAATAATTTACGCTTGGTGGCCTGAAAGTGACAAGCCTTGGTTACGGCGTTAATAATTATTTTACCGTCCTTCCCTTCCATTTATAACTGCCCGATAAACCAAAGCATCCCGCCAAAGACGTGTAGAGGATATGTGGCAATTGTAGTAGCACATACCACCATTTTAATTCAATTGAAAAAAACGCCGCAATTTTAACAGCAAACAAAGTTTCAACCAAGGTTTTAGTAAATAACAATGCTATCCAATAACTAAATAATATAGGATTGAAGATTGCAACAATTGGCATTAGCACCAACATCATATTCAACAGCAACATCATCCATAAAATTGTAATCACCCGCCAATCTTTATAGCTATTCGTTTTACTTGCCCAACGGATACGCTGATTTAAAAAACTATGTATGGTTGGCATCGGTAAGGTATAAATAATTGCTTCTTGATGGTATAAAAACCCTATTTTTTTAGGATATTTTTTTTGTATTTTATTCATTAAAAACATATCATCACCACTGGCAATGTTGTCTATATTTTTATAGCCCTCAACTTCATTAAAAACATCTTTTTTAAACGCCAAATTTGCCCCATTGCACATGGCATGAAAGCCAGCCGAAACCGATGCAGCCGCAACACCTTGTAAAGCCATAAAATCTATACACTGAAAGGCTTGTAGCATAGAACCATCGTTGGTAAAAGCAACAGGTGCACCAATAAAAACAACCTCGTTTTGCTGTATAAAAGCATTGTAAGTTGCTAACCAATTTGGCTTAGCAATACAGTCGGCATCAGTGGTAACAATCCAATTATTTCTAGCCCTATTAATGGCTGTTTCTATAGCTTTTTTCTTATAGGAATTAAGTGTTTTATCAACCAACACTTCAGCCAATTTTATAAGGGTTAAGTTACCGTGGCTTTGTTGCAATTGTTGAATAATATTTGGCGTATCATCAGTTGAAAAATCATCTATAACAATTATTTCAAATAAATTTAACGGGTAGTTTTGTTTAAGAATTGATTGTAGGCAAATAGCAATATTTTCAGCTTCGTTTCGTGCAGGGATAACAATGGTAAAGCTTGTGCTTTGTGGTATTTGATCATCTACATTGAATGGTTGCAATTTCATAAACCAATAACGGTACAGCAACATTATTGCGATGTATAGCATCATTAAAAGCAACGTAAAACCTACAAACACAACCATAGTAACAAAGAAACAATTTAGTCCGAACAATCGGTTTAAAATTTAACAACAAAATTTATTGGGCAATTCAAAAACGTTTCTATCTTTGAATGGTTGCATAAACAACTATATGCCAAACAACCAGTTTAAACGAGGAGAATTATACAGCGTCATAAATGGTATGGCAAGTACGGCTGTGGCAAGGCGTTTGCAAAAAAATTTTAGAAATGCAGGGCTAGAAATCACCATTGAACAATGGAGCATTTTATACCATTTGTGGAAGGAAGATTGCCTGAGTCAACAGGAATTGTGTAACCGAACTTTTAGAGATAAACCAAGCATTACAAGGTTGATTGACAATTTAGAGAAGCAAAAATTGGTAATTCGTACATCATCTAAAACTGACAGGCGTATTAATTTGGTTTGCTTAACTGACAATGCAAAAAGCTTACAGCAACAAACAATCGATTTGGCAAACCAAACGATGAATGAAGCTTTAATTGGTGTTGAAAAAGATGATATAGATGTGGTGAAATTGGTGTTTCAACAGGTATATGATAATTTAAATACCACCAACCTCTGACGAAGAGCAACATAAAAACACATAAAACAAACTATATGAAACTTCAAAACACAAATCAATTTTTCTTTTCACCTGTTCAAGAGCAGGGGGTTTCTTTAAAAGGTGGTGAGTGGATTATTAAAGACAGTAATGCATTTGAAACTTTTATTCCCGAAGATTTTGATGAAGAACAATTGATGGTGATGGATATGTGTCATCAATTTTTGCACTCAGAAATTGACCCAATACTAGATCGTATAGATAAAATGGAGCCAGGTTTAATGCCATCGTTGATGGAAAAAGCTGGTGAGCAAGGTTTGTTGTCTACTTCTTTTCCTGAAAATTTAGGTGGGCTGGGTAAAGATTTTATTACCTCAACTATTGTAAACGAAGGCCTTGGTGGTGGCTATTCATTTAGCGTTGCCATTGCTGCACACACTGGTATTGGCTCATTACCTATTTTGTATTTCGGTACCGAAGATCAGAAACAAAAATATATTCCAAAACTGGCAAGTGGTGTTTGGAAAGGTGCTTATGGCCTTACCGAACCCAATAGTGGTAGCGATGCTTTGAGCGCAAAAACGACGGCTATTTTAAGTGAGGATGGCAAACATTATATAATAAACGGGCAGAAGTGTTGGATTACCAACGGTGGCTTTGCAGATATTTATACCGTATTTGCAAAAATTGATGGTGATAAATTCACTGGTTTTATTATAGAACGTGGCTTTGAAGGTTTTACACAAGGCCCAGAAGAACATAAAATGGGTATTAAAGGCTCATCCACTGTGCAACTATATTTTCAAGATTGTAAAGTGCCAGTTGAGAATTTATTAGGCGAAATTGGTAAAGGCCACATCATCGCTTTTAACATCCTAAATATTGGTCGTTTAAAATTAGATGCTGCTACTTTAGGTGGAGCAAAACGTGCTGCAGATGCTAGCGTTCAATACGCTAATACTAGAGAACAATTCAAATTGCCCATCGCAAAGTTTGGTGCTATTAAGCATAAATTGGCAGAAATGTGTATTAAGCTTTGGGTGTGCGAGAGTGCGTTGTACCGCACCGCAAAATGGATTGACGATAAAGAAAAAGACCTTGAACACAGTGGCGTACCATTTAACCAAGCATTGCTTGGCGCAGCCGAAGAATTTGCCATTGAGTGTGCGATGCTAAAAGTATATGGTAGCGAAATGCTAGATTTTGTGGTAGACGAAGGTGTGCAAATACACGGTGGCAACGGGTTTAGCGATGAATACCTAATTAGTAAAGCGTATAGAGATAGCCGCATTAATCGTATTTACGAAGGTACTAACGAGATAAACCGTTTGCTAACTGTTGACATGGTTTTAAAACGTGCCATGAAGGGAAAGTTAGATTTAATGGGGCCAGCTATGAATGTGCAGAAAGAATTAATGAGTATTCCTGACTTTAATAGTGGTGATGAAGGTGCTTTTGCTAAGGAAATTAAATATATCAACAACTTTAAAAAAGCCATACTAATGGTAGCAGGTGCAGCCGTGCAAAAGTTGATGATGACTTTGGATAAAGAGCAAGAAATACTGATGAATATTGCCGATATGTCCATCGAAACCTTCCATGCAGAAAGTGCTTTATTACGCTTAATAAAAATGACCGATAAAAATGGCGAAGCCGCCACCGGCATACAGGCGGATATTACCAAAACCTATATTTACGATGCTGCTGATAAAATAAATAAAGCTGGTAAAGACGCCCTAAACGCTTTTGCCGAAGGCGATGAATTACGTATGATGCATATTGGTTTAAAGCGTTTTACTAAAACGGAACCATTTAATAGTAAAGATGCCCGCAGAAGAATTGCCGCAAAAATAATAGACGATAACAAATACGCTATTTAAAATAATTACCATCTGATGAAAATGAAAACGACTGGCCATAAAAGGTCGGTCGTTTTTTGTTATCAGCATTTGTAGTGTTATGATGCTTGGTTGCGTCGCACACTTGTACGTTCTTATCGCTTTGCAACTTTTACCGAAGCGTATTATTTTACTTGTGAAATAACAGGTAATGATTTAAGATGTATGCTGTTTTTTAAGCAGCACTTTTGTATTGAATATATGTTTTAATAATTCTATAACGCATATCATCTTTTGGCACTATTTCATAAACCGTGTTCTTATTCACTTACACAGTTTATGAAATAGTACCGCATCTAAAAGAGTATTGTCATGGTTAAATAGAGTATTAAATATTCCTTCACCACTCAAAAAGTAATTAAAGGCTGTAATATTTATAGCCATAGTTACTGTTATACGTGCCAAATTATATCAACCCATACTCTTCAATCTTTCTGTACAAGGTTGTCAGCCCAATATTCAGCAGTTTGGCGGTTTTGGTTTTGTTGCCTTTTGTATGGTTTAACATCCGTTGAATATGCAGTTTTTCTACACTTGCCAAATTAAAGGCAGAGAGTTGTTTATAACCCTCAAATGCTTGGTAAGCCTGCATCTCAAAAGGTAAGTTATCAACAGATAATTCAGGACTATCGGCTAAAATAACAGCCCTTTCTATCACATTTTTCAGTTCTCTAATATTGCCTTTCCAATCGTGTTGTTGTAGCCGCTGCAAAAAATCGCTACTCATGCCATCAATATGCGGGTTGGTTTTTTTGGCAAAGATTTTAAGAAAATAATTGGCTATTAAGGGAATGTCTTTTTTTCTATCTCGCAAAGCTGGTAACGATATAGTAAACACATTTAACCGATAAAACAAATCTTCTCTAAACTTGCCGTCTTTTACTTCTTGCTGTAAATCACGATTGGTGGCCGCAATAATACGCACACTTACTTTGGTAGATTTGGTATCCCCAACCTTTATAAACTCGCTGGTTTCAAGCACACGCAGCAATTTGCTTTGTAGGTCAATGTGTATTTCGCCAATCTCATCTAAAAACAAAGTACCCATGTTGGCTTCTTCTATCAACCCTTTTTTATCTTTAATGGCTCCTGTAAATGCTCCAGCTTTATGCCCAAATATTTCACTCTCTAACAATTCTCTACTAAAAGCACTACAGTTTAATGCCATAAAGGGTTTGCCCGTTCTTTTACTGCCATTGTGTATGGCTTGGGAAAATACTTCTTTGCCTGTACCCGTTTCTCCCAGAAGTAGCACCGTTGCATTAGTTGGCGCTACTTTTTGTGCTAGGGTTATCGCATCTTTTATTAAGGGGGCTTCGCCTAAAATGCTATCAAAACCATAGCGTTTGCCTACTTGTTCTTCTAGCTGTTGAACACGTTTTTGTAGTTGTGCTTTTTCTAACGCACGGGTTAATAATAGAATAATTTTATCGTTATCATCAGCCTTGGTAATATAGTCGAAAGCCCCGTTACGCATGGCTTGCACACCATCGGCAATATTGCCATAAGCGGTTAATAAAATAATTTCTATAGCAGGGTATTTTGGTTTGATGGCAGTTACAAAATCAACACCATTGCCATCTGGCAATTTTACATCGCAAAGCACCACATCTATTTGTTTATTAGCCAATTGCTTGCAACCATCTTTTAAGTTGGCAGCTTCTACCACCTCAAAGCCTTCAGCCTTAATAATACGAGCCATTAAGCCCCGCAATTTTTCCTCATCATCTATTATTAAAACTGTTTTCAACTTGGTGGGATTTGTTACTCAAATGTAAGCTGAAGGGATGGGAAAGGTGGTTGAAATAGATAAAATCGATTCTATCTGTGCCAAATGTACCTGCGTTCTCATTTTAATTCCTTTATGGAATGTTTAAAGGATAGCATCTACAATAAAACCACATTTTATAATCACTTAAAAACCAACGTTATGGCAGAGCTACAAACTCAAACTAACCAACAAAAAAAGGGTATTAGAAACATTATTGTACAAAAACAATTGGGTAGCCATGCTAAAGAAATGGTGGTGCTAATTAAGCCCACCGATAAATCTAGCTATGGCAATGTAGTGGATGTATTAGATGAAATGACGATAAATAGTGTAAAAACGTACATGTTAATGGATGCAGATGCCAAGGAAAAACAAGTAAGCGGCAATCTTCTTAATTAGGGATTCATGACAAAAATGCCATCGGTTTAAACCGATGGCTATCTATTTTCAACTAGACAAAATAATTTGGATGAGTTAATTTCCCCTTACCTAAAAACGATACCAAACAAAAACCCTTTCTACTTTTTCAATTTGCCATCTTCGTCTGCAAGATGTTGTAAATAATAACAGTAAACTATTTGCCCTTTGCGAATGCTTGATAGTCTGAAAAATTCATTGGCAGCATGCCATTTCTCGTCGGACTGTTGAAAACCTAACGAGTAAGCATATACACCTAAAATTTCTTTGAACGATAACATAGCACCACCAGTGCCGCCAGTACTTAATTTCAAGGGTTCTTTATTATAAATATTTAATAATGCATCTGATATGTATTTAAATTCTTTTGTATCAGAAGGAGTTGTCATTGGACTGGCATAGCCCTTGCTAAATTTATATGTAACAGTAGCGCCAACTGGGCAATTTTTATTAATATGTTTTACAATCAAATCAACTATTTCATTACCATTTTGATTGTTTACCAATCGGCACGTAATTCTTGCCATGGCATTACCAGGAATAATATTTGAATGTCCTTCCGCCGCAGTATAACCACCCTGCATACCAATTACTTCAAGCGTTGGCCGAAACCAAACACGTTCAAGTGGCGAGAAAGTTTTATCACCAACTTCTGCAGTAGTACCTAATGTTTTCATATCGTCGGCAGGATTATATGGTATTTTCTTAATCATTTCCTTTTGCTGTGCAGTAATTGGTAGCACTTTATCATAAAATCCCTCTACGGCTACATTGCCAGCTTTATCATAAAACGAACTGATGATTTGCGACATAGCCACAACCGAATTAGGCGTTTTGCCACCAAATTGCCCAGAATGTGCGTCAGTATTGGCTGTTTTTACATTAAACTGGAGTTGTACAGAACCACGTGAGTTTAACGTGATTGCAGGAATGTTGTCGTTATATTGGGCATCATCGGCTGTTACTGCAAAATCTGTATGCAAGAGTTCTTTATTTTTTTCAAGAAATTTTTTAAAATTCGGGCTGCCAATTTCTTCTTCACCTTCAAACAAAAACTTCACGTTTACAGGCAGTTTTCCGTCTTTACGCAACATGGCTTCCACCGCCCAAATACTTATCATAACGCCACTTTTGTCATCGCTAGCTCCACGACCGAATATTTTTCCATCTTTTATCACCGGAGCAAATGGTGGGTAATCCCATTCAGATTCCTTTACGGGTTGCACATCGTAATGGGCATATATTAAAACAGTGGGTTTGCCAGGCGCTTTATCCCAACTTGCATATACTGCTGGGTTTCCGTCTGTTGGTAATAGTTGAGCGGTAGTCATTCCAATCGCTTTTAACTTATTCACTATCCATTGGCCTGCTTTTGCAACATCGGCCTTGTGCGATGGAATAGATGATATACTTGGAATGGACACTAACTCTACAAATTCTTTTAAATGAGCGTCGTTATTATCATCAATATATTTTTCGTACGATGTTACAGACGATTTAATTGGCTCCTTTGTTGAAGTGGTCGGCTTATTATTTTGGGCTGTTGCATTTTCAATAGCCAATAGATTTAAACCAACAAAGATTGTTAGGGCAACGGTTTTTGATATGGTCATGATGGTTATTTATTTAGCTTTAATGGGATATTTTTTTGCAATATGGCCAACATTATATTTCTGTGACCAATGCTATAAAAATGCGAGAATTATTCTGGTAGCTTACAATTTTATTACTGCAAAAATGCTTAATCCGCTTCCTTTACCAATGCTTTTACCCGACACATCGGTATAAATATTTGCCCAAAGCGACCATACAGGGTTTATGGTAAAGCCAGCATTGGCAGTAAATCTGATATAACTAAACTCACGGTTGTACGATGCAAAATTGGGGTTGGCGCTAAAATCAGCACCATTGCTTAGCGAGCTTACACCACTAATATTACCGCTTATTTTCACTTCATCGCTTAGTGGGATACCGCCAGTAATATTGGCAAATAATTGTGTAGGGCCAAAGTCGTTAAAGTATTGCCTAATGCCACCTTCAATATCAAAATAAGGGTTGCGATAATACTTTTGAGTGCTACCAGCAATGCCCAATTTTACCTCTGTACCAAAAGATCCAAAACCAATATATGGTAATATGGTATTTTGATAACCAGGAATGATTACCGAGCCCGTTAACGATAGGTGTGTGTTCTCATCAAAATGACTTAAAAAGTAGCTAAGCCCTAAACTAATATCTCCCAAACCTCCATTGGTGACTAACTTATTTGTTTCGGACGATGTTTGGATAACAATTGGCAGCGTACCAACAAAATCGAGATTACGACTAATGCCAGCACTGAAAAAAATACCAAAATAGTTAGATGTAAAACGGCCATTATTTGCATAAGCAGTGTAGCTGCCATTTTTATCCCAATAGCCATTGGCACGGTACAAATTGTAGCTTGGTACTATTTTAAAGCGCCCTTTACCCACCGGAAAACCAGCAAATGCGGCTTGGCAAAAAACAAAAAAAGTTATTGTTAACAGGATAAATTTCTTCATTGAAATTATTGCTTAATGGTAATGGTTAATTGGATAGCCGTAACACTTCTCTGGTCCAGCTATTTTCAAAAACGTAATAAGAGGCATCCATATTGTCCTGATTATCGGGGCAAACATAAACTTCTCTACGTTGGGTTAAAACTTGGTTGTAAAAGTTGTAACTACATTGTGGTAAACTGATGGTGTTTTTTAGTGATACGCCTATTAAAACTGGACATTTAATTTTTGCCGCAAAATTTATTGCATCAAAATAATCCCATGTTCTAAAATAATTATCAATAGATGTTTTGCTACTATTGAAATAGCTTTTTAAAGGTAGCACAGGCCAAGGTGGTACTGGTTTTGTTTCGCCAATGGCAAATACTGTTCGCATATCCAATAGCAACGCTCTTTCCATAATTAAGCCCTTTACCTTTCGCCCATCTAACCCCACTATTATAGCCGCCAAGGCTGCCCCTTGGCCTTGGCCTTTTACAATTATTTTATTAATGTCTAACCTCAAGTCGTCATGCGTAAACAAAAAGTCCAATCCACGTAAACAGTCCATAAACACATCTCTATAAATATATTGTAACTTATCGCTTAGGCCAGTTACTAGGTAATTATCATAGTTAAGTTTTTGCTCATCTGCACTGTTGCCTATACCTCTTGCATCTATTGTAAAAATGGCAATATCGTTTCGTATTTCGGGCTTTATAGGGTTGGCATAAGCAGGCAATTTGTACAACACCGCATACTTGCCCCTACCTTTTGGCACGGATAACCAACCTCGTATTTTAGTATTGTGCATCGATTGAAATTCTACCATAAACACATCGGTATTAATGCTTGACATATCGCCACGGCGGCTTACTTGGTAGGCAGGATTTATGTTCACCAACTCTCTTTTCGCATCTTCCCAAAACGTTACAAAATCGTTAGGGCGGTACGAAGTAGCTGGTATTTTTTCAGGTTCAACTCCAAAAACGTAGGTATTGGTTTGGTTAATATGGTTGGTTTTAAAGTTCAGTGATACATAATAAAAGCCAGTGGGGAATTTTGAATTATCGAGTAATAACTCTTTAAAAAAGCTACCGTTAGATGGGGTAAAAAGGTCAATGGTTTCGCTGTAAACCGATTGCGAAAAACTGTTTTTTATATCTAAATAAATGCTGCCACTTTGGTCATCGTTAATGGTATTGCGCAGCTTAATGAGATACCCAATACGCCGCCTATCGTTAGTGCTGTAAATGCCATTGTTACTAATGGGTTTTATGGAAATATCTAGCGTTGGTTTTTCCTGAGAAAATGAAATAGTAGAGGAAAATAGCAGGAAAATAGTATGCATCCCGATAAATAAATAACGGATACACGAGTTGGACTTGTGTAATATTTGCTGCTGCATTTAGTACGGATGGTTGCTATTAAAACGGAACAATTGCCATAAAATTATCCGTTTAATGAAATTGTTTGTGGTTGAGGATAAATTTTGCAAAATTTTAAAGCCGTTTTTATGCTGCTTATCGTTTTTTTGAGCTTGTGTTTGTAGTTAGGCAATAGATGAGAAACTGTAGTAGCCCAATTGTAAATCGGTTTATTTAACAAACACGGGTGATGTTAGTGGAATACCCGGACCAGTTGACTATATCCAACGATAAGAGCTTTTCGCCGTTGTTGTGCCTAATTGCCAACAACAAATTATGCTACGCATGTCTTTTTTCGATTATATCGCTGCCCCGTTTCTAATTCCTTTTATCCATGCCCCAAGTTAGTTTGTTGCGAAGGGTTGATAAAAAACTATTCTCGTTAAGGCGTACTAAACTAATATCAAAGGTTTCTTTACGCACTGCAAGCTGTATGGTTTTATCTACAATTTCTTTACGTGCATCTAGGGCACAAATAAATTCATCGCCACGAGTTTCTATTTCAAATGATAGGATATTGTTATCGGGAATAACTATGGGTCTAGCATTTAAATTATGCGGTGCCACGGGCGTAATTACAAAACTATTGCTATCGGGAAAAACAATGGGACCACCACAACCCAAATTATACCCTGTAGAACCTGTTGGTGTGGAAACTATCAAGCCATCGGCCCAAAAAGTATTTAAAAACTCACCGTTTAAGTAGGTATGTATTTTTAACATGGGCGATGTATCTCGTTTGTGGATAGCAAACTCGTTCAAGCCAAATGCATCGTCATCAAACAAAGGCACGCTAGCATCTAAATGTATGAGGCTACGTTTATCTTTTACAAAAGTGCGGTTTACAATGGCATCTACAGCTATGGTCAGTTCCTCTTTACTAATACTTGCCAAAAAACCCAATCGGCCAAAGTTTATCCCAAGAATTGGTATTTTTTTATCTCGCACCAAGGTTACAGCATCTAGCATTGTTCCATCGCCTCCAAGGCTAATAAGGCACTCTAAGTCGGCTGGTAATTGCTTATGCGATGTAAATGGTGTAATGTTGTGCAACAAGTTTTGGGGTAAGGCATACTGCATTATCAACGGGGCATAAATCAGTACCGAAATATTGTATTTGCCCAGCTCCTCCAGCAAAATCAACAAAGGGTTTTCTTGTTCAAAATCTAAACCCCTACTATATATTGCTACTTGCATGTTGTATTAGTTTTTGGTGTCAGCACCTAATCTAAGCTATGTAAATATAAAACCACACCGATTATTTACTTAAATATAATCCCGCAGGGCCTATTTGATTAAAGGCGAATTCTATTTTAAACACAAAATCATAAATGGAAACAATATCTAACCCAATGCCACCTGTATAAATTGGCTGGTTACTAAGTGCATTATTGCCAGCATATTTATTATAAGCGTAACCCACATCGCCAAAGGCTTTTAGGTAAAACCTGAACGGAATTAAATCGTGGGTTTTACTTTTTATAGGATTTTTAAAAATGAACTTCAGTATTTGTTTATGAATGGTTGCTTTAGCCAATAAACCTGCCGTACCATCAACCACATAATAATCCAAACCTCGCATTTGAAAGTCGCCATAACCAAAAAGCCGCTGGTTAAAATAAAACTGTTTATCGTTGGTAAACTTTACCGTTGCTGCACCTTCTAAATGCACAAAAGCTGTATTGCTTAATGGAAAAGCGTACAATGCCTTTCCACCAATTTGCCACAAACCAGTTACATCATCAAAGCCACGTTTAGATATATAGCTACTTGCAATTAAGCCTTTTGTAGGGTAAGCGTTATAGTCAGTTTTAGCATAACTTAACCCATACGACAAGCTTAAATACTTTACCTCGTTCCGTTTTTCGGGGTAATAATTGGGGTTTACTGTTACTACCGTATCCGAGATGCCTTCGTAAGTATAAACCGCTTGCAAGGTATGCCTCCAATATTGATCTGGCCGGTAGCTGTAGCTTAGGTCTGCACGGGTTACAGTTCTAACAATATCATTATTTTTAAAGAATACCTGCTTGTTAAAACTGGTGCCATAGTTCAGCTCTTTTTGTGTGCTATGTACAAAGCCAACACTAAAGCCGCTCTTTCTTTTTTTATCGAAAAATGGGATACCGTATCTTAGGTTTATCTGCTGGCTATAGCCTGTAATGAGCCAAATATTCAACTCGTCGTTTTGCCCTGTAAGGTTACCTTGTGTAAATTTCATGCCGTAATTAACCCGTTCTAAACTCGCATGTTGATCTACTAACCATTGGTTAAAATTTCTATCTATTAGCCTAAAATATGGTAGCGGAAAAAAGTACCACCGTTCCTTTACATCAACATTTATATTGATAATGTTGCCAATTTTTTCGGTTGCAGATACTACTACATCTACAAACAAAGCTGTATTGTAAATCTGGTTACGGCTTTGCTCTAGCTTTTTATTAAGGTCTTTTATGCTAATGGTATTACCTTGTTGCAAAGTCATTTCTCTTAAAATGATGTAAGGCTTTGTGCGTTTGTTGCCTTTAATATTGATGTTGCCAATGGTTACATTAGGCGTAGCCGAGGTGTCTACAAAAGGTTTATGCGTTATAGAATCTACCTGTGCCATTCCTGCCGTGCAGCAAACAATAAAAAGTAGAAAACACAAACAACGCATGAGCAAAAATTGATGAGCAGTAAATATAGGGTTTTGATGTTGGGCAAATAAGGATGTTGTATTAATTAACGAGATTCGAAGGGAAGGGGATTGATGAATAAAATCACATATAATATACTTTGTGCCATCCAAAACCAAAGACGGCACCCACAGAAACATAGGTATAATTTGAAACATTGCCAGCTATTTTAAAACCAATATTTGCTACAAAACCAGTAGGCATACCCAAATAAATATGGTCATTATAAAGTGGCCATCCGAACAAAATATAGGGCCGTTCTTTTCTTCTTTTGAACCATTTTACGTTTAATTCATAAGGCACACCAATATAATTTGTGCCAAATTCATAGCCTTGTCCACTAGCATCGGTTCTAAACTGATGAAAATTATTAGCTGATAACCCCAATGAAAAACTATAAAAATGCCACTTGCTAATAAGCCGCTTACCATACAATAATGCAAACTCTTCCTACCTGCTTTTTTCTACAAATACGGGTATTAAAATAATTGGTGCAATGTAGGCGGCCTGTACACCAATTTCAATTGTACCCGAGAAGCGTAGGGTAAATAAATCATTTTTGTGTTGATAATTAAGTCCTGAACCTAAAAATAAACTTGGGGCTTTGCCAAACGAACCGCCAATTGTAAAATCTGAATACACAATAGGATTAGGCTTTTGCCAATGCGTTTCTGTAACAAATAGCACAAGTATTATAATGCAGTAAAATGCTTTCATCTTCGGTGCAGCTTTAGTTAATATAACAAAGCGTATCGACTGCTTGTAATTCAAGTCTGCTGCCATTAACCCTTAGTTTAACAATGACTTCTACTTCAGTTCAACCCATTCACTAACATTGTTATTTTTATCTACCGATGCTACAAATAAACGGTTATCGGTGGGCGCCATAGATTTTGTTCTATCGAAAGTGGTACTTGCTGTGGTGGTTAAATAAAGTAAGGTTGCCAAATTCATTTTTGCATTTACCAAATTTGGTAAAGCATAAAACGCCAAACCTTTAATTGCCTCATCGCCTTTATAAGCAATATTGAAAGTTGTTTTATTAACCACTTGCACCAATGGTTTTGCTGGCGGCACATTATCTATCCAAGGCATGGGCGGCACAATGGCTGGCAAAGTATAATAATTGTTGCGTAAACTATCACTCCAACCATTAGGGTTTGCTTCAAAAGTTTTGCCACTAAAATAAGCACTGCCCTGCGTTGTAGCATATTGCCTTAGTGCTTGTATTTGCTTGGGAATTTCATTTTTATCTCGCCAAGCGGCATTGGTATTTGCCCTATAAATGCCATGCCCAATGTACAAATGCCTGCCATAAGTATGGTTGTTCCACCAAGCTAACAAGGTATCGTAATTGCACAATTTATGACCACGTTCCCAGTACAATTGCGGCACTACATAATCTATCCATCCCATTTTTAACCATAGTAAAATGTCTGCGTACAAATCATCGAAATTTGTTTGCCCGGCTTTTGTGTTACTACCATTTGGGTCTTGGCTTTTATTTCGCCAAACACCAAACGGGCTGATACCAAATTTTACATGAGGGTTAGTTGCACGAATGGTGAGGTACAATTGTTTTATAATGCTATCGCAATTGCTACGCCTCCAATCGTCTTTATTTAATTTACTACTGCTTTGTTCATATGTTTTTTGATCGGGAAATTCTTTACCAGCAATTCGATAAGGATAAAAATAATCGTCCATGTGAATGCCATCTAAGTCGTACCGTGTAACCAAATCTTTAACTACATTAGTTACCAAATTCCTAACCTCTGGCAAGCCAGGATTAAAAAATTTTGTAGTACCATAATTTAAAAACCATTCGGGGTGAATTTTAGTAATATGCGACGGTGAAATAGATGATTTATTGATATTAAAAACAGCACGGTACGGGTTTAGCCACGCATGAAATTCCATACCACGCTTGTGGGTTTCGGAAATCATAAAAGCTAGCGGATCGTAGTAAGGTGTTGGAGGCAAGCCTTGTTTGCCCATTAAATATTCACTCCAAGGTTCGTATTGCGATGGGTAAAAAGCATCGCCTACAGGGCGAATCTGCATAAAAATAGCATTCATGCCATTGCGTTGGTGCAACTCTAATAAATGAGTAAACTCGGCTTTTTGATCATTTACTGATAACCCTTTTTTACTGGGCCAATCAATATTTTCAACGGTAGCAATCCAAACCCCACGAAACTCGAAATTTGTTTGGGCTGTACCTATAATTTGATAACAAAGAATAGCTAGGATGAGTAAAAAAATGGGTTTCTTCATATCCCGAAGATAGCCAAGAAGCTAATAAAAATAAGGGTTGTGGATGATTTAGGGATGAGTGGTTTTTAATTAACAAAATAAACAGTTACAACTAGATATTATCCCCTCGCTTTATCTAATAATCTATTCAATTCTAAGGCTTCCGTTGGTGTTAAGCTAGCAATTAGGTTGTCTAAATTATTAGTAGCAGCATCAAGCGAAGCCAATAATGCCAAACCGCTTTCAGTAATCGTCACGTCTACTAAACGCTTATCCATTTTACAAGATTTTTTCAACAAAAGCTCTTTTTTTATCAAGCGTTCTACAAGTCTGCTGGTGTCGCTCATTTTATCCAACATACGCTCTCGTATTTGTAGGGTACTTAAAGGGCTTTGTCCACGTAAAATGCGTAAAATATTAAATTGTTGAGGAGTAATACCTTGTGGTTGTAAGATGGTTTTTACTTGCTGTTGCAGCCAATTGCTAGTATAAACAATGTTAATGGTAGCTTTTTGATAATTGTTACGAAACGTGGGTTGGTTAATATCTTTTTCGAGGCTCATACTAGAAATAGAAGTTTTACAAGTTTGCAAAAAGTAACAGCCTAATTGGGTTTGTTAGGGGTTTATCAGGTTGTGAATATAATAAATGCTATGTAAAGGATAATAAAAAATGCCAACTTATTATTAAGTCGGCATCTTCATTTCAATTATAAATTAAAGATAATCTATGCGAATCAAGAGTTGGTACTTATTTAAAATAGACGTGTAGTAAATTACGTTGATTATAAATGCAAATAAATAATCTGGTAAAAATTTAC
>JAYVNQ010000024.1:0-2336 GCA_043758365.1 Chitinophagales bacterium
TGTAACACAAGCGGCTGTTGCAGTAATGCGTAAACAAGATATTGGTGGTGATGTCATCAACATTGTAAGCAAAAATGCTTTGGTGTCTGGACCAAATAATGCAGGTTATGGTTCTGCAAAAGCAGCTCAATTGCACCTTAGCAGACTGAATGCTGCTGAATTAGGTGGTGATAAAATTCGTGTAAATGTGATTAATCCAGATGCTGTAATTAGCGATAGTAATATTTGGGCTGGTGGATGGGCTGAAGGCAGAGCCAAAGCGTATGGCGTTACCGTTGCTGAATTACCTGCTTACTACGCAAAACGTACTTTATTGAATGAGATAATTTTACCCGCTGATATTGCCAATGCTTGTTATGCTTTGGTTGGTGGATTGTTAAGCAAATCGACAGGTAATGTATTGAACGTTGATGGTGGTGTAGCAATGGGTTTTGTGAGATAAAAAATATTGTCTGAACTTAGATTTAGAGGGTTGTTGAATAGCGTATCAAACCGTTGAAGTGTGCGACGCAACGATGTTAAATAGACAAACAAAAGCTGGTTACATAAATAAAAAATCATGCACAGAGTAGCATTTAAAATGCAGTTGTACAAAGGCTTTGAAGCCGAATATAAAAAACGCCACGACGAATTATGGCCAGAATTAGAAGCCTTATTGAAAGCAACTGGCATTAGCGAATATTCTATTTTCTTAGATGATACTACAAATAGTTTATTTGGTGTTTTAAAAGCAGAAGATCCAAAGGCATTAGATAATTTACCTTCTCATGCAGTCATGCAAAAATGGTGGGCTTATATGGGTGATATTATGGCATCGAATCCAGATAATTCGCCAGTAAGTGTGCCACTAAAAGAGGTTTTTTATATGCCATAAAATCAATTAAGAATTAAATCGAACGATTGTATGTTATTAGATAAACAACTGATTGAAGATCAAAATAAAACCTTTTTAGCTGCGCATAAACGCAGCTTTGAGTTTACGGCTGAAAGTGTTGCAAATTTAGATGAAGTACTTAAGAAATTAGTTACTTTTCAAATTGCTATTCCATCTTGGGCTTTAGGTACAGGTGGTACAAGATTCGGTCGCTTCAGTGGTTCTGGTGAGCCTAGAAATTTAGAAGAAAAACTGAGCGATGTTGGTTTGCTACATGCGTTAAACCAATCAAGTGGTGCAATTTCGTTACATATTCCTTGGGATATTCCTCAAGACCATGCAGCCACTAAAGCCTTAGCTGCTAGCTACGATTTAAAGTTTGATGCAGTAAATTCTAACACGTTTCAAGACCAAGCAACGCAAGAATATAGTTACAAATTTGGTTCATTACAACACGTTGATAAAGCAGTTCGTAAACAGGCAATTGACCATAATATTGAAGTGATAAAACAGGGTGTCGCACTAGGTTCTAAAGCTTTAACCGTTTGGTTGGCTGATGGCTCTTGCTTTCCTGGTCAATTGAATTTTAGAGGTGCGTGGGAAAGAACCTACGAAAGTTTGCAAGAAATTTATGCAGCCTTGCCAGAAGATTGGAAAGTGTTTATTGAGTACAAAGCATTTGAACCAAACTTCTATTCGATGAGCGTGGGTGATTGGGGACAATCGTATTTATATGCTTCAAAGCTTGGCCCTAAAGCTTATACTTTGGTAGATTTAGGTCACCACTTACCAAACGCCAATATTGAGCAAATTGTAAGCTTGTTGATGATGGAAAATAAACTCGCTGGCTTCCATTTTAACGATAGCAAATATGGAGATGATGACTTGACTGTAGGTTCTATCAATCCTTATCAATTGTTCCTAATCTTTAACGAATTGGTTGAAGGCATGGAAGCAAAAGGTATGAACCATGCAACAGATTTAGGTTGGATGATTGATGCTTCTCACAATGTAAAAGATCCTTTGGAAGATTTACTACAATCTATTGAAGCTATTATGATTGCTTATGCACAAGCTTTGCTAGTTGATACAAAAGCATTACAAGAAGCACAAGCCGTAAACGATGTGGTAAGATGTCAGGAAATTTTACAAACTGCTTATAGAACTGATGTTCGCTCTTTAGTTGCACAAGCTAGAATACTATCTGGTGGTGCATTACAGCCTTTAAGTTTATATCGTAGTCTTAATGTAAGAAAAGAATTAATTAAAGAAAGAGGCGAAAAAACAGTAGCTACAGGGCTTTAAATAATTATGAGTTATGAGTTGTGAATGATGAGTGTTTTACAATTCATAACTTATAACTCATAACTCATAACTCATAATTCATAACTGCAAATGCCTATACCTGTTATCGCCATATTTGATATTGGGAAAACCAATAAGAAATTCTTCTTGTTTAATG
>JAYVNQ010000025.1:0-2329 GCA_043758365.1 Chitinophagales bacterium
CGCAACCGATGATTTTTTGCCGAAAAAGAAAATCTACTGAAAAAAGGACGTGGCATTTTTATAACAGATAAGTACACAGACTGTGGCAAATGGATGGACGGCTGTGAAAATCGTCGTAAACGCATAACAGGTCATGATTGGGCAGTTATTCAATTGGCTACACCTGGAAAGATTATGGGGTTTGATATAGATACCAATTTCTTTTTGGGTAATCATCCACCACATGCTTCAGTAGAGACCATTTATTTAAATGATACTTCGAATATTACAGATTGGAAAAGCGTTGAATGGCAGGAAATTTTACCAAAATCGCACTTAAATGCGGGTAGTCAAAACTTTTATGCTTGTGAAAAAAGCGAGTTATTTACCCATATTTGTTTACACATTTACCCAGATGGTGGCGTAGCAAGGCTGAGAGTTTATGGCGAAGTATTTAAAGATTGGAGTGCTATAGCGGCTGATGAAGAAATGGATTTGGTAGCAACTATTAATGGTGGTAAAGCCATTGCATGCAACGATATGTTTTTTAGTGCGATGGGCAATTTAATAATGCCAAACCGTGGTGAAAATATGGGTGATGGTTGGGAAATAAAACGCAACCGCGTATCAAATAATCGTGATTGGGTAATATTAAAATTGGCAACAGCAGGCAGCATCAATAAAATAGTGGTTGATACTTGTCATTTTAAAGGAAACTATCCTGATACTTGTTCAATTGAAGGCATTTTTAGTGAGAGTGATGAGACCATTTTATCTGATAGCGCTGATTGGACAATTATTTTACCCAAACAAAAATTAAATCCAGATTTTATTCATGAATTTGAAGTAAAAATAATTGGTAGCGGGGCTTTTTACGCATGTAAGGGTAAATATTTTTCCTGATAGTGGTGTGAGTAGATTGTTATTGTGGGGAATAAAAAATAGATAAGAATTGAAAACAGAAATGGCGTAATCAGAAGGTTTTATCCAAAAAAAACAGACTTTACAGAAATCACGCACAGCGATGTGAAAAAAGTAGAAAAAATGATTAATAACAGACCCGTTAGAAAGTTTAATTACAAAACACCTAATGAGGTACATTTACTAAAACAACGCGTTGCTCTTATTGCTTGAACACAGCAGTTTATAATAAAGTAATTGCAAAATTGCAAACAGAAGCGATTGAAGATTTTAGGATTGATTTTGAAGATGGTTATGGCAATAGAAGCAACGAAGAAGAAGTTGCAACAGCTATAGAAACCGCAACCGAAGTGGCGAAAGGCATGTTACTAAATAGTTTGCCGCTATTTATCGGTATTCACATTAAGCCATTTACAGAGGGAATTAAAGAACGTGGTTTGCGTACTTTGGATTTATTTGTAAGCACTTTAGTAAAAACTTCGGGTGGAAAATTGCCTGATAATTTTATAGTGATGTTGCCTAAAGTAACCATACTTAAGCAGGTAACAAGTTTGGTAGAACTGTTTGAAATTTTGGAAGAAGAATTAGGGTTGGTAAGTGGTACTTTGAAAATGGAAATGGAAATGATGGTAGAAACCATACAAGCTGTAATGGCTATTGATGGTACGACCCCATTATATAAATTTGTGAAAGCAAGTAAAGACCGTTGTATTGCAATGCATTTTGGCAATTACGATATCACAGCGTCTTGTAGCATAACAGCGAAATATCAAGAAATGGATCATCCCGTTTGCGACTTTGCACACCACATGTCTAAGGTTGCTTTGGCACATACTGGCATTTGGTTAAGCGATGGTGCAACGAACACAATGCCAATTGGTCCGCAGAAAGGCGATAGTTTAACGGATGAACAAATTAAAGAAAATTGAGACTCCGTTCACAGAGCTTGGAAGAAAGGTTACGACCCTATTCGTCACTCGTTGTGGAATGGTTTTTACCAAGGTTAGGATTTGAATCCTGCGGTTGAATAGCGGTGCAATTACTGAAGAGGAAGTATTGGTAACAGTCTTAACGATGGAAGAAATTCGTGGTCGTTCATTTTAAAAAATATTAGAAAATAGAAAGAAAGCGTAAGTAGAATTTAGCCACAAAGTACACATGGGATTTAATTTAGGAAAGTGTTCATGTTATGTTATTTACCTCTTTGATAAAAAATTTATATGGATTTATCAATCATATTTGTTAATTACAAAACAGCACATTTACTGCTTAATTGCATTGATAGCGTCTATACACAAACCAAAACTTTATCGCTAGAAATAATTATTGCAGATAATTTTTCGCAAGATGATAGCAAGGAAATAGTGCTTGGAAAATATTCAGAAATTGCTTGGATTGATATAGGTTATAATGCTGGTTTTGCAAGAGC
>JAYVNQ010000026.1:0-21311 GCA_043758365.1 Chitinophagales bacterium
TTTTAGTAGGGTTACTTCACTTATCGATTCGCCAACGGTAGGCACTTTAATATCAATCATAAATATTTATTTCGTAGTTATTTTTTGTTTTTGTTACCAGCTTCAGTAATTTTTTTCAGCATCGTTGCGTCGCACCCTGGAGCTTTTCGACATTTAATTCAGCCTTACCAACATTTTGGTTAAATGCTAAATGCAGTACCGATAATTTCAGCTTGCTCTTGTGCATGAACTTTTGAATAACCAGTGGCAGTAGCAGCACTTGCATGGCGGCTAATTACCCCAAAATTGATATGCTTCAAATTCATTTGTAAAAAACTTGCAGCACCCATATTCAGTGGCTCTTCTTGTACCCAAAACCACATGGCTTTGATGTATTTTTTATACAATGCATCTAATTGTTTGTAAGGTAATGGATACAATTGTTCCAACCGAATAATAGCCACATCTTGTCTATTATCTTTTTGTTGTTTATCAGCCAATTCAAAATAAATTTTACCACTACAAAACAACACTTTCTTTACCAAACTTGCATCCTTAGCAAACCCATCATCTATTACTTCATAAAAGCTGCCATTGGTAAATTCGCTAATATGGCTAAATGTTCCAGGGCTACGTAAATTAGCTTTTGGCGAAAAATTAATAAGTGGTTTTCTAAAATTCCAAGTTAATTGACGACGTAATACATGAAATAAATTAGCAGCCGTAGTTACATTGGTTATTACCAAATTCATCTCTGCACACATTTGTAAAAAGCGTTCAAGCCTTGCACTACTATGTTCTGGTCCTTGCCCTTCGTAACCATGCGGCAGCAACATTACAACACCGTTTTGTCGTTGCCATTTCTGTTCGCCAGCGGCAATAAATTGATCAATCATTGTTTGTGCACCGTTACAGAAATCACCAAATTGTGCTTCCCAAATTACCAAGGCATTTGGGTTTGCCATTGAGTAGCCATATTCAAAACCAAGCACCCCATATTCACTTAACAAAGAGTTGTAAATTCTGCACTGGGCTTGAGTTTCTGTAAAATGATTTAAGCGATTATACTCTTTATTATTTTCTTCGTCTATAAGCACTGCATGACGGTGACTGAACGTACCACGCTTAACATCTTGGCCACTTAATCTAACAATATTGCCATCTAATAAAAGCGAACCATAAGCCATTAATTCACCAGTTGCCCAATCTACTTTTTGTTCTATTTCAAGCAACTTTACTTTATCGTGAATTATTTTTTCCACTTTTTTAAGCGGCTTAAAGTCTGCTGGCCACTTCATTAAACCATCAAATAGTAATTTGGCATCTGCTTCACTGATATTGGTAGCTGGTGATGCTTCAAAATCTTCCTGTGTAGCCTTTTTCATTTCTAGCCAAGCCAATTCTGGTTGCTGATACTTATACGGTAATGGATGTTGCTTCACATCATCCAAACGCTCTTGCAAATCAGCCCAGAATTTTTTCTCCATTTGTTTTGCTAATTCTTGTGCATCAGCTTCACCATTTTGCATTAAATATTGCACATATTGTTCTCTAGGATTGGCATGTTTATCAATTAAAGCATACAACTGTGGCTGTGTATATTTTGGATCATCACCTTCATTGTGGCCATGTTTGCGATAGCAAACCATATCAATAAAAATATCGCTATTAAACTCTTGGCGGTAACGAGCAGCAATATCTGCACAACGAACTGTCGCTTCGGCATCATCGCCATTTACATGTAAAACTGGTGCTTGTACCATTGCTGCTATTGAAGTACAATAGTCTGCACTTCTTGCATCTTCAAAATCTGTAGTAAACCCAATTTGATTATTGATTACAAAGTGGATGGTGCCGCCAGTGTAGTAGCCTTTTAATTTGCACATTTGCAATACTTCGTAAACTATACCTTGACCAGCAACAGAAGCATCGCCATGTATTAATATTGGTAAAATTTTATCGAAATCGCTTTTGTACAACACATCAGCTTTTGCCCTCGCAAATCCAACAACCACAGGGTCTACAGCTTCAAGATGCGACGGATTTGGCATTAATTTTAAGTGTATAGATTTACCATTGGCGGTAGTAACTTCACTACCATAACCCATATGATATTTTACATCACCACTACCCATTGTTTGATCCATAACGGCAGTACCTTCAAACTCGCTAAATATTTGCTCGTAGGTTTTACCCAAAATATTGGCAAGGATATTTAAACGACCACGGTGGGCCATACCAATTACTACTTCCTCAACATTATTATTAGCTGCTACATTAATTATTTCGTCTAGAGCGGCAATGGTTGTTTCGCCACCTTCTAATGAAAACCTTTTTTGACCAATATATTTTGTATGTAGGAATTTCTCAAACATTACGCCTTGATTCAACTTTTCAAGTATGCGTTTCTTTTTAGGTAATGCCATTGGTTGAATGAAGCTTTTCTCCATCTCAGTAGTCAGCCAATCAATTTTTTTCTGGTCGCTGATGTATTTAAACTCAACACCTACATGCGTTGCATATATTTTTTGTAAATGAGCAAGTATGTCTTTTAGCGGAGCAACGCCCAAACCCACTAAATTACCAGCTTGAAAAGTAGTATTTAAATCAGCATCACTTAACCCGAAAAAAGATAATTCAAGGTTAGCGCCTCTATCTTTACGCTCACGAATTGGATTTGTTTTGGCTAATAAATGCCCTTTATTTCTATAACCCAATATTAAGCGATACACCCTAATTTCTTTCATCCAATCGGTATCTTCACTAATACTTGCGTTTGCTACACCGTTTGATGCAGCAGCACCATTTGCTACCGCAAAATCGAATCCTTCAAAAAACTTTTTAAGTTCAAAATCTACACTATTTGGGTCTTTTACAAACTCCGAGTATAGATTTTCGATATAAGAGGGATGAGAATTGGTGATGTACGAGAAATCCTTCATTTGCTATTATTATTCTGCTATAAAAAATGATGGCAAATATCGTGTATTGACTGTATAAACCAAGTACGTTTTATTGGTAAATATTTCAAATTACCGGTAGTTATTTTTTAGTGATTAAACCCTGTATAAAAAAACCTTGTATAAATTTTGACTATTCAGATAAATGCCCCTACTTTTGCCGTCCGTAAAATTTAATTGGAACATGGCAAATCATAAAGCTACTAAAAAAGATACAAGACAAGCGGCAAAACGCCGTGACCGTAACCGTTACTATGGTAAAACTACCCGTAACGCCATTCGTGACTTAAAAACTGTTGAAGAACCAGCAGGTTACACTGAAAAATTGCCTAACGTAATATCTATGATTGATAAGTTGGCAAAACGTGGTATCATACACAAAAATAAAGCAGCTAACCTTAAAAGCAAATTGGCAAAAAAGAAAGCAGCAGTAGCCGCTTAATTTTTTAACCATCATATTTACAGAACCGATTGATTAAATTCAATCGGTTTTTTTTTGCTAGAATTTCACAGTTGGGCATTTTATGGCTTTACCACCATTGCCATAAACTCCACTTTTTATAATTGATACTTCGTAAGCACCTTGCCTGCCATTGAAGTTACCTAACGAAGAGGTTGTGGCATCGTAATTAAATGTGAGTTTTAAATCTTTTGTTTGAAAGCCAATCATAGGAATGATGGCATCTTTATTACGATAATAAGCACCTAAAATCAATTGTTGCGCACCATCACCACTTAGGTTACGGTTGGCATTCATACCAAAAACAGTTTCGGTAGCATTGGCAGATTTGCTGATATAAATATTGGGGTTTACAATCCAGTTATCATCAATTTTAAAATTACCATTTACAAAAAGGGTGAACCGCACTGAGATTTTTGAATCAATATTACTATTGGGATCAAAAAAAGTTTCTTTGGGCTGATTAATATGCGATGCACTTATCCCTAGATTAAAATAAGCCCTATCAGAAACAAACCAAGCATAATTTAGCCCTACCTGTAAATCAATATAATGAATGCTGCTATAATAAAACGATTCGCCGGAACCTGCATTTATATCGAAAAATTTACCGTTCCACTGGTTATCGAAAGTGAGTTTATTGAGGTCTATTTTTTTATTTACAATGCCAATATTTGCCCCAAAACTTAGTAGGCTAGAATATCCCAACATTTGATGATATGCCATTGACAGATAACCTTGTGTGCTACTTAACCCCCCACTACCAGCTTCATCGCGGTACAACGTACCGCCAAGCCCAACCCAACCATTATCGAAACGGTTATTGAACAATTGTACATCGCCCCAAAGGCTAGAGGTTTTGTACGGATTATTTAAAACATTGGCCCATTGATTACGGTAATTACCACCAATACGGTAATCGTAATCGGGGTTAAAACCAGTATTGGCAGGGTTTACCAATAACGGCGCATTGAAGTATTGCGAGAAATGCAAATCCTGTGCTTTAAGGAAAACGCTTCCTAAAAGCAAAAGTGGTAAAATAATATATTGCAATTTCTTCCTCATCGTAATAAAGTTATATCACCCTTCTTTGCATATTTTGTGCCATCGCTAAATTCAACTTCCAAAGTATAAGTGTACACATCTTGGGCTTGCACACTGCCTTTGTACCGGCCATCCCAACCATTTTTTTGATCAACACTTGTAAAAACCAAAACGCCCCATCTGTTATAAATCCGCCAATCCATTTTTGCAATACCATAACCACGTACCATTACTTTATCATTAACCCCATCTCCATTTGGTGTTATGGCATTTGGTACATCTAACAGCGGAATTGTTATGGCTTTAATGTCTTGACAAGCAGTATCTGAACATGCACTTGCATTTGCAACAATTAAACAAGCATTATAAGTGTTTGTTGCATTGTAAATATGACTTACCAATGCGTTAACATTATTAGTTACTAAAGAATCACCATCGCCATAAAGCCATTTATAATTAATACCCCTAATGGCATTATTGGTAAAAGTTACAGGTGTATTTGCCTGCGGTGGTTGAGGATTGTAAGTATAAGCAGCAGTTGGCTTGCCACTAACCGTAATTGTAAAAGATGCATTATCTGTTTTGTTGCAAGTATTGGTATCAACTACGTTTAGTGTAATAGTATAATTACCAATAGCTGAATATAAATGTGGTGGCGGATTCTGGCCAAAGTAATTGCTACCATCACCAAAATCCCAAGTAAAATCTTGCCCTGCTAAAGATGTGTTATTGATTACAGCTGTGTAAGGTGCACAACCTTTTGGTAGCGTTGTAAATTGTGCTTTTACATTAGCAGCAATCCGCAATAGTACGTTTAACGAATCGGGATAATTACAATAATTGGTATCGGTTAAAATGAGGCTTGCATTGTAAGTACCAGCGGCCGCATACAAGTGTTGGTAAGTCCCGGTGCCTATTAACTGTTGTGAGCCATCCCCAAAAACCAAATTAAAACTATTACTTGCAAATGGTTTGCCAGCTGGTGCAATAGATGTATTATCAAATTGATATCTCAATAAATCGCAGGGCGGAGTTAGCTTGGTTGTAACCAATGCTAATTTTGCTTCGTCATTTCTTACCTTGATGGTAACATACGATGTATCGGAAATATTACAAGTTGATGAATCAATTGACACTAATTGAATGGTATAACTGCCAATAAGATTGTATGTGTGTTTAATATTTGGGGTTGTGGTTGTGATAGATGGAGAGCCATCACCAAAATTCCACTGGTAACTTTTGCCCAAAGCCAAAGTATCTACAAACGTTACTTCTAATGGTACACAACCAGTTTTTCTGTTTGATGTACCTTTTATAGATGATTGAACACCAGCGCCAACACCTGCCAAATTAAAAGCAATTTTTATAGCTGCTAAGTTGCAAGCATCGTTGCCTCTTACCCCAGCAAATGCACCAGCACTAATAGGAAACCCATCGGTTGGTTGTCCAGCATCTCTACCGCACGAACACAATGATTGGTAAATAATTCCATTCTTATCAAACCTACTAGTACCGCCATCTACATGCTCACCATAACCCCCGTTTTGTCCAAATAAGCTACCATACAATTGGCTATTTGCATTTCTTTCAAGCACAAAAAAGTAAAAATCACTACCATCGCCTGTTTTCTTAACTGCATCTTGTGTAACGCTAAGCCTAACCGTACCAGCACTAGCATAACCTTGCACCGTATTTGCTGAACCACCCCAACCAGATACATACACGTTCTCACATCTATCAACCAAAAAAGCAGTTGGCGAAATATTGGGCACCCCGCTATTTGTACCAAAAACGGTTGAGTAAACGTAAACGGATAAATCTGGTTGAAGTTTGGAAATAAATTGTTTACCGCCGCTTTGCTTAAAAGCTACATTTTGTGTAGTAAACCAGTCGCTTGTTGATGTACCCATTATGTATGGGAAGCCAAACTTATCGAACTGTATACCGTAAATAACATCGGCGCCAATAGTGCCAAAATAGCTACTTTTTAAAAGCTGTGTGCCTGCACTGTTTAAAATAGAAACAAAGCCATCGCATTCTCCTCCAACATTAGCGGTACCAATTGTATTACTATTATCGCCAGGAAAATTTTTACTTGCTGTTGCTCCAGCAATATAAATATTACTATTTATCGGGTTAATAACCAATACAAAAGCTGCATCATCATCGTTACCACCTAAGTAGGAACTGACCAAAACCGTATTTAAATTAGGCGAAAGTTTTAAAAACACACCATCTTGTACTCTACCGTTAGCATTGGCACCACCTATAGTAGTTTGAAAAGCATTAACTGTTGGAAAATCATTAGACTGAGTGCAAGAAGCCACTAAAATATTTTGATTCGCATCTACAATTACTTCGCCTCTAGAATCATCACCATAATTTCTACGAGTAGATATGGCAGCAGGGTTTGTAGCAGGATATTTATTTTTAACGTTCACACCATCATCGGCAGTTCCACCAATCATTGTAGAACCAATTAAAGCACTACCATCGGCTTTGAATTTACTAATAACAATATCAAAATCGCTTCGCCCAGCACTCCTTTTAGAACCTGGATAATCAGACGATGTAGATTTGCCTGCAATTATTAAATTATCATTTCCATCTACAATTAAACTTTGGGGGTAATCATTACCTGCCGCACCACCTAAATAAGTTGCATACAATTTTGAAGAACCCGTAGTATTAAATTTAATAATACCCATGTCAAAACCCCTTCCTTCACCAGTATTTGTATTGCCACCCATAAATACAAAAGCTCCATTATCGTATGGTGAAGATGCACTGAAAACAATGCCACCAGCATAAAAATTACCCGATCCATCGTAAGTGGCAGTGTAACCCCAATTATCGGCTGAGCTACCTGAAAATGTTGAAAATATCAAGCTTGGATCTATTACCAAAGTAGCAGTTTTGTCTAGTGGTTCATCAATTTTATAACGAATAATATTACCCTTAACATCAAATCTACAAACCACTTCTTTTTTACCTTTAATGCTAGATTGGTAACTGTAAGGAATAGCTTCTTTTACTTCATCTACCGTGGTTTTAAAAATCAATTGTTCATCCTTTAATTTCAAGGCATCCACACCATCCACATATAAAGCTACACGGTTAATATCGCCACCAGGATTTACAATAATGTCGTACTTTAATTGCCCTTTATCGCTGTAATAATGTACATCAATATTTGGGTAAATATTTTTGTAAGTAATGGCAGCATAAATATTGCAATGCCCTGCCCATTTGGCTTTATCGTTACCAATAAAATAGTTGTTGTAATTAGCTTGTAATTTGTCTGGAACAGCAGTTGGGTTTGGATTTGCATTTAAAAACTTCACTTCATAAACATGCCCATGAACGGTTAAATCATCGTTTGTAGTAGCTGTATTTTTTGATGAAATAGTAGCCAGCGTTTTATCATTAACATTGCCGCCGCCACCAGTAGAATTTTCGCTTTTATGACCATGTATAAAATCGCCAATGCCAGTTAAATCATCATGGTTTAGCAAGGTCATTTTATAGCCCCCATCGGACTTTAAAGCAAAAGAACCAGTTTGCAATTGCCCTTTAAATTGTATGCGATTATCCCATTGACCTTTGTTCTCAACAAACTCTAAATATTGCTGCGTAGATGCCTTGCTAGCAAATACTAATATGAGTAATATGGGTAAATATTTTTTGATTGCCAACTGCAATGTTTTTAAAATAATCATATCAAAGCTTTGTTCTCTTTTGCTGCAGTTAGTATTGATATGTACGCCATTTTGTGCTTCTGGATTTAGGGATTTAGTGATTTTCTCCTATCCTTTAGTTCTCAAAATAACACAATCACTAAATCAGAAATTTATCTTATGAAATTTTACTCCAACCTGTTTTACCTTTTTGCTTTTGTAAAAAGTGTTTAAGAGTAAAATTTTCAGCCAAGTTTAAATTTACATCTTTATCCAACAAATCTTCTGCTTCTTTTTTAGCTAATTCCAGCAATTCTTTATCATTTACGATAGAAGCCAACTTAAAGTTCAATGCACCACTTTGTCTTGTGCCTTCAATATCGCCAGGGCCCCGTAATTCTAAATCTTTTTCAGCTATCAAAAAGCCATCGTTGGTGGCACACATTATCTTGATACGTTCTCTGCCTTCTTTGCTTACTTTACTACCAGTTAATAATATGCAAAAACTTTTTTCGCTTCCTCTACCAACCCTTCCACGCAATTGATGCAATTGCGAGAGGCCAAATTTCTCAGTGCTTTCTATAACCATTACTGAAGCATTTGGCACATTTACACCCACTTCAATAACGGTAGTACTAACCATAATGTTTGTTTCGCCTTTTACAAAACGTTCCATATTAGCTTGCTTTAAATCGGCTGGCATCCTACCGTGTACCATGCTTATTAAATATTTTGGCTCCGGGAAAAAGCTTTTTACCTGCTCGTATCCCTGCATTAAATCTTCAAAACTTAGCTTCTCGCTTTCTTCAATTAATGGGTAAATAATATATGCTTGACGACCTTTCTCAACTTCAGTTCTTATAAATTCCATCACACTTGCTCTTGCTTGTTCAAAACGATGAACTGTGGTTATGGGTTGCCTACCTGGTGGCAATTCATCCATCACACTATAATCCAGATCGCCATATGCTGTCATTGCTAAGGTGCGGGGTATTGGCGTTGCCGTCATTACCAAAACATGCGGTGGCAACACTGCTTTTTGCCAGAGTTTTGCACGTTGTGCTACACCAAAACGATGCTGCTCATCTACTACCACAAAACCCAAGTTTTTAAACTTTACAGGGTCTTCTATCAACGCATGTGTACCAACTATAAATTGCAATGATCCATCAGCTAAAGCTGCTAATATTTCTCGTCGCTTTTTAGCTTTTGTACTACCAGTTAAAATTTCAATTTTAAGCCTCATATTTTTCAGCAATTCACCTAAACCAGTGTAATGCTGTTGGGCTAAAATTTCAGTTGGTGCCATTAGGCAACTTTGGTATCCATTATCTGCCGCCAACAACATACTTAAGAGGGCAACAATGGTTTTGCCGCTGCCTACATCACCTTGTAATAAACGGTTCATTTGGTGGCCACGTGCAGTATCGGTCCTAATCTCCTTTAAAACCTTTTTTTGTGCATTTGTTAAGGTAAATGGTAAATGATGATTGTAGAAGTTATTAAATAAGTCGCCAACCTTTTCAAACACAACACCACAGCTAGTTTGATGGCGCTGCAACCTTATTAAATTTAGGCGTATTTGGGCTACGAAAAACTCCTCAAACTTTAGTCTAACAATTGCCATTTCATAATCTTGTACTGAAGCAGGAAAATGGCTATTACAAACCGCATTGTAACGTGGCATCATTTGCAAGCGTTGCAATAAAGTTTCGGGTATATTTTCTTCAATGTCTTTTGGCTTAATTAAAGCAACTAATTGCTGCGTAAGCTTAGCTATTTGCCTTCCACCAAGCCCTCTTGCTTTTAATTTTTCCGTACTTGGATAAACAGGTTCTAAATAAGCTTTAGCACCTGCATTTACAGGCATAAATGCTTCTATTTCTGGATGAACAATTTGAGGCTTGTTGTTAAAGAAACCAATCTTACCAAACACCAAATAATCTGTACCAATAATTAAGTTTTTTTGCACCCAGGTTATGCTCTGAAACCAAGCTAATTCCAATGTACCACTGCCATCTCGCAATTGTGCCACAAGCCGTTTGCCTTTATTTTCACCCACTGTTTCAAGTGTATATAATTTGCCTACAACTTGTATATAATCTGTATCTGGGTGAATATCTGCAATGCGGCTTATTTTAGTTTTATCAATATGCCTTAGTGGAAAATGTTCCAGCAAATCGCCAAAGGTAAAAATGCCCAATTCTTTCTTCAACAAATCGCCACGCAGTGGCCCAACACCTTTTAGGTATTCAATGGGCGATGCTAATATGGAGGCAATTTGACTGATGTGTAAAAAATTATAAGCAAATATCTGTGACACAGCCATAGCACACAACCCTATTAAGATGTTTATTAATTATTGGTAGAGAGTGCTTGTTCCTTGGTACTTAGATGTATAAAAAAAGAGATTATCATTATGATAATCTCTTTTTTGAGGCTCCGAGCGGATTCGAACCGCTGTAGAAGCTTTTGCAGAGCTTTGCCTAGCCACTCGGCCACAGAGCCTTTTGTTTTAAGGTTGCGAAAATAATGTATCGAATTGAAATGTGAAACTCTAAATTTGAAATCTAAAAAAAATGTATGCACCGTATTGAAGAAAGCGAGTTGATAATTAACAGCCGAGGAGCTATTTACCATTTAGATATGTTGCCAGAAGACGTAGCAGACACTGTGATTTTTGTAGGTGACCCGGGTAGAGTAAAAGAAGTGAGCAAGCATTTTGATAATGTAGAAGTAAAAAATGAGCATCGTGAATTTATAAGCCACACAGGTCATATTGGTGGTAGAAGGCTAACCGTTATTTCAACAGGTATTGGCACTGATAATATTGACATTGTACTGAACGAGTTGGATGCTCTGGTAAATATTGATTTTAAAACAAGAACCATTAACCCAGTTTTAAAATCCCTCAATGTTATACGAATTGGCACGTCTGGTTCGTTACAAAAAGATATTCCAGTAGATAGTTTTGTTGTTAGTTCTCATGGCTTGGGCATTGATAATTTACTGAACTTTTATACCCATTCCAATAACGATGAGGAGCAACAAATTATTCAGCAATTCATTAACCATACACAAATAGATGCTTCTATTTCGCAGCCATACATTACTGGTGCAAGCAGTGCATTGCTTAGGCATTTTGTAGATGGCTTCCATCATGGCATAACCGTTACTTGCCCTGGTTTTTTTGGGCCGCAAGGTAGGGTTTTAAGGTTGCCGCTAACTAATCCAAATTTAATAGATCGTTTACCTGAATTTACTTTTGGGCAACATCGTATTACTAATTTTGAAATGGAAACCAGTGCTATTTATGGTTTGGGGAAATTATTAGGGCACAACTGTTTAAGCCTTAATGCCATTGTTGCAAACCGTGTGCAAAAAGAGTTTAGCAAAGACGGAGGTTTAGCCGTGGAAAACTTGATAGAAAAAGCATTGGAGATTATCTGTAGTTTATAATTTTAAGTTTAGAATTGGTTTAACATCTCACTATTTACTATTCACTTTTCACTTTTCACAAACATGATATTCTATAAATACCAAGGCACGGGCAATGATTTTATCATCTTCGATAATAGAAACAATACTATTCAATTATCTACCAAACAAGTACACCACTTGTGCGACCGTAAATTTGGTATTGGGGCTGATGGATTGATGCTGTTGAACTTAAAAGATGATTACGATTTTGAGATGATTTATTACAATGCAGATGGTAAGCAAAGTAGTATGTGTGGCAATGGTGGCAGGTGTTTAACGCAGTTTGCATTTGATTGTGGCATACAAAAAACCACTTTTAAATTCTTGGCTATTGATGGTGAACATGAAGCTATATTTAGCAATGATGGTTGGGTGAATTTAAAGATGAAAGACGTTAATAGCATTACCCATAATTATGGCGATTTTGTACTAAATACTGGTAGCCCACATTTGGTTCGCCCAACAAATAATGTGATGAATTATGATGTGTTCAAACATGGCCACGAAATACGCTATAGCAGTGATTTTAAAGCAGAAGGCATTAACGTAAACTTTGTAGAAAGCATTGAAGAAGATAAAATAATTGTACGTACTTACGAACGTGGTGTTGAAAACGAAACCTTAAGTTGTGGTACTGGCGTTACGGCTGCTGCACTAATTTTTGCTCACAACCAAAATGGTTTTAACCGCATTGAAGTAAAAACTTTGGGAGGAGATTTAGCGGTTGAGTTTGATAAAAAAGGAGAAGAACAATTTGAAAATATTTGGCTTTGTGGCCCTGCAACTTTTGTGTTTAAAGGGGAAATTAAGTTGTAGGTTATAGGTAGTAAGTTATAAGTAAGTACAAACCCCATAACCTAAATCCCATAACTCAAAACCTATTACTTATCACTAGAACTTACAACTTACTATGATTCAATACTTCAAAATAATAGATCACCAAACCATTGAAATTGACAAACCAGAAAATGGTATTTGGGTAAATTTGGTGCCGCCATTTAAAGAAGAGGAATTTATAGAACTAGGCGAAAAATTACAAATACCTATTGAGTTTTTAAGAGACTCATTAGATATTGACGAACGACCACGATATGAATTAGATGATACTACCAAGTTTATCGTCATTAAAACCCCAACAGAAAATAATTCTTTCAACGATAGCGATGCCTTCTACATCACCATCCCAATTTGTATTATTTTAACCGATAACCAAATTGTTACTGTTAACTCTTTCGATAATGGTGCGATTAAAAAATTTCTAAACTCTTTTCAGCGGCGCAACCCCGAAAAAAGAAGCATGATGGTGCTGAAAATATTTGAAAAAGTGGTACAGAATTTCATGGAATTTTTAAAAGAAATTAACCAACGCCGCAACAAATACGAAACCAGTTTATACGAAAGTAATAGTAACGAAGACCTGTTGAACCTGATGCGGATTCAAAAAAGTTTGGTATACTTTATCACTGCTTTACGCAGCAACGAAATGTTGTTAATAAAGTTAGAGCGTACCAATTTTCTCGGCCTTACCGACGATGAAAAAGAGTTCATGCAAGACCTAATTGTAGATACCAGCCAAGCACTAGAAATGGCCAATATATACACCAATATTCTCACCAGTACCATGGATGCTTTTGCCAGTATCATCAGCAATAACCTCAACACGGTTATGAAGCGTTTAACATCCATTACCATCATACTATCCTTGCCAGCATTGGTTGCCAGCGTTTACGGCATGAACGTTGACATACCGGGTCAGCACTCTCCACATTCATTTTACATTCCCATTTTAATTTCGTTGGGGGTGTCTGTTGTCATCAGTGCCTACTTCATGAAAAAGAAATGGTTTTAGTTTTTCAGGGATAAAATACTCGCCAATTTTTAGATAATTTTTGATAACCAGCTTTAGTATTTCAATGTAGCATCGTTGCGTCGCACACTGCAACGGTTTGGTACAATCTGCAACTTTTATCTTAGCGTATTTTTAGCCACAAAAATACTAAGCCGCATAAAATTTAAAACAAAAATGGCCGCCCTTTTTATAAGGGGCGACCATTTTAAAATATTCAAAAATATCTGGTTCCATCTATTTAAAATCCGTACCAGCTGTGTTCAATATCCTTGAGCAGCCAAAGTAGTTTTTTCTTCGCCTTTTTTTACCAAATTATAAGCCCCAAAAAGTACGGTTGCAAACACAGCCGTAGCCATTAAACTATTTAAATAAAATGGTAACGCATCAACATAACAAGCTATCATACCTGTAAATGTTTTGGGATGATGATAACCACCACCACTTATCCAAACCAAAAAATTAGATGCTAAAAAGTAAGCCGTTGGTGCAGCAATAACACCACCAATAATGCTGATTATTTTATTTGTTTTTACAGCAAACCCTATTACCACTAAACCTGCAAATAATAAGTAGTTGGTTATTTGCCCACTATAAAAGCCACGTATTGTCGTTAACCCGTTTACATACAAAACTTGGTACAAAGCATCGCTAATAAACATTGATAACAATGGTAGTGCAAAAGCCCATTTTTTATCTTTTACAAATAAAGCTCCACCAAATAAACTCATCGCAATTTGTGGGGCAAAACCAAACGGACGGCTTGGTATTACACGGTAAATAGCTGCAATTACAATTAACAAAACCAAAGAAATAATAACGCTCTTATTCAATTTCATATCTAAAATTTTCGAGACAAAAGTAAGCTGAAAATACTTTTGGGCAAATGCTATTTTCCTAATTGCGGGTATAAGTTTTTGAAGCGTAAAGATGTTACCTATTAAGTACAAAAGTCCTACATTGATGATAGATGAATTTTTTAATTTAATGATATATTAAAAGCACGGAAAAAAATCCACAAATCAAAAATTTCTTATTCTGTATATGCCTATCTAACTAAGTGGTAAAAAAGCTTACTAAGGCACAAAAGCTTTGTACAACAAACATTTACCCGATGATTCAATTTTATATTCCTCACCCGGCAAGATGGCTACAGCTTCACCCTGCTTTATTACAATATTTCTACTGCTATTTATTACCGCACCACCTTCTATGGCAATAATTATTTCTAATGATGTTGCAGCTGCTTCGTGGCTATTACCGTTAAGGGCTATTTTATTAATTCCAAAATCTGACACAGGGCAAGGGTAGTTTACGGCATTATTGCCAATTGTATTACCCTTCATCACATTGGGTTTAATTCCTTCAAACAATGTGTGTTTTAAAAGCTCAGGTACATCAACGTGCTTTGGCGTTAAGCCTCCACGCAAAACATTATCGCTATTAGCCATCAACTCTACATTTTGCCCCTCCAAATACGCATGTGGAATGCCAGCACCTTGAAAAACAGCTTCCCCAATTTCGGCCTTTACAATATTGAAAAAATAAATAGAAAAAATGCCTTTATCAATATTGGTAATACTTTCTTTTCCTTCAAATAATTTGGCAACCCACCAACCTGGGTCTTGCTTTGATAGCTCGTTATTAGCCTTACGGCGTAACTCTCTTTTCACCAATGGCGCCATCAAATTGTCCACATATTTTTGCTCCATCTCCATCACCATTTGATACAACCCTTTGTAACCAGCGGTTTTGAATAATGCCTGCAACACGTTAAATTCTTGTACCTCAATCAAGGTTTGCATCAAATCGTCTTTTTGCTTAAAACCGTGTAGCAACCAAAACTCACTTAAAGCCACCATCACTTCTGGTTTATGGTTTCTATCCTTGTAATTTCTGTGTGGTGCAGAGATGGGAATACCAGCAGCTTCTTCGGCATCAAAACCTTTTTCGGCTTCTATTTTTGTAGGATGTACCTGAATAGAAAGCATATCCTTCACATCCAAAATCTTAAACAAATAAGGCAGTTCGCCAAAGCGTTCAAACACTTCGCTGGTAATGGTTTCATCAGGATTTTGTTTTATAAAACTATTTAACTCCACGTTATTTATGCCATCGCTAATGGTAGATGAAGCAGACGGGTGAGCACCCATCCAATACTCGGCACATGGGTTATTATCAGCATTACTAAAACCTAATAAATTAGCAATATAAGTGTAGCCACCCCAAGCATAATTTTGTACTTTGCCCTTTAAGTGAAATGTTTTCCCCGTCAATTGCATTTTGGTAATTTAAGCCACGAAAATAAGTATGACCAACCATAAACTTACAGGAAATAAAGGCGAGGATATTGCCACTAATTATTTGTTACAAAAAGGCTACAACATAGTTACTCGCAACTGGCGGCACAAACATTTAGAAGTAGATATTATTGCTAGCCACAACAATCGCCTGCACTTTATAGAAGTAAAAACCCGCACCAACACCAAGTTTGGTATGCCTGAAGATAGCATTACCCAAACCAAAATGAACCACCTAAAAAAAGCCGCCGAAGCCTACTTGTACCAACACCCACAGTGGTTAAAAATACAATTTGATGTAATTGCCATTACCCTTAAAACAACTATTGCCACCGAGATATTTTTGATAGAAGATGTGTTTTTTTAGTATCATACGCAAACGGACAAAGGAGGTAAACAATAATAAGGCGTACGTTCTTTAGTTACAATCTTCGGTGCCACTATTTGGCTTTGGTTGCGCCGCACTTGTGCGAAGCAACCACTGCTAAATAGTAATACCTAAGCTGTTTACAGAAAATACACTTTAGTTTGTAATCCCAGTAATTAAAAAATCAGCTTAAATCAAGGTTCAAACAGCTTAAACCTTTACTTTTGCCGCCATTAAACTCGAAATCTACAACTAATGGGTGCTCAATTAAAAGAGGTTAGAAACAGGATTAAAAGTGTACAGAGTACGCAACAAATAACCAAAGCTATGAAAATGGTGAGTGCTGCAAAGCTTCGCAGGGCTCAAGATGCCATTATTCAAATGCGACCATATGCTCAAAAACTTCAAGAAATGTTGAGCAACATTGTAAGCAATATTGATAGCGACACAAATATTTCGTTAGCCGAAGAAAGAACAATTGAAAAAGTTTTATTAATGGTTATTACAAGTGACAGAGGTTTAGCCGGAGCCTATAACAGCAATGTGGTTAAGTTGGCCAAAGAAACCATTGCTACAAAATATGTGGAACAAGAGAAAAAAGGCAATATTTCCATTTGGAACATTGGTAAAAAAGGGTGGGAAAGCCTGAGCAAAACTGGTCATAAAACAGATGCTACTTTTAAAGATATTTTTCTAAACTTAACTTTCGAAAACGTTCAAGCTGCTGCACAGGCTGCTGTAAAAGCATTTGAAAATAATCAATTTGATGCTGTTGAAATTATATACAGTGAATTTAAAAACGCTGCCACTCAGGAATTTAAAGCTGAACAATTTTTGCCAATACCAAAAGTAGAAAAGAAGGAAGGTGCTACAAAAGCAGACTTTATTTTTGAACCCGCACAAGATGTGTTAGTGGCCGAACTAATGCCGAAAATATTAAACACCCAATTGTTTAAAGCCGTTTTGGATGCCAATGCTAGTGAGCATGGTGCTAGAATGACTGCAATGGACAAAGCAAGTGAAAATGCCAACGAATTATTAAAAGGTTTGAAACTTAGCTACAACCGTGCAAGGCAAGCAGCCATTACTACGGAATTAACCGAGATTGTAAGTGGTGCCGCAGCGTTGGAAGGGTAGATACCCACGCTCCTAAAGGGGTGAAAGACAATAAAAACTAGGTAGCCAACATTTGTTTTTTCATTGTGCTTTCGTTGCGTCGCACACTTGTACGTTCTTATCATTTTTGGGCAAACTTGAAACTTGGAATTTTCAGATATTATACCACATATAGAAGTTTTAATCTTCGCCAGCGAAAAGCCATTAACCGCTCTAGAAATTGTTGAGTTAATCAACAATGCATTTGGTTTTATGGAAGAACGTATATCGCTAGACCAAATAGAAAGTTGCATTGCTGGCATTAAAGAAAAATATAACTCCGAATTTTATCCATTTGAAGTAAAGGAAAGTGGTGGTGGTTTGCAGTTTTTAACGAAACCAAGTTTTCATAAAACCATTGCTCAATTGAATGGCGATAAATTTCTGAAACGTTTATCCAATGCGGCTTTAGAAACCCTTGCCATTATTGCCTACAAGCAACCAATTACCAAAGGCGAAGTAGAAAGTATAAGAGGCGTTAATAGCGATTACAGTGTTCAAAAATTATTAGAGAAGGAATTAATTTTAATTGCTGGCAGAAACGAAAAAATGCCCGGTCAACCTTTAATTTATGCCACGTCTAAAAATTTTATGGATTATTTTGGCATTAACTCAGCGTCTGATTTGCCAAAAATAAGAGAGGTTTTAGCAGAGCAATTGGTAGAAGGCACATTGGTTTCGCCAGAAGATTTTGCAACAGAAATGCTTCCTGTAGAAACTGATAAATCTGATACAATTGTCAACAAATCTGGCGAATTAGAAATAAAGCAAGACGATACTACAAGCGATAACGAACCTAATTAAGATTATATACTTTTCAACCACCCAATTGGTTAAACCAATTACCGCTTCACATGGCTTCACAACTTAGCAACCAGCAACTCAAAGCAATAGCTCAACAATTTGGCACACCAACCTACGTGTATCATGCCGAGAAAATTGCTGAACAATACCAAACTTTAACCACAGCCTTTTCTGGTCAAGATGTGAAAATATTTTATGCCTGCAAAGCATTAACAAATATTAATGTTTTAAAATACGTTAAAAGCATTGGCGCTAATGTAGATTGTAGTTCTATTAACGAAGCTAAGTTGGCTTTATACGCAGGTTTCGAGCCAAGCTGTGTGTTGTACACCAGTAATGGTATCGCTTTCGGTGAAATTGAAGAAGCCCAAAGTTTAGGAATTCATATTAATATTGATAGTTTATCAAACCTTGAAAAGTTTGGTAAAAAATACGGTCACACCTACCCTGTTGGCATTCGTTTACGGCCAAATATTATGGCTGGCGGTAACTTGAAAATTTCTACTGGTCACGATAAAAGCAAATTTGGTATACCGGTAGATCAGATTGATGAAGTATTAAAAGTGGTGGCTGATAATAATATTTTCATCAAAAACCTGCACATTCATACAGGCAGCGATATAAAAGATGTAGCTGTTTTTGTAAAAGGCATAGAGGTTTTGTTTGACATTATTCCGTTGTTTAAAGAGCTTGAAGTAATTGATTTAGGTGGCGGTTTTAAAGTGCCGTACAAAAAAGGCGATGCAGAAACTGATATTAATTTATTGGCACAAGAAGTAGGTAAAGCATTTGCAAATCATCCAAACCCTAACGGCAAACCATTGCAAGTTTGGTTTGAACCTGGTAAATATTTAGTGAGCGAATGTGGTTATTTACTCACAGAAGTAAGTGTTTTAAAAGAAACGATTAATACAACATTTGCCAGTGTTAACAGTGGTTTTAATCATTTAATACGACCAATGTTTTACGATGCGTATCATAAAATAACTAATATTTCTAACCTAGCTGGCGAAGAAAAAATATATACCATAACAGGTAATATTTGCGAAACAGACACTTTTGCCACCGACAGAAAATTGAACGAAATCAACGAAGGCGATTTTTTAGTTTTTGCAAATGCAGGTGCTTATGGTTTTGAAATGAGCAGTAATTTTAATAGTCGTTACAAACCAGCCGAAGTTTTGGTAAAAGACGGCGCGTTTCACTTGATAAGAAAACGTGATACGTTTGAAGATTTGTTGAGAAACCAAGTTGAAATACCATAAATTTTACAAAATCGCGATCGTTTCCTTAATTCAATATTGCCTAATAAAAGTCATCCCTTATCTTCGCCTACTAAACAAGTAGAGTTTACAAAACATGCAAACAAAATCTTTATACATTAATCTATATAAATGGTGCTGTTATTTGCATAGAACATACTCTTTACAAGGCTTTTAGCCACTACTTCCCTCAAAAAAATCATAACTAAAATTAAAAAATTAAATGACAAATAATACTTCACAAAATCTTACATCATTAGTCTACCAAATTGGTGGGTTAAAAACAAAGAAAAGTTTAGAATTATTGGCAAATAAATTTTCTGGTAAAATTACCTTTTCTTCAAGCTTTAGTTTTGAAGACCAATTAATAAGCCACGAAATCTTATCAAACCAATTACCAATCAGCATATTTACATTAGACACAGGTCGCTTATTTTCAGAAACTTATAGCGTTTGGGTTAGCACTAACGAACGTTACAATACTCGCATTAAAGCTTACTATCCTCAAGCGGAAACTTTACAAAATTTCGTTGCAGAAAAAGGCCCAAATGCTTTTTATGAAAGTATAGAGAATAGAAAATCTTGCTGCTACATCAGAAAAGTAGAACCTTTAAAAAGAGCTTTAGCAGGTAATGAAGTTTGGGTAACAGGTTTGCGTGCAGAACATTCGCCTGATAGAGAAAATTTGGAAATGTTAGAATGGGATGAAAGCAACCAAATTATCAAGTTTCATCCATTATTACATTATACAACAGAGCAAGTAAAAGCGGAAATCACTAACAAAAATATTCCTTACAATCCTTTGCATGATAAAGGTTTTGTAAGTATTGGTTGCTTGCCTTGCACACGTGCCGTTAAGCCTGGCGAAGATTTTAGAGCCGGCCGTTGGTGGTGGGAAGATGCCAGCAAAAAAGAATGTGGTTTGCATACCCATTAACCCCCACGCCTAAAGAGGAGTAAAAAAAATAAACCTCTAGCCCCTAAAGGGGAACAAGGAAATAATGAAAATAAAAATAATCAATATAGAATGAGTAATGAAATTATAAATGGAGCAGAACATAATAATTCCCCTTTAGGGGCTAGGGGTGACTATCGTCTTGATTATTTAGACCTCTTAGAATCAGAATCCATCCACATAATGAGAGAAGTGGCGGGTCAATTTGAGCGTCCTGCCCTATTATTTTCAGGTGGTAAAGATTCTATTGTGTTGGTACATTTGGCATTAAAAGCATTTCGTCCGGGTAAATTTCCTTTTCCATTAGTGCATATTGATACGGGTCATAATTTTCAGGAAGCATTGGATTATCGCAATAAACTGGCCAATGATATTGGCGAAAAATTGATTGTGCGTCACGTTGGCGATACTATTAAAGCCAAAAATTTAACCGAACCAAAAGGCAAGTTTGCAAGCCGTAACGCTTTACAGACTTATACTTTATTAGATACTATTGAGGAATTTAAGTTTGATGCTTGTATCGGTGGTGCTAGACGTGACGAAGAAAAAGCTAGAGCCAAGGAACGTATTTTCTCAGTTCGTGATGAGTTTGGTCAATGGAATCCAAAACTGCAACGCCCCGAATTGTGGAATATTTACAATGGTAAAATTGATAAAGGCGAAAACGTTCGTGTGTTTCCTATTAGCAACTGGACTGAATTAGATATTTGGAATTATATAAAAAGAGAGAACATCGTTTTACCTTCTATTTACTTTGCTCATCATCGTGAAGTGCTGGAATTTGAAGGGCAATATGTGGCCATGTCAGAATTTATTCAGCTTGAACCAAACGATAAAATATCAATAAAAAAAGTGCGTTACCGTACCGTTGGTGATATGACGTGTACCGCTGCTGTAGAAAGCCATGCAATTACTATTGATGATATCATCTCTGAAATAATTGCAACAAAAACAAGCGAACGTGGCGAAACAAGAATTGATGATAAAGTGAGTGAAGCTGCCATGGAAGACAGAAAGAAAAA
>JAYVNQ010000027.1:0-2319 GCA_043758365.1 Chitinophagales bacterium
CCTGAAACAGTTGAAAACATTGGACGGATACGCCTAGCAGCCAATTCGTAAATATCCTTCAACGACTTTGTTTTACTACTAAAAACCAATTGCCCAACTGGTAATGAAGATGCGTCGAAACGCACCACTTGCGGGGGTAGTGCACCTGGTGGGAAAAATTTAGAAGCCCTATTTACTTGTAGCGCAACTTGTGCTGAGGCTTCAGCCATATTGGTACTTTCATAAAAAGAAAGCTTAATCATTGTAAGCCCTTGTATGTTCTTGCTTTCAATGTCTTTAACTCCATTTACATACAAAAATTGATCTTGCAAACGTGTAGCAAAAAAGCCTTCCATTTGCTCGGGGCTCATACCACCATAAGATTCAATTACATAAATGGTAGGCAAGTTAAGTTGCGGGAAAATGTCTATCGGTATTGTTCTTACTGCCATTACAGAAAACAACAATAGCCCTAAAAAAAGCACCATTGCGGTAATGGGCCTTTTTAATGCTGCACGTACCATGATAATTATTTTATTGTTTGAATAAATTGTGTAAGGTTACCAGTTGCGGCGGCTTTGTCCAATTGTGCCAAATACCAATCCGTCAAGGTTTCTATATAATCTGTTTGTGAGCGATAAAGAACAAAAGAGGCATTCGTTAAGTCTATAAGCGAAATAAGCCCTGCCTTGTATTGTGCTGTTTTTTGTGCAAATGTTGCCTGCGCCGATTGTAGCTGTACTGGCAACTCTTGTAAATTGGCTTTAGTAGTTTGCAAAGCATTTTCAGCTTGTAAAGCAGATGAATTTAGCGCTAATTTTTGTTGTTGCAATTCGTAATCGCTTGCCTGTATTTGATAGTTGTTAATGGCTATTTTATCCTTTTTATAAAGCCCATTAAAAAGATTATAGGTAAATGCAACACCAACCGCATAGTTGAACCGTTGAAAGCCTAAGCCTGTAGCTAAAGATTGGTGATCATCATTAAACTGGATGCTGGAACCCCTTGCCCAAAAGCTGCTTGCCAATAAAATTTTGGGTAGGAACGATTTGCTAATTAGCATCTCATTTACTAAAAATATATTTTTCTTTTTTGCATAGTAATTTATTAATGGGTTACTTACTGTATCCAACCCAAAATTGATTGAAGCAGGCAAACTATTTATCGAATTATAGTTAAGTGTGTCTAACAGCAATTGCGGGTCAACAATACCGGTAAAATAGGCCATTTGCTGCTTTAATTGGTTAATTCTACCAAGGGTTTGATTGTAGCTAATACGAGTTTTAGATAACTCTGCCTTAGCCAAAGATGAGTCTGCACCTGCTGTTAATCCACTAGCAGTTAATGCTTGTATAACTGTAAAAATACGTTGGTAGCGTTCATTGTTTTGCTTGTCTGCATTAAGTCTATATTGATTTTTAAGGATGTTAAAATAAAGCCTTGCAACTTCTAAGGATACCAAGTATTGTTCTTTTTGTAAATCGGCTTCTTGTAGGTTAACATTGGCATTTGTATAATTGAGCTTGGCATTGTTTAAACCAAAATTTGCCAATTCATATTCGCTGTACAATACGCCTACGTTTGCGGTTACAGCATCTAACGAATTATTACTACGTATGCCACCAGATGTTGTAGGGGTAATACCAAACGAAAAAAAGGTAGTAGCAATTGAGTTGTTAGATGCAATGTTTAGTTGCTCACTAAACTTTAATTGTGGTAGAAAAGAATGTTTAACATCGCTAACCGATGCTTTTGCAATATTTATTAAAGCTGCTTTTTGCTTTAAAGTTGGCAGGTATTTTATTGATGAATCAACAAAGGCTGTCAGACTATATTTTTTTTGTGCCACTACAGAAAGTACAGGCACCAGCAGTAATGCCAATGCTGCAAAGCACCTTCTTTTAAAGAAAGTAACCATACAATAAGTTTAAAATGAAGAATGTTGTTAAGCGTTAATGGTTAAACAACATTAGGCGGACCTCGTAGAGTTTGTGCAGATATTTGATAAGTAGAGATAAAAGGATTTGAGCAAACGAATCCTTTTTTAATTTCTATAAAACGCTGGGGAATTTGGATATAAAACGGATTGCAACCGGGCACATTTGCAGGCTGAAACCTTTTATTTAGGCGTACATTAACCTTTTTTACTGGCTGCGTGTTTGCTTTTACAATAGTTGTTACACTACTACTAACAGCATAAATAGTAGAACCACAATGGTTATTTGTACGATTAGCAATATTGAAATTAAAAAACAACTGAACCGAAAAAAATAAAACATAAACAGCTATAACGGGTATCTTAAACCAATTTGTTAAATGCTGTTTTTGTGATATTTTCAT
>JAYVNQ010000028.1:0-2319 GCA_043758365.1 Chitinophagales bacterium
GACAAGTTGGTAAAAACGGCTTGTTCCATTTTAGCAGTATGTTTAGTTTAGATGCGTTAACGGTTGGCAATAGTGGCTATCCATTATTGTTTCAATCTGGCGAAGCTTACCAAGGAAAAGCCTTGGTAGATAGGCAACATCCACACGATTTATTTTCAGAATTAAGTGTGTCTTATTCACAACGATTAAGTAAAAATGTAGATGTATTTGGATACTTTGGTTACCCAGGCGAACCCGCTTTGGGACCAACTGCTTTTATGCACCGAACCAGCACTATGAACGACCCTGATGCACCATTGGGTCATCATTGGCAAGATGCCACACACATTACTTTCGGCGTAGCAACTGTAGGTATTAGATTGAATAAATTTAAGTTAGAAACATCTCGTTTTACAGGTAGAGAACCAGATGAACATCGGTATGATTTTGATAAAGCTACTTTTAATAGTTACAGTTATCGTATCTCGTACAATCCAAACAAGGATTGGGCATTGCAGGTTTCGCAAGGGTACTTAAAAAGTCCAGAAAGCTTACACCCTAATGAAAATATTTGGAGATATACTGCTTCTGCACAGTACAGTTCTCCAGTTACTAAAACAGGTAAATATGTGGCTTCAACTTTTGTGTTTGGGTTGAATGATGCGGGTTTTGGACACAAAGAACAATCGTTTTTGGCAGAATCTAATTTGCAGTTGAATAATAAAAATGCGTTGTATGGCAGATACGAATTTGTACAAAAATCAAGCGAGGAATTAGACATTGAAACCAGATATGGCGATAGGCGTTTTGATATTCATAAAATCACCGCAGGTTATAATCATGTGTTGTTTCATATTGGTGCTTTTACAGTTGCAGCAGGTACACAATTGTCGGTTAATATTGTGCCGCCATCCTTACAAAATTTATACGGTACATCGCCAATCAGTGGGCAAGTTTATTTACAATTCAGGCCAAGTTTAATGCTGTAATATTATCTCAGTAAAAAAATAGCTGGCTCTGTTGTCAATTTTCTATATTTGTAGTTATGCAACGTCGCAGTAATTCTGTGACGTTGTATTTTTTTTGTATCATCTAAAAATAAGATTATGAGCGAATATGTAACGCAAGGAACGTTTGATAAAATGCGAGAAGAATTGCAACGTATGAAAGCGATTGATAGGCCAGCAGCTTCAAAAGCAATAGGTGAGGCCAGAGAAAAAGGCGATTTAAAAGAGAATGCTGAATATGATTCTGCCAAAGAAGCACAAGGGATGTTGGAAGCTAGGATAAAGCAATTGGAAGGCATAATAGCCACCTCTAAAATTGTAGATCCTGCAACTATAGACACAAGCAAAGTAGCCATTTTAACAAAAGCCACCATTACTAATATGGCTACAAAAAAAACAGTAACCTATCAAATTGTGGGTGAAAAGGAAGCTGATTTAAAAGCAGGAAAAATATCTGCATCATCACCAATTGGCAAAGGTTTATTGGGTAAAGCAAAGGGTCAGATAGCCGAAATACAGGCGCCAAACGGCTTGGTAAAATTTAAAATTGTAGAGATTACCATATAAATTACGTTTATATATTATTAATAATTTATACGTTTTACCCAAAAGTGAAGCGTTTTTTTATAATATAAACAGGTAAAATGCTTGAAATGTATCTGCTTAAAAATTGCTTTATTTTTGGTATTGGCATTTTAACACCATATCCTTATTTTTGCACCCAATTTTAAAAAACTTACTATATTATGGCGTCTATAGGTAAAATAAAACAAATTATTGGTGCGGTAGTAGATGTGCATTTTGCAAATGATAATGCACTGCCTGATATTTATAATGCATTGGAGTTAACCAAGGATGATGGTAGCAAGTTGGTATTAGAAGTACAACAACACCTTGGTGAGGATAGTGTGCGTACCATTTCTATGGAAGGTACTGAAGGCTTGGTGCGTGGTATGGCTGTAAATGATACAGGCAAGCCAATTGCTATGCCTGTTGGACCTGAGATTAATGGCCGATTATTTAACGTTACTGGCGATGCTATTGATGGTTTGCCGCAATTAAGTAAAGAAGGTGGTCGTCCTATTCATAACAAACCCCCCTTATTTGAAGACTTAAGTACTGCAACAGAAATTTTGTTTACTGGTATTAAAGTAATTGACTTGATTGAGCCTTACGCAAAAGGTGGTAAAATCGGTTTGTTTGGTGGTGCTGGTGTGGGTAAAACAGTATTAATACAAGAGTTGATTAATAATATTGCTAAAGGTCACGGTGGTTTATCGGTATTTGCAGGTGTGGGTGAAAGAACCCGTGAGGGTAATGACTTGTTGCGTGA
>JAYVNQ010000029.1:0-7341 GCA_043758365.1 Chitinophagales bacterium
TGAAATTCATGTTCGTTACGACAGAAACGATTTAGACCGTTTGGTATCTTTTGAGGAAGATTTGGTTGTTTATAAACTAACTAAGTTCATAAAAACCAATCAAGCCACTTGTATTAACCTACGTCCTGCTGTTAAAAAAGGTCAAAAAGTTAAAAAGGGTGATTTCTTAACAGAAGGTTATGCTACTAAAGATGGTGAATTAGCATTGGGAAGAAACTTGGTTGTGGCCTTTATGCCTTGGAAGGGTTACAATTTTGAAGATGCGATTGTTATTAACGAAAGAGTAGCAAGGGAAGATATGTTTACTTCTGTTCACATTGATGAATATGAGTTGGAAGTACGTGATACGAAGTTGGGTGAGGAGGAATTAACGCCAGATATTCCCAATGTAAGCGAAGAGGCTACTAAAGATTTGGATCAACACGGTATCATTCGTATTGGTGCAAGCATTAAAGAAGGTGATATTTTAATTGGTAAGATTACGCCAAAGGGCGAATCTGACCCTACACCAGAAGAAAAATTGTTACGTGCTATCTTTGGCGATAAAGCTGGTGATGCAAAAGATGCCTCTTTAAAAGCTGCAAATGGTACTGAAGGTGTTGTAATTGATAAAAAATTATTCCAACGTGCCAAGAAGGACAAGAACACAAAAGTTAAAGAGAAAGCACAATTAGAAAAAGTTGAAAAAGCACACCAAGTTATATCTGAAGAAGTAAAAGAACAATTGTTAAGCAAGTTGCAAACATTGTTAAAAGATAAATCTTCACAAGGTGTTACTAACAATTTTGGCGAAAGCTTAATTGGTAAAGGTGCCAAGTTCAATTACAAAAACTTGGCTGCTATTGAATATGGTACAGTTGATCCATTAAATTGGACTGGTGATAAACAAACCGATGATTACATCAACACGTTATTGCACAACTACACTATCAAATTTAACGAAGAACTAGGTAGATACAAACGTGAAAAATTCAATATATCAATTGGTGATGAATTGCCAGCAGGTGTATTAAAATTAGCTAAAGTTTACTTGGCAGTTAAACGTAAATTGAAAGTGGGCGATAAAATGGCGGGTCGCCACGGAAATAAAGGTATTGTTGCGAAAATCGTTCGTGCAGAAGACATGCCTTTTATGGAAGATGGAACGCCAGTTGATATTGTATTAAATCCATTGGGTGTACCTTCTCGTATGAACCTTGGTCAGATTTATGAAACCATACTTGGTTGGGCAGGTTTAAAACTAGGGATGAAATTTGCAACGCCAATTTTTGATGGTGCTAGCACTGGCGAAATTGAAGATTTATGTAACCAAGCTGGTATTCCTTTAAATGGCCACACCTATTTATACGATGGTGAAACAGGCGATCGCTTCCACCAGAAAGCAACTGTAGGTGTTATTTACATGATCAAATTACACCACATGGTTGATGATAAGATGCATGCTCGTTCAATTGGGCCATACAGCTTAATCACACAACAACCGTTAGGTGGTAAGGCACAGTTTGGTGGTCAACGTTTTGGTGAGATGGAGGTTTGGGCACTAGAAGCATATGGTGCTGCTAACATTTTACAAGAATTGTTAACCTTAAAATCTGATGATATTATTGGCCGTGCAAAAACCTATGAGGCAATTGTTAAGGGCGAAAATATTCCAAGACCAGGTGTTCCAGAATCATTTAATGTATTGGTACACGAATTAAGAGGTTTAGGTTTAGATTTGAAATTTGAATAAGCAACTTGGGTTGTTTTATAATACAAAACCATCTCAAAGTAATATTTGAGATGGTTTTTTTGTGAGTTTGTTACAGTCCCACGTTATTGTGTTACGAATTAAAATTCAATACTCAAAAAGACCAAATTAAAAACCTGGAATTACGAGGTTTTAAAATATCTTTCTTTATGCTGGTTAAGTAAATAACTGTAAATAAAGTAACAATACCACTAGAATCAGTAACGAAACCAGCCTCATTAATTTTCACATTTATGCAATTTGTTATAATATAGGCCAAGACTTTTACTGGTAATTGATTGATAGAAATTGCTATTGAATTACTACATAATAAAGTTAGCAAACACAAAACCACCCTATGTTACAGGTTAAGTTAATTAACTACATAATTTTCACCTGAGAGCTGGCTAAACTTTAAATTTTTAATCTATTTTGTTAAAGATTAAAAGTACTTTCTTAGGAGAAATAAATTCGCAAATTCCTGGCTTCAAAAGACATTATTTTGTAAACTTTTTTTTTAACAAGTGTTAAAAAGATTTGAATGCCTAAATTTTATTCATCTAAATTACTTCATAATCTAAAGTTTTCTCCAAATTCTTGATGATTATAAAAATAAAACTAATATGACGAATTCTTTACAATTTCTTTCAGGCGGTGGCGAAATGGGCTCCTTAATCCGGTCATACAATTGGGAATCTTCACCTATAGGTTCGGCAGAGAAATGGCCTCAAAGCCTTCGTACTACACTTAGCATTTTACTTAATTCAAAATTTCCTATGTTTTTGTACTGGGGTCCCGACTTGGTTTGTTTTTACAACGATGCCTACCGTTTTAGTCTGGCAAATGATGGAAAACACCCATTAATATTAGGAATGAAAGGCGAAGAAGCCTGGCACGAAACGTGGCACATTTTAAAACCTGATATTGATTCAGTAATTAACAACGCTGAAGCTACTTGGTATGAAGATCAGTTAATTCCAATATATCGTGAAGGAACAATGAAGGATGCGTTTTGGACTTTCAGCTTTAGCCCTGTTAAAGACGAAAGCGATCAGACAGGGGGTGTATTTTTAACTCTCATTGAAACCACTGAGAAAGTAAACAATCTAAAAAAAATAATAGAAACGAATAATCAATTGACCTATGCAATTGAAGCAACAGAATTGGGCACCTTCGACTTAGATCCAGTAACCAATAAATTTATTGGCAACAACCGATTGAAAGATTGGTTTGGCTTACCGCATAATAAGGAGGTTGATCTTATGCTTGCAATTGATGTGATTGATGAAAAAGATAGAAGTCGTGTTGCAGATGCTATAAAAAAAACATTGGAATACGAGTCGGGTGGTTTGTATGAAATTGAATACAGTCTTCAAAATCTTGTAACAAAACAAGAACGGATTGTTAGAGCAAAAGGACGAGCTTGGTTTGGAAAAGATAAAAAGGCTTACCGTTTTAACGGAACATTGCAGGATATTACTCAACAGGCATTAGCCAATAAAAAAATTGAAGAAAACGAACAGCGTTTCCGCAACTTAATATTGCAGGCACCGGTGCTTATTTCCACATTTGAAGGACCAACCTATGAAATAGCAACCATTAATAAAAAAGAGCTTGATATGTGGGGGAAAACTTACGATGAAGTAATCAATAAGCCCTTATTTGACGTGTCGCCTATAACTGAGGAAGGGTTAAAAACTATATTCAGCAATATCTATAATACAGGTGAACCATTTATTGCCACCGAAATACCCATTCAACTTAAACGCCAAGATGAAACAAGAACAGCCTATTTCAATTCTATATATCAACCATTACTTGATTTAGATAATAAAATTTACGGTATCATATCAATAGGAACGGAAGTAACAGAAACTGTAAAGGCACGTAAACAAATTGAAGAAAGTGGAGAATTTAACCGAACCGTTTTGGAAAGTAGCCCCGATTGCTTAAAAGTATTAGATGTAGAGGGTCGCATACAGTATATGAATTTCAACGGGCTTTTCCAAATGGAGATTGATGATTTCTCGGATTTTAAAAATAAAAATTGGGTTACCCTTTGGGGTAACGAAAACGAAGCAATAGTAAAAGCAGCAATAGATAAAGCATTAACAGGTGCAACTGCCCAATTTACAGCATTATGTCTTACTGCAAAAGGCACACCAAAATGGTGGGATGTGTTAGTATCGCCTGTCGGTAAAGCTGGTGAAAAGGTGCAACAGATTATCTCTGTTTCAAGAGATATTACCGAAAAAAAGAAATCGGAAGAAGCTATAGAAAATATGGCAGCCTACTTAAAATTGGCTACCGATTCTGCTAATGTTGGCACTTGGTCATTAAATATGCAAACACAAGCACTAGAATGGAGTGATTTGCATAAAAAAATATGGGGATATAATGAAAAAAATAAAGACCTTACGTATGAAGATTGGTATAAAGCAATTGTTCCAGAGGATTTAGCATTAGCTTTTCAAAAAATTGAAGAATCAAAGTTAAATAATAGCATTTATGAACTAGATTATAGAATAAAACGTGCAAATGATGGGGCCGTGGTTTGGATTAAATCAACAGGGCAGTATCAATACGATGAATTAGGTGTCGCACAGAAGCTAACAGGCATTAGCATTGATATTTCGCAACAAAAGATGTTTTCAGAAGCTTTAGAAAACAAAGTAAACGAACGCACGGAAGAATTGGCTTTTAAGTCAACGCAGTTGGAAGAAACAATTCAAATACTTGCATTAAAAAATATTGAGCTCGAAAACTCAAATGCTCAGCTTAAATCATTCACATATATCGCAGGTCACGATTTACAAGAACCATTACGGAAGATACAAATATTCGGAAAACTCATTAAGGAAACAGCGAATTTTTCAGAAAAAACACAGGATTATTTTAACCGTATTATTGCTGCTGGTGAGCATATGCAAAACCTAATTGTTTCGCTGCTTGATTTTTCCAGAACCGATACAGACAAACAAATTATTGTTCCCTGCGATTTGAATAATATTGTAGAAGAATCCAAAAAAGATTTAAGCCTCCCAATTCTGGAAAAACAAGCTATTATAGAGTATGAAAATCTACCTACAATTAATGGATCTTATGATCAACTTTGCCAACTATTCACAAACCTAATTGGTAACGCTATTAAGTACAGTCGCCCTGAAATAGTACCACATATTAAAATTACTTCCGAACGTATCCATGGGAAAGCAATTGAACATCCATCAGCAAACAAACAAAAAGAATATTACCTTATAAAATTTTTAGATAATGGTATTGGCTTTGAAAATGAATATGCAACTAAAATCTTTGAACTTTTTCAACGGCTTCATAGTAAAAATGCTTATTCAGGCACAGGTATTGGTTTGGCTATTGTCAAAAAAATTGCCACCAATCAAAATGGTTTTGTTCTAGCTGAAAGTAAGTCTGGCATTGGTTCCATGTTCTCGCTATTTGTTCCAGTTCAATAATCGTAAAAATGTATATGTAGATTTTTAAACACAGAAACCGCTGAAATTTCAGCGGCTTCTTGGGTTTTTCCTAAAAGTAATGAACTATATATCTTCTGGTTTATAATAAGTTATTTAGAGTATAAAATCTAATAAGTCCTGCGTTAAACGTTGCTTCTGGGTAATAAATAAACCATGAGGCTCGCCTTCGTAAATAATAAATTGTGCATTGGCAATGCTGTCTGCGGCTTGTTTACCAGTTGGTTCAATGGGCACGGTTTCATCGCTATCGCCATGTATAACCAATGTTGGAATATTTATTTTAAGCACATCTTCTCTAAAATCTGTGGTTGAAAAAGCTTTTAAACATTCAACAGTGGCTCGTAAACTGCCATGTAATGCCAACATCTGCATCCAATCTAAAATGGGCTGGCTCACAGGATTATTTAAGAAGGATACACCGAAAAACTGTTTTCCAAAAGCTGTTAAAAAATCTGGACGATCGGCCAATAATGTTTCTTCAAAGCCATCAAACATTTGTTGTGGAACACCATTTGGGTTGCTATCTGTTTGCAATAAGTACGGCACAATAGAACTCACCAATACTGCTTTTGAAATTAATTGGTTGCCATACAAACCAATATAACGAGCTATTTCACCACCACCCATTGAGAAGCCAACTAATGTTATATTGTCAAGATCAAGTTCATCAATCAATGCTTTTAAATCGTCTGCAAGAGTATTATAATCGTAACCGCTCCAAGGCTTATCCGATTTACCAAAACCCCTTCTATCATATGCGATAACACGAATGCCATGTTTTGGCAACTCATTAAGTTGATATTCCCACATTTCATGAGATACAGGCCAGCCATGAATGAGTATTACAGGGTCGCCACTACCCCAATCTTCATAATAAATATTTACGGGCACATTAGGAGTTGCAAACGATGTTATGTAAGGCATAGTTTAATTTTATTTGTTAAAAGTACTTGGGAAGATTGCAAAACATGATTACACATAATATTATCATATGGAATTTAAAAACTGTATTTTGATGGCTAAAAACTAGGTTGGCATATCCTTAGTACTTTTTATTAAACCAATGCCAGCAATAAAGAAAATGGCACCTAGTATTCCATAAATGGCAATTTCTTTAAAAGCATTATTTCCATTTTGTTTATTCATAAAAATAACGCCTGCAACTATAAGTCCAATGATGCCTGCAATTGATAAAATAATACCCAATATTCGCTTTTCCATATAAATGTTTTAGTGGGTATTATCAATATCGTACCAATACAAATGGGAAAACTTATCCCCGAATAAATAAAGCAGGGGTTTAAGACACTTTTTCAATATGCTGAAACCCATTGTTATTAGATGTTTCCAGCCGAGGGCGCTTTGAAGCAAAATATTTTGCACCCCAATGCAGTTTAGGGAACTATCAGCCCTTCCCTTTTCTTCCTTCCAAAAACTTCCGCCTACGAACATCTTGTACGGGTACATTGATGATTTTACTTTCTAGCCAACCAATAATATCCAAATACATAAAACTTCGGCTTTCTAATGGGTTGCCTTCTAGTTTCTCTAGTTTTTCTTTTAGGGATTTAAAGGCAGGAATTAGTTTTTTGGGTGATAATGAAAACGATTTACGGATGAACTTAAAAACCTCTTCTTCCACAGTGCTTAAACTATTCATCTTAGCCATAAACCGATATACCGATTTTACCAAATATTCCAAAAGCTCGTAATTATCAAGTTCGTAATGGGCTATTAAATGCAATAAGCGTGCATAGCATTGCAAATCGGTACGCAAATCCACTTTCCAGTAAATGATTTTATTAAGATAGTCGATACTTTTTTCGTTGTTGCCACTACCAAAATAAAGACAAGCAATTTTGTAATAAAACACCAATATCCTGTGTTTATCTAATTGCAGTTCGTAAGCCTTTAATTGCGCTTCAATGTATGGCACCAATTGTAGGCCTTCGGTAAAAGTACCTTCTAAAAAATGCTTATTTATTTTGGCAATATGCAAATACACAAAGGTTTGTATGGCAGCATTATTAGAGCTTTTTGCCACTGGCGAATCAGCAAATTGTTCAAATTTTTTCAGGTCAATTTCAAACTTTTCGCTGTTATTTAAATTAAAATGGG
>JAYVNQ010000030.1:0-2311 GCA_043758365.1 Chitinophagales bacterium
ACTTAACCATTATTTACGATGGTGATAGTGCTGGTGTTAAGGCTGCTTTACGTGGTTTAGATATGGCTTTAGAAGAAGGCTTAAACGTAAAGTTGGTGCTGATTCCTGATAAAGAAGATCCTGATAGTTACGTTAATAAAGTTGGTGCAACTGGCTTTAAAGATTTTATTGCAGCTTATAAAAAAGACTTTATTCTTTTTCAGCTAGAAGTGATGCTGAAAGATGCTGGTAGCGATGTAACTAAAAAAAGCACTTTGGTAAATCAAATTGCTGAAACAATTAGTAAAATAAATAAGGCCGAGGATTTTACCAAGCAGCAAGAATATATTAAACAATGTTCATCTATATTAAAAATTGATGAAGGTGGTTTAACCACTTTAGTTAATAAATACAAGCGGGACAAGGTTGTAAAAGACGAGAAAAAACAATCTTTTGATAATATAAATGCACAACTGGTTGAGCAGCCAGAAGATGTGCTAAACGACAATACATTTCTGATAAATGTTGATGAAAAACACGAGCGAAATGTACTGCGGATTTTGCTTGAATTTGGTCTTAATCAATTTACAGAAACACAAACTGTTGCAGACTATGTATTTACAGAAATGGAAGGTTTTCACTTTGATAACCAACAGTTGGAGCAATTACTAGAAATGTACAGATTACAGTACAGGCAAGGTTCACAGCCAAATACCAAGTCATTTTTATATAATGAAGATGAAGCTATTCGTAACCTAACTATTGCCATAACTATTTTTCCATATGAGTTAAATGCAGGTTGGGATAACCTTATTGATGGCAAAAAAATTACTGGACAAGATACCAGCCATCAAGATGTGTTAATGAGTTTAAATTATTACAAGCTACGCAAAATAAAAAAGATGTTTGACCAAAACCAATACGATATGGAACATGCCGATATGGAAGGCCAAATGCAACTAATAAAAATTCATCAGCATTTAAAACAAATGGAACAGCAAATTACTAAGCAGTTGGGAACGGTAATATTGCGGTAGGTTTTTGTCTCGCAGATAACGCAGATAGCAACACAGAGACGTTCGGAAATTTTACCTTATAAAATAAAGTGATGCAGTAAATCAACTTGCGCAACAACTCATTTTCTTCACATCTATTGTAAAAGACATGGCTGCTAATTTAATACCTTCACTTAAAGTAAGATAAGGATGGAACATACCTATAATTTCTTTTAATGGAATTTTGTATTTTATAATGAGGCTCAATTGCATTAATAATTCACCGCCTTCAGGGGCTACAATTCTTGCACCTAATAGCAAATCATTTTCAGGGTTTCTTATCAGCTTAATAAAACCTCTCGTGTCTAATGCAACTATGCTTCTTGGAATATCTTTTAAATAAAATGTAGTTACCTGGTGTGGAATGCCTTTTTCTTCTGCTTCTCTTTCATCTATACCTACACCTGCAACTTGTGGGTCGGTAAATACTACCCAGGGAAGAACTGAAAAATCTGCTTGCTTATGTTGGGGTTTAAAAGCATTGACTACGGCTTTGCCACCTTCATAAGCTGCCGTGTAAACGAAGGGTGGATTGGTTGTAACATCACCAATAGCAAATACATGTTCAGCACTTGTTCTTAGCAATTCATCTACTTTAATCAAGCCTCTGTCTGTTGTTTTAATACTTAATTTTTCTAAACCTAAATTTTCTGTATTTCCTTTTGTTCCTGTTGCAATAACGATGTGAGAACTTTCTATTGCTTCTGTTTCATTGGTTACTGTTGTATAAGAGAGTTTAATATTTGCTCCTTCCATCCAAACCTTGTTTATGGTTGTACCTGTATGAATGGTTATGCCGTCGGCAGCAAGATGTTTTTCTAATTCATCAGTTATGTCTTTTGCTTCTTTTGAAAGGATGCTTTCTGACCGTTGAATGATGGTAACTTTTGTACCTAATCTGTTGTATGCCTGTGCAATTTCAAGAGCAATATATCCTGCCCCTAAAACAATAAGTGATTGTGGTTGCTCTTCTAATTCAAATAATGTTGTACTGGTTAAATAAGGAACAGCATTGATGCCAATGATTTCTGGGATTAGAGTAGTTGCACCAGTTGCAATAATGATTTTAGAACCTTCATACAATTCTCCATTTACTTCTACTATGTTTTTTTCTACAAACTTCGCTTTGCCTTCTATTATCTTTAAATGTGGTAAGCCTGGTAACAAGTCCATGTATTTACGCTGTTGCATATCGGCTACCAACGCTGTTTTTTGTTTGATTATTTCAGCAAAATTTATTGTTGGCTTACCTGTGGTAACGCCATTAAAATTTGAAG
>JAYVNQ010000031.1:0-7281 GCA_043758365.1 Chitinophagales bacterium
TGGGCAACTTTTCATAAATTAAAAAATACAGGTTTGATTAAGAAAAAATATTGTCCTGCGATGGATATTGAACGGTGGTCGTAGCATTACTGCCAACGATCGAGTATTGCTGTCAGGGCAGGGCAATGACTGCTGGAAAAGTTCAGCTATATAATTGCTCGGATCTGTTCGTCAAGCCCTGACTTGCAGCAATACCCATGTTGTAGGAAGGCATATAGTAGGGTGGTCGAATTAGTTCTTTGAAATTGAGGGGAAAATTATTTTAAAATTATTTTTGCAAATTGATTTTTGTAACAAATTTGTTACTATATTTGTTTCTCAATCAGGGGGCAACTGAATAAATACCGCTAAAAAAAATGACTACGATTATCACAATCAACGGACAAATCTCAGGTAACAACAGACTTTTAAGAGCAATTACCACAATTGATTCAAAATCAGAAAGCACAGGATTCAACAACTACCGTGTTATTTTTCCAACAAAAGCAGCAGCAAAAAAAGCACTTTGGGAAGGCTATTTATCCTTAAAAGAAAATGAGCCTGATTTTGTAAGAAGGGATGATTATAGTGCAAAACATGGTTCTCTTTCTTACGATGCTTCAAGTGCTAAAATACAAGACAATTACTAATATGATTAACGAAAAAGTATTAGAAGAAGCTCGCCAATTAATGGCGAGCTTCTTAAAAAATCGAAGGCTTGAATTAAAGCTATCGCAGCAAGATGTAGCTGATAAATCTGGGCTTGCAAGGAAAACAATTAACGCAATGGAAGGTGGCAAGTTTTGGCTTGGAATGAAGCAATATTTGCAAATTTGCGAAGCATTGCATTTATTCCCTGCAATAGCCGAAATGGAAGCTGCTGATACTATTGCTGATGAGTTAAGAAAAAATTGGACTGCCAAACCAAAGGCAATGTCCTTAGAAGATGCTATAAAATTGAAAGCATCACGCCACAATCGTGGCGGCCAACACAATTAAAATTTCCCCTCAATTTATTATTCGGCATTTTTCCACTTTGCAATAGCAGGGTGTGGCAGATGCTTTCCTACAACGGTGAGTATTTGTGCAGGGCAGGAGGCTTTGCACGTCTGCCCACTAACTTGATGCTGTTTGGCTCTGTAAAAATGCTCATTGTTTATTCGTCCGCCTGACTTGCACAAATACTTTTGTTAGCGGTTCGGGCGGGCAATTTAAAGACTTTAAAACTGTCAAAATATGAAACTAAATGTTTATTGTGGCCTACGGGCAATTGCTTACGTCGTTACACAAGGAAGCGAAATTATAAAAACTGGTATTAAAAAAGTAAATGTCAGCTTTGATAATTACTATGAATTTATCGCTGGACTACCAGTAAGTAAGCGGATAAATAAAAGGCTGAAAGCTGGCATGAGGCGTAATCTTTGGAGGTACAAAAGCCGAAGGAATAATTTAAAAAATACGTTGTGGAAAGTCTTTAATGTACATCCTCGCCAATGTAGCCGGGAAGAAGTGTTAAGGCTTCGTGTGCAATGCCTGCAACATGTAATGAACCCCGAAGTATTAGCAACTGTGCTAATGAGCCTGCAAGTAAAGAGGGGCTATAAAAGCCAACGTGGCGTAAGTGATAATGAAAACAGCGACTACCTTAAAGAAATTGAAAGGCACGAAGAAAACTTAAAAGGTTACCCTTCCATTGCCGCTTACTTGCTTACAATGGAGAGTAGTACCAATGTAATTTTTACCCGTAAAAGTTACGAGAATGAGTTCAACGCCATCATGGATAAGCAAGGCATTGAGCCAACTCTTAGAAAGAAATTATTTGATATAATCTATTATCAAAGGCCATTGAAAAAAGGCAAAATTGGCAAGTGTGATTATGAGAAAAACAGAACAGTTATCCATGCTTCAAACCCCATTTATCAGGAGTTCAGGATTTGGCGTGATGTGCTAAATATTAGCATATATGACAATGATAAAAACGAGTTGGAAATATCCTTTGAGCAACGCCAAAAGTGGTTTGACAAATGCAGCAACGGGACCAACATCACAAAGGCAAGCTGCCTCAAAGATTTAGGATTGAGCAAGCCAACGCAATACAGTTGGTTTAGTGGAAAATTGATAGCTGGCAATCCTATTGCCAAAGCCTTTAATGATTTAAAAATTGAGAAAGATTACAACCTGTGGCAGGACATTTATTCGGCTACCGACAATGAAAGATTAGGGCATCTTTTGTCCAAAAAATACCAGTTCAGCGACTTTCAAATAAATGAATTATTGGACTTGGATTTTGGCAAATTGGGCTGGGGAGATTTTAGCATGAAAGCCATCCGCAAACTAATGCCATTAATGCAGCAGGGGAATAAATTAAAAGAAGCAATACTGGAAGTTTATGGCGTAGTTGATTTTGATAATGTGGCTTTGCGAAATGTGGTGCTGGAGCAGCATTACCACAGCTATAAGGCTTTAATTACCCAATTAAAAGCCAACTACCCAATAACAGAAATGCAGTTTGAAATTGATCATCTTTTGAAGCAGGGGAACAAAGGGCGTAAAGCCATTGCACAGCAAAAAAGAAAAGACGAGAAATTTAAAAAAGAGAATGAAGGGTTAAGTGATTACAACCGATTGAAACTGCAACTGTGGAACGAGAGTGGCGGCGTTAGCCCTTACCAACCTGATGTATTGATTGATAAAAAAGATTTATTTACCGATAAATACAATCTTGACCACATAGTGCCAAAAAGCAAGATATACGAACGTGGAATAGGCAATCAGGTGCTTTGCCCTGTTACATTAAATGAGCAAAAGAACAGGCTTACAGGTATTGAATTTGCACAACAGTTGGGCATTGAAAGTGAGTATAGAAAAGTAGTTGAAACCTTCCCGGAAAGCAAGCAAAAATACTTGTTGATGAGTGATGCGGAAATTCCTGAAAACTGGATAAGCAAAAGACAAAACAGCGACTACAATACTAAGTGCTTTGGCACGTTGGGCGGTGGCAACATTCCTAATAAATTAATCAATCGTTACGCAAAACAATGGCTTAAAGAAACCTATAGCGAGCAGGATGCAAGGCATTACTTAGCTAAGGCGTGGACGATGGCAAACATGAGCCAGGACACAGTTGATTACTTTGATGCGATACGTAGGCATAGTGTAAGTAATGATAGCGTTTCGGTGTATGGAATAAAATCGGAATTGCCGATTATTCCTTTTGATGATGTGATTGTTTTTATGCCACGAATAAAATTTGCAAGAAAAACAAAGTTTGGTTTTAATCCACGTTTTGCCCTGCATCAGGAAAGCATTTTTGGTAGGCGTGTAAAAAAGCACCGCAATGCAAAAGGTGAAGTGGTGGAAGATGTATTTTATAAAATTCGCCAGCCTATTAGCAAGCTCACAGCCCCAATGGTGGAGAAGATAATGGATAAAGCTATCCGTGAAAAGATACAGGCAAGGATAGCGGAGAAAGGCAACCATGAAGAAGGTATTTTATCATTGATAGATACGCCTGCCACACACAACGGCAAGCCGATAAAACGAATATCAATAAAACAAAGTGCTGAAAAAATATTCCCATTGCATAGCACAGACTGGAAAGGCAATACTGGCAAGTTTAAAGACAATGAAAGAAAAATTGATTTTGTTTTCAGCGATAAAAATTTCATGCTAAAAGTTTGGATTGATGAAAAAGGAAAGGTGAAAAAAGAAACCGTTACGCTGATGGAGTACATGACCGCTTTGAATAATGGTGAAAAAATAGAACGTGGCTTTTACTTGCAGGAAAATGATATAGTAGAATTGAAGGGCAAATATTGGTTTGTGATTGGTGCAAGTGAAATCCTTGCATTGCGACCAGTAACTACTTTATCGGCAACAGACACTCACAAGATTAAAGCAGAAGAATGGCTGCAAATACAAAAAGTTTTTATTAACCAATTAGGGAAAATTATTAAAAAAGAAAGTATTGAAAATAGCAAGACAAATATCGCTGCTGAAATCAACCAATAAAGCAAAGCTCTTCATGAATGGCAGCAAGATTTGGATTCCAAACGCTGCTATCATAGATATGAAGCCATCGGGCAATGGCTATGACGTGGTGGTAGATGATTGGTTTGAAACGAACAACTCTTTTGCCGATATTTCTCTTGCAGAAATATTGCAGCAGAAGCCTCCTGCATCTATTAAATGGGTTACAGGCATAGAGGAAAAAGATTACCCTGCCGATTTAGTGCAGATACAAAAAGAAGCGGTTGAATTCTCTGTAGGACTAAAAAGAAGTTTGATTTGGTTATGGACTGGATGCGGTAAAACAAAGATTGGGATTGAAATTGCCAATACCCTTTTTAATCATGAAAAAATAAAACGGCTATACTGGATTACGCCACAATATGAAAGAGCGATTGAGCAGTTGGATATATCTTTTAAAAGATGGCTTAATGCTGGCATTGAAATAAAAGTAGTTAGTATAAATTGGTTCAGCTACAACCAGGATGTATTTATTAGCGAAACAGACTGCGTTATAATAGATGAAGTTCACAGGGCGAAGAATGGCATTGTAGCCATGAATGAAAGCCCCGATTGCAAGCTGGCTAATAACATTCGGGTAAGTCTTTTCAAGGCTGGATATGTGCATGGATTGACGGCTACAAGCTGCGTTAATGGAGTACTGGATTTGTTTGGCATTTTCTTTTGCATGGATAAAAAAATAATTATCGAAGAAGGCAAAAAGGCTTATAATTATTTGAATGTAAAAGGAGAAAAAATAAAGGGCGTAAAATCAATGCTGAACTTTTTAAAATCAGTTTCGCCATATATTTTTCATCGCAACCGGTATGATTATGACAATAGAAAAAGCATTAATAAAGAATACAAATTAATGCTGAATGCCACACAGGCAGAGGCAATGAATTTACTTTACAACCGCTCCAATAAATTCATAAAAGAAAAGCAAAGTATTGTAGATGTGTTTACTTCAATGGTGCAGTGCAGCTATCGTATAGGCGGTGCAGAATTAAAGAAAAGCAAACTGGTTGAACTGCTAAAAGAAATACCGCATGATGAACAATTGATTGTCTTTGGCTTTACCGTTAATAGCCGATATTCCGATATAGCTATTGCAAGGGAAGCATTGCAAGCATCAGGCGTTACGTTTATTGAACTGCATGGAGAGCAGAGTAGTGAGGATAATGCTTTGGCTATACACCTATTTAGAGAGGGGAAATATAAAGTGTTATTAGCAAGTTATGGATGTGGTTCAGAATTGTTAGACTTCCCTAATGCAAACCATGTAATACTATTTGGACATTCATTAAACCCAATACATCGCTTTCAGGGAGTTGGTAGAATTGATAGGCTGGTGCAGAAAAAGCAAACACACATTCACAACATTTATCTGGCCAATAGCGTAGAGGGCTATATAAATAATTTATATGAAAGGAAAGTAGATTTAAGCAATGATATTTCCCACTATATGAAGCAAGACAATAAAATTTTGAACAATGAATTTTCTTAACGGAATACCAGAAAAAACCGAAGTAAAAGCAGTAGGCTTTGAAATTGATTTACCTGAAAAAGTAGATGAAAATTTGTTGTCAGAAATTGACAACAGGATTGAATCTATGCACAAGAATTACAATCAATTCTTTAGGCGAAATCGTTTATTATCAGCCATAGCAATTTTAGAAAACGAAGTAAAAGAAATAGAAAATGAAATTAACAGAGTATAAAGAAAGGGATATACCAGGCTGGCATGAGCCAAACGTAACTGATGAGCAAATTATCAGGCACAAGGGGAAAATAGTTGGTGCTTTTTTTCCTGAAACAAATGCCAATATTCGATACCTTATTGATTATATTATTGAAGGATGCAGGAGCGATAAGAAATCATTTATTCCACATGTGTATGGGGATAGACAATTGGAATCAATATTTTTTGGAGGGTTAAGAACAGATGGTAGTTTAGGGAGGCATAAATGCACCATTGCTGCTTATCACAAAGAGGAAGATAATATCCCAATTTTAAAAGCAATTGCCTTGCTTGCTGAATTAGGCATTCAATTTGCCAGCGAAAAAAATAGCGAATTGGCTACGGCTTTTGAAAATCAAAAGCGGCAACAAAACCTACTTTGCGAAAAAAGCGTTTGCATCAGCAATCACTACACCAGTGGGTCTGTTAATTATAATGGTTTGCTGGGCTTGCATTATGATACTGCTTCGTTGCCTGGCGTTTTGAATTTGATATTTTATAAAATAAAAGGCAAAGGTGGCAAATTGGTATTGCCCGAATTAGATACTTGTATTGATAGCAAAAGTTATTCGTTGGCGATACTTAATGTAAGAGAGATAATGCACGGTGTAAGTGCCTTTGAAGGAGATTACAGAGATAGCATTGTTTATTATAGCGTGAATGGGATGGGCTAAAAAAGAAACGCCAACGTATGGCTGGCGTAATGTGCTTTGTCACAGCGGCTAAAGCCTTATTGTGAATTGCTTTAGGCAGTAAAGATAAAGGAAATTATGAAACTAACAAAATTAAGAGGCTGGCTATTAATTAGGGTGTAGCCTGACGGCTAACGTTAGGGTATTGCTGTCAGGCGTGGCATTGATGCTATGTCTGCCCCCAACTAAAGATGATTGAAAAACAAATTTAAAAGATAACAAGTGAAAGCTAAATTGATATTCGTCTGCCGGAGCAGATGCAGAATAAAGAACCGCAGCCCAAGCTAACAACGTCCAGCCACGCTTGCAGCAATACTTTTGTTAGCCGTTCGCCTTTTTATTAGGAACTTAAAAAATAAATTTAAAATAGTTTATGAAATAGTTTGCAGTTTCATAATAAGTTGTATCTTTGATTTATCAAACAAACAAAAAAATAAAAATCATGACAACTTTACAAGTAACACAAAACGCAGATTTAGCTTTTAAAAACTTTGCTCTTTCTTATTCAAATGATGCAGATGTAAAATTTGCAGTAGAATGTGCAAGTGATTTCTTAGACACCCTAAATGATGTAAACGACTTTGAAAAAATGCTTGCACTATTCTTAGCTGGCAAATATTCTACAACAGTTAAAAGGTTAAATGAAGATTGTACCTGGAGAACTGAAACTGTGAAATATGCAGCGTAAAAAGAAAAAAGTTGAGAACAGGGGCGGCACTCGCCCTGGTTCTGGTCAAAAGAAAAAGTACGGCGAAGAAACTACAACAGTGGCTTTTCGCTGTCCTCTGTCAAAAGTGCCTGAACTAAAAAATATTGTCCACTCCAAATTATTAGAGTGGTCGAATAAAGGTGACGGCTAAC
>JAYVNQ010000032.1:0-2296 GCA_043758365.1 Chitinophagales bacterium
CTGGACTCACAACTTTGCAGTTCTTAAACAAGTTTATAAACAACCAACCTGTCGGTAGAGTTAAACATACTCTAGCTTTTTAATTCCGCCAACAGGTTATAAATATATTATTCTTTGCATAGCCTTATTTAAAAAGCTAAAATTCGGGTAGATTATTATATATGTATAAGGAAGTTATTAGCCAAAATCTATCTCTGTATTATCGCCAATATTTAAGCTACGACTCAAGCCTTTTACCGATGCATCGCTACCAATAAGTGAGTTGTCCAACACTACTTCAAATAGGTGGGTGTAAGATCCTATAATGCTATCTCTAACAATAGAACGGTTTATAGTTGTGTTAGCACCAATGGCCACATTTGGACCAATAATAGAGTTCTCAATTATGCAATCTGGTGCAATACTAACTGGTGGAATAATGATAGTGCCTTTGAAACTATGCTCGTTAATAATGTTAGCACCAAACTTTTTTAAAAGGATGGCATTACTTTCTAAAAGCGTTTCTTTTTTACCACAATCAAACCAATTTTTTACTTTAAACGACTTAAATTTTGCCCCATGTTTTATCATACAATCCAACGCATCTGTTAAATTATATTCACCGTAGGATTTTATATTTTGGCTAAACAAATTATGCAAACATTCGTATAAAAAATGGCTTTCTTTTATTTTGTACAAACCCACCAAAGCCATATTGCTCTTGGGTATGGCTGGTTTTTCTACCACTTGTTCTATAAAGCCTTCTTCATTAATGGTTGCAACACCAAAATTGCGTGGATCATCTACTTTTTTTATGCCTAACATACTAAAAGGACTGTCCATTACTTCTTTAATATCGTACTCGCAAATCGTATCGCCAAGCACTACAAATACTTCATCGTCACCAACAATATTTTTGGTTAATTCTATGGCGTGCCCAGTCCCTTGGCGTTCAGTTTGGTAAACAAAATGTGTGGTTAAATTAGGGTAAGTCTGCTTAACATATTCTTGTATTTTTTCGCCTAAATAACCAACTATAAAAATAAATTCATTGATGCCTGCTTCGTGCAATTGATCAACAATAAAACTCAGAATAGTTTTACCTGCAATAGGTATTAAAGCTTTTGGCTGTGTATATGTATGAGGCCTAAGTTTGGTTCCTGCCCCTGCTACTGGTATGATTGCTTTCATGTGGGTATTTTTTGATGAACCGACGCACAAAACAAAGTTTTGAGTTCCAAGTTTCAGAGTTCAGCCATTAATTACAAACTGTTTAAACTTGCACAAAATCATGTTTATGTTTTCATTTATTAGTCCAAAAATTTTGTACTAATAAATGGTACATTTTTAAACTTCCTACACTTTCATCGGGCTGCAAAATAGTAAAATCTTATTTAAGCCATCTTAACCTTTAATTAAAAGATGTTTATTCAGCAGATAAAAAATTATCTAGGCAATTTTAATCATAAAAATCATAGTTATATATTGCACCCATGGCAAAAATTAAGAAGGTAAAAGAAGAGCCAATAATTCTTATCACAAACGACGATAGCATTGTTGCACCTGGTATAAAAGCGTTGGTAGAAGCGGTTATTGGGCTGGGTAGGATTGTGGTGGTTGCACCAGATAAACCGCAAAGTGGCATGGGACATGCAATTACAATTGGGCATCCATTGCGTTTGCAAAAAGTTAGTTTTATGGATGGTGTAGAAGCTTACACTTGTAGCGGTACACCTGTTGATTGTGTAAAATTAGCGGTAGATAAAGTGCTACATCGTAAACCAGATATTTGTTTAAGCGGCGTAAATCATGGGGCAAATCACAGTATTAATGTTATTTATAGCGGAACCATGAGTGCAGCAATGGAAGCATCTATTGAAGGTATTCCTTCTGCTGGTTTTTCGTTGTTGGATTATGCTATGGAAGCCGATTTTAGTGCGGCCAAAATTTATGTTCGTAAAGTGGCTGAATTGTTATTGGGTAAAAAAATGGATAAGCATTTGTTGTTAAATGTGAACATTCCTTTGGCTACTCCAGATTTGATAAAAGGTATGAAAATTTGCCGCCAAGCTTACGCTAAATATGTTGAAGATTTTGATGAACGAAAAGATCCGCACGGTAAGCAATATTATTGGTTAACTGGCGAATTTGTAAACTTTGATAAAGGCCGCGATACCGATGTTTGGGCTTTGGCAAACAACTATGTAAGCGTTGTGCCTGTTCAGTTTGACCTTACTAACTATGAACTTAAAACAAAGCTTGAAGCTAGTTGGAAGCTTTAAAAAATAGTAATTATTTGTTTCGATAAAAATCATTC
>JAYVNQ010000033.1:0-2289 GCA_043758365.1 Chitinophagales bacterium
TTCTTTGCCAACTTTTATAAATGCAGCAATGGCTTTGTCCAAATGCTCCTGTGTGTGTGCGGCACTTAATTGTACCCTAATTCTTGCTAAGCCCTTTGCAACAACCGGATAAAAAAAGCCGATAACATAAATACCCTCATCTAATAGCTTAGCCGCAAAAGTCTGAGCAACTTCTGCCTCATATAACATGATTGGTACTATCGGATGGTCACCCGCTTTAATATCAAACCCGGCAGTAGTTATTTTTGTTCTAAAATAGGTGGTATTATATTCTAACTTATCTCTTAATTCTGTGGTTTCTGTAAGCATATCTAAAACCGCAATACTTGCCCCAACAATGCTTGGTGCTAATGTATTTGAGAATAAATATGGCCTAGAACGCTGACGCAGAATTTCAATTATTTCTTTTCTACCCGATGTAAAACCACCACTTGCACCACCCAATGCTTTGCCTAGTGTGCCTGTAATAATATCTATTTTGCCCATTACGCCTCTATATTCATGCGTACCTCTGCCTGTTTTTCCTAAAAATCCCGATGAATGACATTCGTCAATCATTACAATTGCATCATATTTATCTGCTAAATCGCAAATTTTATCCAACTGTGCAATCGTACCATCCATGCTAAAACTACCATCGGTAACTATTATGCGGCTTCGTAAATGTTTGCTCGCATTTAATTTGTCTTCCAAATCATCCATATTATTATGCTCGTAGCGGTAGCGTTGGGCTTTGCACAATCTCACACCATCAATAATAGAGGCATGATTTAAACTATCGCTAATAATGGCATCAGCTTCATTAAATAGAGGTTCAAATACACCACCATTTGCATCAAATGCCGCAGCATATAAAATGGTATCTTCTGTTCCCAAAAAGTCAGCTATCTTTTTTTCTAATTCTTTATGGATATCCTGTGTGCCGCAAATAAAACGCACACTACTCATACCATAACCATGTGTATCAATGGCTTTGTGGGCAGCTTCTATCACTTTTGGGTGAGATGATAAACCAAGATAATTATTGGCGCAGAAATTTAAAACAGATTTACTGTTCACTATAATTTCTGCTCCTTGTTCGCTAGTTATTATACGCTCTTTTTTTAGTAAGCCTTCGTGCTCAATTTCATGCATTTCTTGGGTTATTCTGGCAACAAAATTCTCGTTCATAAATTCACTTTAGATTGTAAAGTTAATAGTGATACTTTATAACGATGGTGCTGATTTATAGTTTTAAGGCCATTAAACTTTGTAAAATGGTTCTGTTTCGAAACGTTATTTTTGTTGCCCTACAAAGCAAGAAATGGAGAGTTGTCCGAGTGGTTGAAGGAGCACGCCTGGAAAGTGTGTATACGGGTAACTGTATCAAGAGTTCGAATCTCTTACTCTCCGCAAAAGCCCGTAAATGCATGATTTTACGGGCTTTTAAATTAATTACGTTAAGCCAAATCCTTTACACTTCCTGTTCTTTTTAATATGCCCCAGTGCTGTAATTCACCCTTAATGGCACGCTTAAACGATCGAAACAAAACAACCATCATTAACCATCGATAAATAATACGCTGAGGGATTAACCAAATTAATTTTGTAGGATTTTCTTTATCAAACAAAAAAGATAATCCGCCAATACTTGCATCAACTAAAGTGAAAATTATATAATAAAAACCTATTTGTGCGGCATTATCTGTAAACAATCCGATTAATAGTAAAATATCTGCTAAAGGCGTAAAGAACGGAATTACGTATTTAAATAATAATATATCTGGCATTGCTATAAACCCAAGCGATACATGTTTCGTGTTAAGCATCAAGTCTCTGTTTTTATAAAACGTTTGCATAACTCCAAAGCTCCAACGATAACGCTGCTTCATAAACTGCTTTACAGTTTCCGGTGCTTCGGTGTAAGCTATGGCTCTTGGTTCGTTGGCAATAGCGTAACCAGCCCTCAAAATGCGGATAGTAAGGTCGCAATCTTCAGCCAATGTGTCGGTTGTAAAACTGCCTGCATCTATTAATGCCTGCTTTCTAAAACCACCAATAGCGCCAGGAACAACGGTTATTGCATTTACATAAGCAAACCCTTTTCTATCAAAATTTTGGCTAGTTATGTACTCTATGCTTTGCCACTTTGTAAGCATATTAACTTCATTACCAACCTTAACCGTTCCTGCAACCGCACCCACTATTTTTTCGTTGGGTTTTTGTTGCGAAAAGAAATTATCCATCAACCTGCTCACTGCATTAGCCGCTAATTTGGTATCTGCATCAATACAAATAACATATTCTGCT
>JAYVNQ010000034.1:0-2287 GCA_043758365.1 Chitinophagales bacterium
GCTTTTAACCACTTCATTTAACTGCAACAACATTTCTTTAAGTGTTTCCATCTCTGCATTTACTTCTATGCGTAATGCTTGAAAAACTTGTGCTAAATATTTATTAGGATTACCTTTAACAACAGGGCTAATCATTGCTTTAAACAGTAAAATGGTTTGTATTTGCATCTGCTTTCTCGCTTCAACAATATGCTTTGCTAGCGTTTTAGAATTACTTACCTCGCCAAATTGCTCAAATATTTTATGCAATTGTTGCTCAGAATATGTGGCTACAACCATTGCAGCCGTTACATTTTGCCGTTGATCCATCCGCATATCTAAAGGGCCATCAAACCGAATAGAAAATCCCCTTTCTCCTTCATCAAATTGGTGGCTACTTACTCCTAAATCTGCCAAAACACCATCTACTTTTACTATTTTATGCAACTTTAAAAATCTTTGTAAATGCCTAAAATTATGTGGCACAAACATTACTCTTTTATCGTTGGGTACGTTTTTAGCAGCGTCTGCATCTTGATCAAATACTATTAGTTTTCCTGTAGCATCTAACTTTTCTAAAATGCCTTTGCTATGTCCACCACCACCAAAGGTGCAATCCACATACACACCATTTGATTGAATATTTAAAGCTTCTAATGTTTCCTTATAAAGAACAGGTACATGGTAATCGGGTGCTGAATTATGAATTATGAGTGATGAATTATTTATCAACCCTATTTTTTTTTCACTCATAATTTATAATTTTCAACTCTTAACTAGCTTAAATACCTGTCATTACTTCGTTGGCCAAATTGCTAAAATCGCTAGAAGACAAACTATCAAAGAGCTTTTTATATTTCACAGCATCCCAAATTTCAAAACGGTCAAGAACAGCAGCTATTACAACATCTTTATTAATGCCGGCATACTCTTTAAAACTTGCTGATAGCATCATTCTACCTGCACTATCTAATTCAATTTCGGTGGCACCGCCTAAAAACTGACGAGTGAACAATCGTACCTTTGGGTCGAATTGGTTGAGTTTTTTGAATTTTTCTAAAATGGACTCCCAAGTTGGCATGGGGTAAAGAGTAATGCAGTTTTCAAAACCTCTTGAGAGCATGAAACGCATATCACCTTCAGGCAACTGTTTTTTTAGTGCACTTGGCAGCAGAAAGCGACCCTTGGGGTCAACTGTTGCTTCATATTCACCGTGAAAACCGTTCATATTAGGAAGTTTGTTTAAGAATTACCATTTATTAACACAAAATAACACAATTTCCCACTTTAAATACCAATTCTAAGAATTTGTATTTATCCACAGTATTTTATGCCCTGAAAGGCAATACAGCATTGTGTTTGAGAAGAAAATTAGAGGTTTGAGAATAAAATTGATGTTAATAGAGTGTGTGTAAGTGTGAATAAGGCGTTATTTAATATTGAAATACTAACATTAACACGGCATTAAATAGTTTAAATAAATATGATACATCCTAAACAATTGTCAATAAACGACTTTACTTATCATTTGCCAGAAGAAAAAATTGCGAAATTTCCATTGGTTAAAAGAGATGAGAGTAAACTTTTAGTGTTTAAGAACGGAGATATTACAGAGAGTAAGTATAAATATTTAGATACACAATTAGCCCAAAATTCATTACTAATTTTTAATAATACGAAGGTTGTAGAAGCAAGGTTATTATTTACCAAAAATACAGGAAGCATTATTGAGATTTTTTGTTTAGAACCCCATCACCAATACCCAGATATTACTACTGCCATGCTACAAAAAGGAAAAGTTTTGTGGAAATGTTTGATTGGCGGAGCCAAAAAATGGAAAAGTGAACCGCTGATTAAGATGATCCACCACGGCGTACAGTTTGTGAAAGAGAAATATGATTTGATTATAGAGGCAAAGAAAATTGAGCAACTGATTGATTGTTTTATAATTGAATTTACTTGGAATGATAACACACTTAGTTTTGCAGAAATATTGCATCAGGCTGGCTTAATTCCGCTACCACCCTACCTAAACAGGTCTGTTGAAACTGCTGATAAACTTAGCTATCAAACAATTTATGCTAAACACGATGGTAGTGTAGCAGCACCTACTGCAGGGCTACATTTTACCGAAGATATATTTGAAAAACTAGCCCAAAAAAATATCAATAAAGCATTTGTAACCTTACATGTTGGTGCTGGCACATTTAAGCCTGTAAAAGCCCAAACGATGGATGAACATGAGATGCACACAGAATTTATTGAGGTAACTATAACAGCAATAGAACAATTATTAGCCAATGTGAAT
>JAYVNQ010000035.1:0-2286 GCA_043758365.1 Chitinophagales bacterium
CTACTATTTCTTTGTCTGCTTCATTTTCTAATTCTTCTATAGTTGGTAAATCGCCTTTAAGGTTATCTGGTATAGCTTGTGTGAACTGGTATGCTGCAATGCCAATAGGTTTATTCATATCTCTTAATGCATACTCAACAGTGGTTTTATTTTTGCTTTTACATAGTATGATACCTATAGAAGGCTTGTCATCTGTTGTTTTTAGTTTTTCGTCTACAACTGAGAGGTAGAAATTCATTTTGCCAGCAAATTCGGGAACAAATTCGCCTATTTTAAGTTCCATTACCACGTAGCAATGCAGCTTTAAATGATAAAGTAGTAAGTCTATATAATAGTCTTTGCCGCCTTGCTCAATATTAACTTGTCTGCCCACATAAGCAAATCCTTTGCCTAGTTCTACCAAAAAATGCGACATATGATTTACCAGTGCATTTTCTAAATCTCTTTCTTTTGCATTTTGGGATAATTGAAAGAAATCAAACTTATATGGGTCTTGAAAGAGCTCTTTAGCGAGTTCGCTTTGCAAAGCGGGCAGGGTAGTTGAAAAATTGTTTTGTAATTTTCCTTGCCTTGCAAATAATTGGCTGTCTACCTGATTTAATAATATATTTCTACTCCAATTATTTGCAACCGTTTTAGATGCATAAAACATCCTTTCTTCTTTGCTTTTGCTTTTGTCTATTAAAAGACATATATGCCCCCAAGGTAATTTTGCAACAGGTTGTTGCAAAATTGAAGGATTATCTAATGTTGCAGCAGGTTGCAGCAATATTGCTAATTCTGGCCATGCTAAGGCAAAAGCCCGCATATATCTTAAGTTTCTAAGTGATAAGCCCTTAAAGTCTGGAAATTCTGACCGTAAATCGTGGGCTAATTGGTCTACCACTTTGCCACCCCAGCCTTTTTCACTTTCTTGAACGGCGATGGTATTACCTATTTCCCAATAAATAGCAAGCATTTGAATATTAGCAGTAAGCACTAATCTTACTTTGCTTAATCTTATTTTTTCTTTTAAACCATTTACAATTTCGTAGTAGGATGGCGACTGTTGTAAGGACATAATAATTGAATGCTATTTGGCGAAGTAAATATAAAACAAGCAAGTAGATGTGTTTTGTTTTATGCCTGCAATAGGATACCTCATGTTACCAATTTCTTTTAATGGTATTCGTGAATGTTTAATTATTGCCTTTTGTCAGTGGAATTTTTATCGAATGCAATAAGATTAAACATTTAGCTCATGTTGCTATTACTTTTTTAATGGTATTCGTGAATGTTAAATTATTGCCTTTTGTCAGTGGAATTTTTATCGAACGCAATAAGATTAAACATTTCTCGCATGCGGCTGCGAACACGTTGTCCGTAACGGTCTTGTATTTCTTGGGCAGAAAGGTTGGTGGTAATATGGGTAAGCATTTGTTGCTGCTGAAAGTAGTCGTACCTAGAAAGTAGAATTTCAGCCATTGTATTGCACTCGGTTTTAAAAAAGTCGCCCATTACTTCAAGCCCCACATCATCAAAGCAAAAACTAATTGGCTTGTGCGTGTAAGGATTGAATGATAATCTAGTATAACGTATAATAACTTCATAGCCCTCTCTACAGAAGTCTATGGCCACATTTCTTGCTGGTTTAATACAGTAGCGGTGCCGTGGTGCTAATAGGCATTTCATTAAGTGCATTAAACTTGTTTTGCCACAACCCACAGGGCCTGCAAGCATAATGCCTTTGCGGAGGTCAATATGGTGTGTTTCTGCCAATGTTTTATCCTGCAAGAAATAAATTAATAACCGTAGCAAGACCTGTGTATCTTCTTCGTGAAGAACGAATTTTGGGCCATACAATTCGATACCTTTTATGTGAATGAATTTCCAATACAATGGATAGTCGATGCTGCTAGGCAGGTTGAGTAATTGTGAGGGAATGGTCATAAAGTAAATGGTGAATAGTGAATGGTGAATGGTAATCCCGATAGTTATCGGGCGTGAATAGTGAAACAGATTGCTTAGAGCCATGCAAAAAAGTATTACAAGGGATCGGAGTAATCTTTATCAGTAGTAAGTGAATGTGGGTTTGGTGGTTGCTGATGCGTAAAGCCCTTCACATTAAGCATCCATTTAATAACCGATGATTGCCAGTTTTGCATAGGTGTTTTGCCGCCAATCTTCCAGCCATTGCTTTGGTAGTAATGGAAAAATTTGAGTGCTTCTTCGGTAGGATAATTATTTGATTGAAAAAAGGTTTGAACGTCTAACAAAGTAGGTGGCATGTGTACCGAATTTGAGACA
>JAYVNQ010000036.1:0-2286 GCA_043758365.1 Chitinophagales bacterium
TGGTGGCATTCCAAGAGGTAGGGTTATAGAAATTTATGGCCCAGAAAGTAGCGGTAAAACAACCTTAGCTACACATATTATTGCCGAAGCTCAAAAACTGGGTGGCATGTGTGCTTTTATAGATGCAGAACATGCGTTTGATAGTGCTTACGCCCAAAAATTAGGTGTAGATGTAGATAATCTATTAATCTCTCAACCCGATTATGGCGAGCAAGCACTAGAAATCGCCGACCGTTTAATTTTATCTGGTGCATTAGATGTTGTGGTAATAGATTCTGTAGCTGCATTAGTACCAAAAAGCGAATTAGAAGGCGAAATGGGCGACAGTAAAATGGGGCTTCATGCAAGGCTAATGAGCCAAGCATTACGAAAATTAACAGCCACAATTAATAAAACAAATACCGTATGTATTTTCATTAACCAGTTGCGTGAAAAAATTGGGGTAATGTTTGGTAACCCAGAAACAACAACTGGTGGTAATGCATTAAAATTTTACGCATCTGTTCGGTTAGATATTAGGCGTTCTGCACAAATAAAAGATGGCGATGCAGCCATAGGAAATCACGTAAAAGTAAAAGTTGTAAAAAATAAAGTAGCGCCACCGTTTAGAGCTGCAGAGTTTGATATTATTTTTGGCGAAGGCATTAGTAAAGTAGGTGAAATTGTAGACATGGGTGTTGAGTTAGGCATTGTAAACAAAAGTGGTAGTTGGTTTAGCTACGAGAGTAACAAGCTTGGTCAAGGTAGAGAAGCGGTTAAAAATTTAATGCGAGATAATCCAGAATTGGCAAATGAAATTGAAGCAAAGATTAGAGCAAAGATTGCTGAGAACGTTGGTGGCGGCATTGTGATTAAAGACGAAGCATAAACTTTTTTATAGACGGGTTAGTAAGTAACAACCACTTCTTGTAAAAGAGGTGGTTTTGTTTTTTAGGATAAGTAATTTAAATATCAATTAAAACTTTAATCGATTTCTTTTAAAAGTCAGCATATATAGGATTGGTATATTTGAGCAATCAAAAATGCTATACATATTTAGTAATAATATTATAGAATACTCTCAACAGGTCATAAAATATGAAACAATTTATATCAGTCAACGACGTTCAAAGCCCCGCCTTTGAAGGGGTTGGGGAGGCTATTAATCACCTTGTAGCGAAAGCATTAGAATATAAAGCAAATCCATTTGTTGATAAAGCGTTAGGTGCTGATAAACGTATTGGTTTATTATTCTTAAATCCAAGTTTACGTACCAGATTAAGTACACAAATTGCTGCTAAAAACCTTGGTATGGAAGCCATTGTTTTTAATGTAGACAAGGAAGGTTGGGCTTTAGAATTTGAAGAAGGTGCCATTATGAGCGGCAGTACTGTAGAACATATTAAAGATGCTGTACCGATTATGGGTAAATATTTCGATATTTTGGCTATAAGAACTTTTCCTGGCTTACAAAATAGAGAAGATGATTACAGTGAAATGTATATTAACCAGTTTATAAAATATGCAGGTGTACCAGTAGTGAGTTTAGAAAGTGCGACGCTACACCCACTGCAATCTTTAACCGATGTGATAACCATTCACGAGGATTTTGTCAACGGTCAACGGTCAACGGTCAACGGTCGTCCCAAAGTGGTTCTTACTTGGGCACCTCATGTAAAAGCATTACCTCAATGTGTGGCCAATAGTTTTGCTGAATGGATGACTGCTTGGGGCGAAGTTGATTTTGTAATTACACATCCTGAAGATTACGAATTAGCAGAAAAATTTACCACAGGTGCAACCATCACACACAACCAAGATGAGGCATTAAAAGATGCTGACTATGTGTATGTGAAGAATTGGAGTACCTACAATGATTATGGTAAAGTGTACGAGAATGACCCTAAATGGATGCTGACAAACGAAAAATTAGCATTGACCAATAATGCCAAAGTAATGCACTGTTTGCCTGTAAGACGTAATGTTGAATTAAGCGACGAAATTTTGGATGGACCAAATAGTTTGGTAACACAAGAAGCAGGCAATCGAGTTTGGGCTGCTCAAGCAGTATTGAGTGAAATTTTGAAAGCAATGCCCCCAACCCCTAAAGGGGAGTAATTGCAATGGATCTACAAATAGTTTATAGAATGACTAAGGAAAAATTATACGTAATTAAAATCGGGGGAAATATTATTGATGATGAACAAAAACTATCATCATTTCTAAGTGATTTTGCTCAAATTTTTGCTGCTTCTTCACACCCCTTTAGGGGCAGGGGGCTTTTAGTCCATGGCGGCGGAAAATTAG
>JAYVNQ010000037.1:0-2275 GCA_043758365.1 Chitinophagales bacterium
TTGATGGTGCCATCCCATGCATTGGCGGGGTCGTAGCCAGTTACTTTGTACACTAATTGCCCACCTCGGTTGTAGATTTCTATTGTAGCACCTGGATAATATTCTAAACTCTTTATTACCCATCTATCATTTACATTGTCTCCATTCGGGCTAAACGTATTTGGTATAATTGGCTTATGCAGCACCACTACAGTTAGCTCGTCCGTAACCGCACACCCACCTATACCTGTTAGTTTTAAGCGGTAAATGATGCTATCAACCGTTATGTCTGGGGTACTTTTTGGTATGGCTATCGTATCGCTATCTAAGTACGTTGGGCTACTTATCGGTAAGATGGCCGTCCACAAATAACTAAGGCTATTGCCATATACTTTTTGTGGTTTTAATGGTATCGTTCCCCCTTCTAACACTACTAGGTTGGGCCCTAGTTCCAATATTGGGTAGGGGCTGATGACTACTGTTTGTGCTACTGTATCGCTGCGGCAGCCTTTTGCATTGTCAACATATAGGCTTATCACGTAACTGCCACTGTCATTAAACTGTCTGCTTGGGTTTTGCATAGATGATGGAATGCCCTGTGCTAAATCCCAGTACCATTTGGTTACTGCACTGGTTTTACCATCGCTCTTATCTGCGAAGCTGATATTATCTCTTACACAAACGGCTTGTGGTATGGCGGTAAATGCTGCTTTTGGTTGTGGGTTTACATCGCTATAGGCTTGGGTGAGTGAATCTTTACAACCGTCTTTTGTAGTAATGACCAATTTTACTGGATAGCCCCCTGCTGGTGGCAAAGCTGCATATTGGTGCGATGTTGCCTTTTGTGTACCGCCTGTTGCATTATTTGGGTCGCCAAAGTTCCATTGGTAGCTAAATAGTGCTTCGCTATTATCGCCAATAGTGCTGGTGCTGGTAAATGTGCCATTGCCATTTGGCAAGCAAATAGTTGGCATGGTGAAGGTAACTTTTGGCAGGTAGTTCACCTTGATGGTCTGCACATTGGTTGGGCTATGGCAACCGCTATCTGTAGTTACGCGTAGACTAGCATTGTACGTGCCTGCTGCTGCATATTGGTATTGATAGGCTAAACTATCTGTTCTGGTGGTTTTTGTGCCATCGCCATATACCCATTCCCATGTTTTTATCTTTTTATAATTGGCTACAGAGCTATCGGTAAACGTAATATCATTTTTCTCGCAGTCTGGCGAGTTGATGCCCCACTTGGCTACTGGGCTCGGCCATACAGTTATCGGTTGGGTGGCACTATCAGCACAGCCAATATTGCTGGTGTATTTATACTGGATATTGTACGTGCCTGCTGATGTGTTGTTGGGTGTAAATAAACCTGTATTACTAGTGGCTATACCTGTGTAGGTAAATATGCCCGCAATGGCTGTCGTTTCTGAGGCTTGGGTTATTTGTCTGGGTATCGTATCGTTACAAATACTTGGCAATACGGCGAACTGCACTTTGGGACTTGGGTTTAGGGTAATAGTTTTAGTAATACTATTAACACAAACACCTCCTGAGTATGCCGTGAACTTTATCTGGTAGGTTTTAGTTGTTTGTGGGTTGAAGAAATTGGGGTACAAATGTTTGTACAATTTGCCTAGTTTGTTATTGCCTGATGTGGGATTCTCGTCTATCTCTTTTACACTAGGGTTATTGGCATTATCCCACACAATTTCTACTTTGGTGATATTGCCAAACTCTATATATGAAGTATCTAATATGCCCACAGAATCGTTGGAACAGAGTTTATTGGCATTTTGCACCGCAAAATAAGGCACTGGTATCGACCCATTAACAGTAAATAATTGTTGTAGCGTTACTGCACAGCCTTTATTGGAAGTAACAGTTTCTGATACTTGGTAATTGTCCGATTTTTTGTATTTAGCAGATGGGTTCTTGATAGTTAAACTGGTGAATGGTGCGGGTGCTGGCGTAATCCCTGTTACATTTAAGTTCCAACTGTATGTGACATTAGCCTGGCTGCCATCAGCAATTTTAGTCGTGTCGGTAAATTGAGCTGCGGCATCTGCTAAGCATATCTCTGGCACAATAAACCCTACCTGTGGTAATGGATTAATGGTAACTGTTTTGCTTACAGTATCGCTTTTACAACCTTTATCGCTTTGTACGGCAAGCTTTACTGTATAGTTCCTATAAGCGGCATAACTATGGTTGAACGTGTTACCATTGGTGGTGTCTATTACTCTGCCATCACCCATTTGCCAATACCAATTCTTTAAATTACCCACATTGGCTTTGCTCG
>JAYVNQ010000038.1:0-2273 GCA_043758365.1 Chitinophagales bacterium
GGTACGCCAAGGTTACGCAAAACGGTACTATCGGTTAGGTCACGTTGCAAGCGACTGATTGGTAATTTGGCAGAAAAATGTTCTAATAAAGCATTGGCAATACCCAAATTCCCCTCGGCATTTTCAAAATCTATTGGGTTTACTTTATGTGGCATTGCCGATGAACCTACTTCGCCAGCTTTGGTTTTTTGCTTAAAATAATCCATACTGATATACGTCCAAATATCACGGCACAGATCAATTAAAATGGTGTTGATGCGTTTAATCGCATCGCAATGGGCAGCCAAATTATCGTAATGCTCAATTTGTGTTGTAAATTGCATACGTTCTAATCCCAAATAATTATCTACAAAATCATTACCCAAAGCCACCCAATCTTTCGCTGGAAAAGCAATAACGTGGGCATTAAAATTACCCGTTGCACCACCAAATTTTGCTGCAAAAGGTATGTGGGAAAATAACGTAATTTGGTTTGCAATCCGTTCAACAAAAACCATAATTTCTTTACCCAAAACTGTTGGCGAAGCAGATTGGCCGTGGGTTTTAGCCAACATAGCTATCGTTTTCCATTGTACGGCCAAGTCGTGTAAACCATTATGGATATTGGCAATAGCTGGCAAATAATCATGTTCCATGCAATGCTTCCAACTCAACGGAATTGCTGTATTATTTATGTCCTGCGAGGTCAATCCAAAATGTACCCATTCCTTTAAATCTGAAATGCCAATCGTGTCCAATTGATCTTTCAAAAAGTATTCAACTGCTTTTACATCGTGGTTGGTAATAGCTTCAATATCTTTAATTTTTTGTGCATCTTCAACGCTAAAATTATCAGCCACAGCTTGCAATTTCTCCTTTGCCTTTGCTGATAATTTGAACAGCTTTTTATTGGCTAAAAAAAAGAAATATTCCACTTCTACAAACACCCGATATTTTATCAAAGCAAACTCAGAAAAGTAATTATCTAAATGTTGTACTTGTATTCTGTAGCGGCCATCAATTGGCGAAATAGCGGTGAGGTTTGTTAGTTCCATTAAATAATTATGCGTTATAAAATTTTATATTGTCAGCTATATAACTTTCATGTGACTGCATAGGTGCCGCACACTGGGTCAGTATAACTTGTTTCATCTAAAAATATTTGTTGTAATTTACAGTTATTGTTTTATTTTAATATAAAAATGACTATAGAGACTGGTTACAAAAAAACTATTTTACAGTTTTATACACCACACCATCCTTCATTACAAATACCATTTTACCCATAGCTTTTACATCTTTTGTTGGGTCACCATCTACTGCTACTATATCGGCAAGTTTGCCCTTTTCTATCGTACCAAGCTCATCAGACACGCCAATTAAATCGGCAGAATTAACGGTAGCAGCTTTTATACATTCTAAAATAGGCATTCCAGCTTGGGTCATATATTCAAATTCCATCCAGTTTTTACCATGTGGATACACACCTGCATCGGTACCAAACGCTATTTTAACGCCTGCTTTGTAAGATCTGGCAAAAGCGGCTTGTATAGCACCACCAACAGCCGTGGCTTTTACAGCAATAATATCTGGAAAATAACCAGGCTTTTTTGCAGAATCGGCTACAGATTTACCAGCAATAATGGTTGGCACATGATAAGTACCCATTTGTTTCATTAAGGCTATGGCCTCATCATCCATATACGTACCATGTTCTATCGACGTTACACCTGCACGAACGGCACGTTTAATGCCTTCGGCACCATGTGCATGGCAAGCAACACGCATACCATAATCTTTAGCAGTGGTTACAATAGCTCTAATTTCTTCCTCGGAAAACTGCGCACCACTACCATCTTTTTCTAAACTTAACACACCGCCAGTAGAGCAGATTTTTATTAAATCTGCGCCCTCTTTATAGCGTTGCCTTACTGCTTTTATACATTCATCTACACCATTTACCACCTCGCTATTTAATTCTGTGATGTTCATTAAATCTTCTCGTAAGCCGTTAGTGGCATCGCCATGGCCACCTGTGCTAGAAATGATTCTACCTGCGGTATAAACCCTAGGCCCAACCATTAAACCTTTGTTAATGGCATTACGAATGGCAATACTGATAGCACCACCCACGTCTCTAACAGTTGTAAAACCAGCCATTAAGGTTGTTTTTGAGTATTGAATAGAGGTGAAAGCAATGTCTGCCTTGTTTTGTGTGAAGGCCAACATACGGTTGGGATTGTTCTCATGATCCATGTGCACGTGACCATCTATTAAGCCAGGCATTACGGTGT
>JAYVNQ010000039.1:0-7213 GCA_043758365.1 Chitinophagales bacterium
TTCTTGTGCAACATAGTGTGTTCTTCTTTTTGCACTGCGTTGTTGCGAATGTCTCCGCTTTGGATTTGGCATAACGTCAAATTTATAAAATCAAAAAAAATATTAGTATCAATTATTCTAAACCTTTAATATTATCTAGCCCTTTCCACATTGGGTTACTTTCTTTTACTACTTTATCCTCCATTTTTTTCAACATCATTAAAACTTCGGTGTTGCATTCGGCACCTCCCATTTTTTCCTCGCCACAATTTTTTTGCATTGGTACTGATAAGTTGATAAACTCATAGATCCAGTCTGCAATTTTTAAATGGCTTTCGGTTTTGCTGATATAATAAATATCAGAATCTTCTTCCTCCGAATTGGCTTTATCAGGTTCATCAACCATTTTAATAATAATGTTGAACTCGTCCCACAGCTGCTTCTTAAGTCCATTACCACATCTGTCACAATCAACATCTACAATGCCATCTACATCAAATTTTAGCTTCAGAAAGCCGTTCTGCTTATCTAAGGTCAGCTTTACATCTGCTTGTAGGTTTGTAAAGTCCTGTTCGCCAAAAGGTACAAAGAACTTATCTTCAATTTTGTATTCAAATTCATGAACCCCAGGCCTTAAACCCACAAATGCTATTTCAAATTCTCTCCGGTTGCTCATCTCGGTTTTTTTGGGTTGGCAAAAGTAAGGCTTGTGAATTGAATTGCAAAAGTAAAATTGGTGTTTGTTTAAAAGTTGATTATTTACGCTTTCAATGAAACTTACTAACAAAAAGATAAATACCCCATTTTTATTTTGGTTAAAACTGATTGTTCCTTTTGTTGTAGCAATTTTTATCTATGCGTTATCCTTTTTTCCTGCCTTTATTGAAACGTACTATAGCACTCAGTTTTACTTGTTTGTAGCTAATTGTCAAAGAGTTTTATTTGGATTTGTGGCTGTAAGCATTGGCGATATTTTGTATGGTTGCTTAATTGGGTATATTGTATTTTGGTTTGTAATGTTTATAAAATGTCTCGTAAAAAAGCAAATTACTTGGCAGAAGGTGGCTTTTGCAAGTTTGCAGTCAATAAAGTTTTTGTTATGGGCGTATATTTTTTTTAATGTTTTATGGGGGTTAAATTATAGCCGTTTGGGTATTGCGAACCAATTACAGTTACCAAATGCTCAATATTCAACAGAGGAATTGCACGATTTATCTTGCGATATTCTTGAAAAACTAAACGGCAGCAGGTTGGCCTTAGGCGATAGTAATTATCAATATCCCGACAACAAAATCATCTACTACCAAGCTTTTGATGCTTATCAAAACACAAAAAATACTTTCCAATTTCTTAATTATCAGCATTATTCCGTTAAGCCATCTTTACTAAGTACCTTGGTTAGTTATGCTGGTTATTCAGGTTATTATAATCCTTTTTCAGGTGAAGCACAATTAAATACTGATTTGCCAAAGTTTATAACTCCGTTTGTGGCTTGTCACGAAATGGCGCATCAGTTGGGTTATGCTAGCGAAAGTGAAGCTAGTTTTGTAGGCTATTTAACTGCTACTCATAGCGATAACCCGCTTTTTATTTACTCCGCTTACTTTGATATATTTATGAGTGCTAATGGCGAATTATTTGCCAAAGATTTTTATAGTGCGTACTTAAACCTAAAACAATTAAATAGCATTGTAAAAAAAGATAGACGTACTTACAAAGATTATATTACGGGCAAACAAAATAATATGCAGCCCGTTGTATCTAAATTATACGATCAATATTTAAAAGCTAACCAACAGAAAAGCGGCATAAAAAGCTACAACGAAGTAATTGGGTGGTTAATAGCCTATAAAAAGAAATATGCGAAAATCTAACATTTTTAAACTGATAATTTGCTTGGCACTAACTATTGGATTGGGCGGTGCAGGTGGCTTTTTTACTGTAAAAGAAATTGCCAGTTGGTATGTGACATTACAAAAACCAAGTTTTAATCCACCCAATTATTTGTTTGGTCCAGTGTGGTCGGTATTGTACATTTTGATGGGTATTAGTCTTTATCTTATTTGTAAACAGCCACCAAGTAAGCAACGCAAACAGGCAATTTCTATTTTCTTAATTCAGTTTGTATTAAATGTTAGTTGGAGTTTTATTTTCTTTAATCAGCATCAAATTTTGGGTGCATTGATAGATATTATTGCCATTTGGCTTTTAATTTTGCTCACCATTTTCTTATTTGCCAAACTTAATAAAACAGCGGCTTGGCTATTGGTGCCGTATATAAGTTGGGTAAGTTTTGCAATGATTTTAAATGCTGCTATTTGGATATTGAATAAATAATTAAAATTGGTTTTTCCACATCATACTTTCAACAGGGCGGTTAGGTTGACCACTATATTTTGCATTCTTTTTTTGGTTGTATTTTTCTTCAATTTCCCCATCAACAGGAAAATAAATCAGTTGCCCTATTGGCATGCCAGCGTAAACACGAACTGGTTGTTTGCACGATATTTCAAGCGTCCAATTGCCACAAAACCCAACATCGCCTTTGCCAGCCGTTGCGTGAATATCAATACCCAAGCGACCTGTAGAAGATTTACCTTCTAAAAATGGCACATGAGCATGTGTCTCAGTATATTCTTCTGTAACGCCCAAATAAAAACTTGTTGGCAACAATAAAAATCCTTCCTCAGGTATTTCAAAATGCGTAATTTGATTGTGTTTTTTTGCATCCAGTTCTGCATCAATGTAGGTTGCCAAGTATTTACCCAAATGCACATCGTAACTATTACTGCCCAAACAATCACGTAAATAAGGTACAATTTTAATAGTGCCAGTGCCCATTTCTTCTAAAATTCTTGAATCGGATAAAATCATTAGATGTGTGATTTATGATGTGTGAAATGTGATGTTAGATTATTTCTCAATTTGAAAATCTGTTTTTATCCTTTCAAATCCGTGTCATCCGTGTCATCCGTGTTCCAATTCCCTTAGCCTACAAATAAAATCTAAAAAACAATAACTAAAATCTCAAATTTGCTCAATGCCTTTATTTTATCAACATCATATTAACGCAAACACCAAATTAGCCATTTGGCAAATAGAAGAAGACGAGGCTTTTTTCCTAGCTAAAGTACCACTACAAAGCAATATCACACATCCACACAAACGGCTACAACACTTAGCTGGCCGCTATTTACTGCGTTTTTTATTCCCCGATTTTCCTAATGAAGAAATATTGATAGCTTCAACACGCAAACCATTTTTACCAGATGAGCAGTATCATTTTTCAATTTCGCATTGTGGTAATTTTGCTGCGGCTATTGTAAGTAAAAGCGAACGGGTAGGCATTGATATTGAAACTGAAACAGATAAAGTTGTAAAGATTGCTCATAAGTTTTTAAATAGTGTTGAAAAGGATATTGTCAATCGTCAGCAGCCAACTATTAACCGTGTTTTAACACTTTTCTGGAGTGTTAAGGAAACCATTTTTAAATGGTGGGGTAAAGGCGAAGTTGACTTTAAAGAGCACATCCAACTAGCCGATTTTGTACTAAATAGTAAAGGTGAATTTAATGGCGTATTCTGTAAATTAAACCCACCAGAAATACTTGTAATTAATTATCAATTTTTCAATTCTTTATGTCTAACGTTTACGCATAACAACTACGTTAAACAGTAGAAACAAATGCATAAAATTATAGCCCCAATCAATGCTACAAATAGCTTGTATTTATGCCAATAAAAAAGTCTTTTTTGCTGCAATCTTTGTTGCTCTATTATTATTATCAGTGCAGGATTATTATTGGCAATTAGTATCAATTTTTGATTGATTGGCAACGCTAATTGATATTGTAATAATAAGGTGCATTTTAAAATATTTGTAACCACTTTCTCTACTAAAATAATGTCATTACAATGATGTAAAGTATTGCTATTGCTAGTGTTCAGCAATTCAGTTATTTGAAAACTAAGTCTGTCGTAATCAATTTTATACGGGTCTAAAACTGCAATTAAAGCAGCCAAATCTTGAGTTTGTTGTAAGATAATTTCTGGCGAAAAATTGGTCTGTTCTTTATAACCCCTATGAAAGTTTTTATAATGGTAAGATTGTCTTTTTTGCGTATCGAATAATACCTCGTAAGCTTCTTTTATTTCTAGAAATTGTATATGGTTTTTGGCATCGTTGTTAGTAGTATCTGGATGGTATTGTAAGGCTAATTTTCGGTACGCTTTTTTAATTTCTTCGCCAGTAGCAGTTGGCAATACCTGTAATATGTTATAATAATCTTTTAGTACCATCGTCTATAAAAAACAAATTTACTTATGCTGTCTAAAAAGCCAATCTATCATCAACTGGTCAGTGTAGGCAGCTATCCAAGAAAAATGACCAACTTCTGGATATTGCGTAAAACCTGGATGCGCACCAGCTTTTGTTAAAGCGAATATCATATCTAATGAAAGAATTGGATTGACAGATGGATCTTCTGCACCGTGAAAAATCCAAATGGGTATATGTGAAATTAGGGGGGCTTTTGTTACATCGCCACCCCCACAAACTGGTACGGCTGCTGCAAACAAATTGGGGAAACGTTCTATTGCATCGAATGTGCCATAACCACCCATTGAAAGCCCAGTAATATAAATGCGATTAGTATCTATGGGTAGCGTTTTTGCTAGCTTACGAACAAGGGCAATTAACAAATCCATTGGCTTTGACGGTGTAGGTTGCAGAAACAGTTTTGTACCGTTTTTCTCCCTTGAAAAGTTTGACCAACTGGCGTTTTCTGGGCATTGAGGTGCAATAACAAAAGCAGGATGAGATTTCATCATTTGGTCAGAAGCAAAGTTAGAAACGCCCCATTTTAATTGTGCGTCATTATCGTTGCCCCGTTCACCTGAACCATGTAAAAAAACCACTAATGGATATTTACGAAGCGTATCTGCATCTGGGAAAAGTTGCCGATATCTTAAAGTGTCACCTGAAGCACTAATATATTTTTCTATACTAAAACGAGACGGTTGTGAAAAAGCATTACTAATACAAGCGAATAACCACAAAACGAGAAAGAGTGAATATAATTTTAATTGTTTCATTTATTATAGTTTTCTGTATTTGTTATTTACTTTGTTTTGGAATCGTAAGCTGCTTAGCAGTCTGCCTTTAAAGGGTGAGATGCTAGGGGAACGAAATACTTTTATTGGGCTCACTTATTTAAGTGCGCCACAGAAACCGGGCTGCATTATTGTATAAAAATACCTTCCTTTTTAATACTATCGTTGCTTATATCTCTATAAGTGGTCATTATTTCCTTGCGATACTGTCGTAAGAGCTACTAGTGTATAAAAAATGTTATATTATCGCACAAAACATTTCTATTCTACTTTCTAACTAAGCGCCAGCGTGTAATTTTTTTATTTCTTCATTCAGTTTTGGTACAATGTCAAAGGCATCACCAACTATACCATAATCAGCGGCTTTAAAAAATGGAGCTTCTGGATCTTTATTAATCACCACAATAACTTTACTTCTATTTACACCAGCTAAATGCTGAATGGCACCAGAAATGCCTATAGCAAAGTATAAATTAGGTGCAATTTGAAAGCCAGTTTGACCAACGTGTTCGTGGTGAGGGCGCCAATGTGAATCGGCAACAGGGCGACTACAAGCAGTTGCTGCATGAAGCGTATGTGCCAAATCTTCAATCATACCCCAATTTTCTGGTCCTTTCAAACCTCTACCACCGCTAACAACAATAGCAGCTTCCGTTAACGGCACTTCACCTACAATTTTATTAACTGCAGTTACACGGATTTTTGGTGCATCAACTGCAATATTTAATGCTGATACTTCCGCGGTACCTTCACCTATAATTGTTGTAAAACTGTTCGGATTTAATGAAATTACTTTTAAGGGTGACGTAATATTTACGTTGGCAAAAGCTTTACCACTAAACACCGTTTTCTTAACAATAAAATTACCATTACTAATATCAGGTAATGCACAAGCACCAGTAACCACACCCGCTTTTAAGCGTGCTGAAACCCTTGCTGCTACTGCTTTACCTGTTTGATTGTGACTGAATACCAAAACTGTTGCACCACTTGCAGAAACTGCTTCTGCAATTACTTTGCTGTATAATTGTGCATCTACATTATTTAAAATATCATTGGCAACTTGGTGCACTTTGGTAACCCCGTATTTACCCAAGCTTGACAAATCATCTAACACTGTGCCAAGCAATAAAGCCTCGGCAGTTGTACCTACTAGGGAGGCAATTTTAGAACCATAGGTTAATGCTTCGTAAGAAGATTTTTTAACTTGACCATCTGCATGATCTACAAATATTAAGACTGGCATAATTTGAATTTTTACCCCTAGCCCCTAAAGGAGCGATAAGGAATTATTTAATTTGTGTTATAACGAACTACATCTAATAAAGAGGCTTTGCTTAATTCCCCATGTAGGGGTTAGGGGCGACCTAAATAGCTTTCGCCTCTTCATGCAGTAACCTAACCAATTCGGCAACATTATCGGCAGCAACTAATTTTACACCAGCTTTTGCAGGTGGTAATTCGTAGCTTACAGTATTGGTTAAAGCCTCTATAGCAGCTGGTTCTACAACTTTTAAAGGTTTAGTACGTGCAGCCATAATGCCACGCATATTTGGTATGCGTTGTTCGGCCACACCTTTGGCACAACTAACCACCACGGGTAAATTGGTTTCATCGGTTTCTTCGCCACCTTCAATTTCACGCGTAACGGTTACAGTTGTACCAGTAATATCAAATTTTGTAGCTAGAGAGATGTAAGGTGCATCAACTAATTCGGCAACTATGCCTCCAATTGATGAGCCGTTATAATCGATGGTTTCTTTGCCTGTAAATATTAAATCGTAACTGCCTTGTTTGGCTACTACTGCAATTTGTGCAGCAATATAATAGCTATCAGTGCTATCTGTATTTATGCGAATGGCTTCATCGCCTCCCAAGGCCAGAGCCTTGCGGATAATTGGGTCGCAATCTGCACCGCCAACTGTGATAAGATGCAAAATTATAGCTGCATCTTTTTCTTTTAATTCAATTGCACGTACCAAAGCATACCATTCGTCGTAGGGATTGATGATCCATTGAACGCCAGCTTCTTCAAACTTGGTATTGCCATCTTTGAAGGCTATTTTTGAAGTAGTATCAGGCGTTTTACTGATGCAAACTAAAATTTTCATGGGTAATTTTT
>JAYVNQ010000040.1:0-7164 GCA_043758365.1 Chitinophagales bacterium
ATTAAAAAACGGGTAAATTCAAAAAAATTGAGAATTTAACAAATAAGCCTTTGTGAAACCGATTGCATACCTTAAATTTGTTAAATTGTTGTAAAAACATTGTTTAGATTTTACACTGAATTTATTTTTCTTTTGAGTATTTATTAAAGAAACAGGTAACATTATTCTTTAATAAATAGTGTTTGTAGCAATGTTTAATTAAAATTTTTAATAATGTATTGTAGCTTATTTTATTTTGAAATTAATACCAACTGACTTACAAATTTTATAATTAACGATTATGCTACCTTCAACTAAATAGGTTATACAAATCGCATTTTATTATTAATTAAAATAGTCTTAAACATCAATTATATCATCTTTAAATATCAGAATATGTAACATAACTACAATTAATTACAAAAAATTAACAAACATTAAAAACAATTCTTGTACATTATGAAGAAAAAAATTTCTCACTCAATGGTCTTCTCTGACCAATTGTTACAGCAAAACATAAAAAAAATTGCGCTATTTTTTTTATCAGCATTTTTAGTTTGCTGCCAATTAAATGCTCAAAACTTAGGTGTTAAAGGGCGTGTTACAGACGATAAAGGTGCTCCCGTAGTAGGTGCATCTGTTGTAGTTAAAGGTGTTTCTGCAGGGGCAATTACTGATAATCAGGGTAATTTCTCTATATCAGTTGCCAAAGGAGCTACATTGGTAATTAGTTCAGTAAACTTTTTGTCAAAAGAGGTAGTTGTCACATCCAATAAAACACTTGCTATTAGCTTAGCATTATCTAACACCCAATTAGATGATGTGGTTGTAATTGGTTATGGTACTCAACGAAAAAAAGATGTTACTGGCTCAACAGTGTCTTTTAAAAGTGAGACGATTAATGAAATTAAGGCTCCTAATATTATTAATCAATTGCAAGGTCGTGCTGCTGGTGTAGATATTGTAAATAATAGTACGACTATTGGCTCAACTGGTCAAATACGCATACGTGGTAATCGTTCTATATCTGGCTCAAACGATCCACTTTATATTGTAGATGGAATGGCATTTGGTGGAAGTATTGGTGATATTAGCTCAGAAAATATTGCTACTATCGACATTTTAAAAGATGCCTCTGCTACAGCCATTTATGGTTCTAGAGGTTCTAATGGTGTCATCATCATCACAACAAAGCGAGGCACAGCACAGAAAGCTACAACTAGTTATAGTGGTTATGTTGGTGTTGTAAATGTACTTGGTACATACAAAATTTTTAATGGTCAGGAATATGCTAAATTTAAGGAAGATGCTAGGCAAGGACGCCCAGACTACAATCCTGCAAACCCAACAGCAGCTCTTAACCCTTATGCGCTTACAGCAGATGAGCAGGCTAATTTGGCAGCAGGTGTTAGTACAGATTGGCAACGTTTATTAATTACTACTGGTATACGAACAAGTAATGATGTAAATGTGAGAGGTGGTAATGAGAGAACGCAGTATTCTTTCGGTATGGGATATTACAGAGAAACAGGTGTAATGACGGATCAAGATTTAAATCGTTATTCTTTTAATGTAAATATTGATCACAAAATCTCTGACAGAATTAAAGCTGGCTTTTCGAGTTTTTCAACTTTAACTAGGTCTAATAGAATTAATACCAATGCTTACGGAGCCGCTGAAAGGTTGAGTCCTTTAGTTAAACCTTACAATGCTGATGGAACAATTAATTTTCAACCCGCCATTCAACAGGGCGTTGATAACACACAAATTAATCCATTGACAGGTATTGGTAACGATGAATTAATTAAAGCTTTTGCCAGAAGAATGCAGTTACAAAACAATTTTTATTTAGAATTTAAAATTTTAAATGAACTTAAATTTAAAACAACGTTTGGTTATGGTTGGTCACAAAGTTTTAATGGTAACTATAATGGACCAAATACTGTTTATAATCAAAACAGAAATACAGCTGGATCAACCCTTAGTCAATCTAACTCAGAGGGATGGCAATACACCATCAACAATTCATTAGACTTTAATAAAACTTTTGGCGGAAAGCACAAACTTCAAGTATTAGCATTACAAGAGATACAAAAAAATCATTTCCAATCTCAAGGTTGGAGTGGTCAAGGTGTACCTGCTGATTTTATACAAGATTATAACTGGCAGTTAGTAAACACAATTACTGCTCAAGGGGGCGGCTATAGCGAAAGTGGTTTGATAGGTTATATGGGTAGGGTGGTATATTCATATAATGATAAATACTTATTAACTGGTACTGTTAGAGCGGATGCTTCTTCAGTATTGGCTCCTGGTCATCAATGGACTACTTATCCAGCTGTTTCTGTAGGTTGGAATATTGATAAAGAAAATTTCTTTAAAAATGTAAAGTTTGTTTCTTCATTAAAGTTAAGGGCTGGTTGGGGTGTTAGTTCTAATGCAAGTATTGGTGCTTATACTACACTTGGTAGTCTTGGTACTAGTTTCTATAATTTTGGTTCTGGAACAGCTATCGGTACCAACTTTGTAGGAGGCTATACTACAAATACAAGTCCCAATCCTAATCTTACTTGGGAAAAAACAAAAGGTCTAAACATTGGTCTTGACTTTGGATTATTTAGTAATAGAATTACTGGATCGGTAGAATATTATGACAATAAAACTACAGATATTATTTTTAATAAAAGCTTGCCTGTTAGTAACGGAACCAACTCTGTATTAATCAACGATGGTTCTACTGCATCTACTGGTATAGAATTAACTTTAAGTAGCACTAACATTACAACTAAGAAAGGTTTTGTATGGCGAACAGATTTTAATGCATATTTCAACAGAGAAAAAATAACAGCCTTACAAAACAATCTTCAACAAGATATTGGTAATCTTTGGTTTGTTGGTGAGCCAATAACAACTATTTACGATTATAAAAAAACTGGTATTTGGCAAACTAAAGATGCTGCCCAAGCAACAGTTTATGGTGTAGCTCCTGGTGATATACAAATTGAAGATCTTAATAATGATGGTAAAATCACTTCGGCTGATAAGCAAATAATTGGAAATTTTCAACCCAGTTTGGTAGCTGGTTTAACTAACCATTTTGAGTTTAAAAATTTCGATTTAAACGTAGTTATGTTTGGTCGCTTTGGGCAAACAGTTGTGGCTAATTATTTTGCTGCAGATGGTGGCGGTGCTGGATATCCTTTCTTTTTAAACAGCCGTGTAAATCAATATAATATTGATTATTGGACACCTACTAATGCAACCAACGAATTTCCACAGCCAGATGCAAGTAGAGATGGTCAACAATTTACATCAACACTTACTTATCGTGATGGTTCTTTTATCAAAGTAAGAACAATTGATCTTGGCTATACTTTACCAAGTAAACTTCTTAGTAAAGCAAAAATTCAATCATTACGAGTGTATGTATCTGCTCAAAATCCATTTATTTTATGGTCACCTTTTGTAAAAAATGGGTTTGGGCTTGATCCAGAAGGAAATGGCACTGGTAATGCAGTAGGTGCTCAAGGTGGCGGTGGCGGTACACCAGGTAGGGCAATTACTGTAGGCATGGGCGTACCTCCAACTCGTCAAATTATTTTTGGAGTAAATTTGAAATTTTAACACTTAAATTTTTTATAGAATGAAAAATATAAAAAGAATACACATGTTGTTGTTAGCTTCAACAGTATTAATTGTGACCAGTTGCAGTAAAATATTAGAAGAACAACCAAGAACCTCTTTTGCACCAACATTTTTTACCACTAGTGATGGTATACAAGGTGGTATAGCTGGTATTTACGCTAGTTTTAGGGGGCAGTGGGGTACCCAAATCTTTACCCAATTATTCAATACTGGTACAGATGAAACTCTAAAAGGCGGTGCTGCAGATGTACAGCATTGGTTCACATATAATAATCCAGTTATTAAATCTAATACCAACGATTATTTAGGTCTTTGGAACAATTTCTATATTGATATTAACACCGCAAATGGGATTTTGCAGTACGGTCCTTCGGCTGATATTCCTACGGCTACAAAAACCCAATTGTTAGCCCAAGCTAAGTTTTTGCGTGGTTTCTGTTATTATTATTTGGTAACAACCTTTGGCTCGGTTCCTTTACATACAACTTTTAATACATCTTCTACAACTGCCGATGCACCAGCCCCAATAGCAGATGTGTATGCACAAATTATTAAAGATTTTACAGAGGCAGCGGCAGATTTACCAAGTACACCTGCAGCAGGTACTGGTAAACCAGCATCTAAGGCAACCGCTTTATATTTATTATCTAAAACTTACCTTTGGCGTGGTTGGTCATCTGTTGCTCAAGGCACAGATTTTCAACAAGCATATACTATTTCAAAAGCCATCATTGACAATAAAGCAACTTATGGTTTAAATCTATTACCATATTTTGGTAATGTGTTTATTGAGGGTAATGAATATAGCTCGGAGGTTTTAATGGTTATTGACCATACTAAAGATTTGAAATTTGGACAGAATTCTGCCGTTGGTAATGGTGCAACTAATGGTAATGAGAACAAATCTAATTTCTTTTGGCGTCCTAATTATCCTAATATCAACGCTAACTATCCTACAGGTGGTGGTGGTAGTGTTACGGTAAGAGATGTTGCTAATGGTCGTCCCTTTCAGCGAATTCGTCCAAATACTAGGTATATAATGGATGTAGCATTTGCAAATAGGGCTAATGATGGCAGGTTCGAAGGAACGTTCCAAACAGCTTGGCTTTCTAATAGTGTACAACAATCTGTAAAAGGTACTACTGGTGCTACAACGCCTAGAGGTACTTTAATTAATGGAGTTGATACCGCTATATTGATGGCTGACAGGCTAGTTACGCCAGCAGTAAGAGCTGCATTTAAAGGTATCATTTTTGAACCAGAACATTTGGTTGGTGCAACTGTGCCATATACAGCGAGCTATTACCCAAGTGTAAGAAAATTTGATGATTCAACAAGAGGTAATTTAAACGATTATTCTGATAGACCTTATATCTTATTTCGTTTTGCTGATGTGTATTTGGTTGCTGCCGAAGCAGCGCTTAAAGGCGGGGCTACTACAGCAGATGCTGCAACTATGATTAATGTACTTAGAACACGAGCTGCATTAAAAGCAAACCAAACACCTGCACAGTATGCTGCAAACTTATTAGCACAACAAGTTACACCTGCTCAAATTACGCTTGACTTTTTATTAGATGAGAGAAGTCGTGAGTTATTTGCAGAAGATACACGTTGGTGGGACTTATCACGTACTAAGAAACTAGTTGAAAGAGTTCAGCAATATAATCCAGAAGGTTCAGCAGGTGTTCAACCATATAATATGCTAAGACCAATTCCTCAAAGTCAAATTGACTTAGTAACGGAAGGTCCGAAATTTCCTCAAAATATTGGCTATTTTTAAAATAATACATATCAATTATTTTTATAACAGGGAGAACTATTCTCCCTGTTGTTTTTTTAACTATATGCTTCCTTCAAACGTATACATATAAATACTGTTTTAATTGCTTAAGTAGAGTAATCGGTTTAAATTTGATGCACGATGATGACTAAAAAATTGCTGTTATTTTGTCTTATTATTTTTATCATTTCGAGTTTTACAGCAAATACAGCTACATGTCAAATATCCACCAACCAACCAAAAGGCAAGTATAATGTAGCCTATAAATGGGGCGATATTGCGATGGAATGTACTGGAAACGATACCGAAAGATTCAGACCAAGACCTACAGTTACTTCAAGATATTTGGGATTAATTTGGACCGCCATTTTTGATGCATGGAGTAGATATGATGATAATGCATCACCTATTTACTTAAAAAAAATTAGTAGAAGACCAGCTAACGAGAGAAACCTCAAAAACAAAGAAATTGCCATCAGTTATGCTGCATACCGCACGATGATGGAATATTTTATTGCTGACTCTCTATTGTTGAAAAATGCTATGCGTAACATTGGTTTAAATTCAGAAAACAACTCGTTAAATCCAAACACACCAGTAGGTATTGGAAACCTAGCCGCAAAAATAGTTATTGAAAATCGCTACAACGATGGCTCTAACCAAAAAGGAACGATGCCCAGTTCTAATGGAAATCCATATGCAGATTATACAGGTTACCAACCAATAAACACTGCTGATACATTAATAAACTTAAAGCATTGGCAACCAAAATACTTCGCTGATGGAAAAGGGGGGAAATTTGCACCAGCATGCCTTACGCCACAATGGGGGAAGGTAAAGCCACTCATGCTAAATTCGTCAGATCAATTTAGGCCACCGCCACCACCAGCAATTGGTTCGCAAGTTTTAAACCGTGAAATTGAACAGGTTGTAGATATGCAAGCTCATCTTACCAATCAACAAAAAGCTTTAGTAGAGTTTATGCGTGATGGGCCAAAATCAGTGCAGCAAGCTGGTCACTGGTTTATGTTTGCGCAAAATGTATCTGTAAGGGATAACCATACATTAGACCAAGATGTAAAAATGTTTTATCTGGTAGAAGCTACTGCAATGGATGCTTTTATTGCTTGTTGGGATGCCAAAATGTATTACGATTTTGCAAGGCCATATGCCTTGGTACACGATTATTATAAAAATAAAACTATTAGGCTTTGGGGTGGTGCAGGTGTTGGTTTTATTCAGGCAAATGGTCAAGAATGGCGACCATATTCGCCTGAAACATTTTTATGCCCATCTTTTCCATCATACGTTTCTGGTCATAGTACTGTTAGTGCAGCTTGTGCCGAGACATTGAGACTATTTACGGGAAATGATTTTTTTGGTGTTGAAGTAAAAAGAGTACCAGGTGCGTTTACTGAACCCAATAATTTAGGCGATACAGTAACTTTAAAATTTCCTACTTTCACTGAAACAGCTAATATGGCTGGGTTGTCACGTGTTTTAGGCGGCTATCACATACAATCAGATAATATAGAAGGCTTAAAACTAGGTACAAAAATTGCTGCATTTACTTGGAAGAAATATCTCTTACACATCAATGGCAAATCCTAATAATTAGAATTTAAACTAAGCTTTTATGCTATCGTTCTATCGTATTTTTATCAAGAGTTCACTCATAATTGTAATAGCCATCTTTTTTGTCGCTTGTTCCAATAGCAGTAATAATACCGCTAAAGAACCTGTTGTATTTAAGAAAA
>JAYVNQ010000041.1:0-2253 GCA_043758365.1 Chitinophagales bacterium
AAATAGCAATATTAGTGTAACTATTGAAGATAATGGAGTTGGTTTTGATAAAACATTATTAAAAAACGATACGGGTATTGGCTTAAAAAATATTGAAACCAGAATGGCATTTTTAAAAGGCTCGGTTGAATGGGAAAGTCAGCCAAGCAAAGGGACTTTAGTGGTGCTGCATGTGGGTTGCTAAATAGTTTTTTTAAACCACAGAATAATAATGCCAAAATAATTGTAGTGTGGACACTAAACAATTACGTAATGTATTTTCTGGGCAACTAATATGTAGCATATTTACCAATATAAAATTCCTAGATATTTAAAATATCTAGGAATTTTATTATCTATCATTTTGAAATAAATAGATTATTTGAAGCTTTGTGGTTTATAGTAAAGCATGCAGGCTGAGTAAGGGTATTTAGTATTTACCAGCTCCTTGGCATCTGTAACAGGTTGAGTAAACCTTGGTTTCCTTACGGTATTGCTTGCCATATTGTTCGTAATAGCTAAACTCGGTTCTGAATGTTTTTCCCGACCCATGGCACTCGAAACACATAGTTTTAATTTTTTCGCCCTTAGGTTGATTGGTTTGTGTAGGTGCTTGGTTATTGTTATTGCTTCCTTGTAAGGCTTTAACTTTTGCTTGCCCCTCAATATATTCTGCCGATGCAAAAATGACTTTTAATTCTGCATCTCTTTCAAGAGGGTAGATCGCTTTTTCCCAAACAGTGGCGTTTTTACTCTCGTATAATGGCCTAAAACGGCATACCACAAACTTGCGATATTCTGGTAATGCCGAGCCAATGCCGCCGTCTAAATAACCGTCAAAATGCCCTTCAATAGTTTCATTTAAATCTTTTGGCTTAAAGGTGGCTTTGGCATATAAACCGTTAGTTTTATAATCAAATTTATATTTTCCTATTTCGTAGGTGCCATCGTACCAAGCGCCCTCGCCATCAACCAGCATTACCCCGTGGCCTAAAAATGCAGCGTGTTTAAACTTGCCTTCCATAATACGTATGCTGGGAATATTGTTGATAAGGCTAATTAAAATTTTACGCCCATCTCCATCTACACAATTGCCCGACACACAACTATCTGTGGCCAGTTTTGCCATGTCATAATCACCATCAAATTTTGGCCCCCAATTTTTTACGGCAAGTACGTTACCAGTGATAATTAAATGATCGGACTGGATATTGGCAGTGCGAATTTGTGCCATAGTTGTTGTGCCAATGCCAACCATTAGCAATAAAATAATAAGTGCTTTTTTCATTGTATTTATTTTAATTCTTTTACTAATATTTTTTTTATTAAGAAGATTATCTACCAAAAATATTTATTGATTTCTTAGTTGTATTGTTCACTATCCGCACCAGCAATTTACCCTGTGCATCTTTTAATGTTTCTACAAAACCACCAATGGCGGGGTTGTCGCCGGGTTTCCGTTCGTATGTATAGCCGTTTGTCTGCCCCATGCTGTTAATGGTTTGGCTCCAAGCTATATAAATTTTTAAAACTTCTATATTGGCATTTGCGCTTGGTTCTTGGATAAAATTGCACATAAACACTTTTTTCTTTGTATCATTATCCAACATAATAATGCCTTCCGATGTGCTGCCAAACAACGTTTTAGATTTATAAAAAGCTACATTATTCTTCAGGTTGTCACTTTGTTTGTCGCCTGTGTTTTCGGTAAAATTTGTGGCAGCATCCTTAATTAAATCGGCCGTTTTTTTTGTAAACTCTTCTGTATTGGTTTGTGAGTAACCAACCACAGCAACCAACTGCAATAGCAGTACAAACATGTATTTATGCATAATTTTTAATTTTGGTAAACGTAAATACAATTTAATGGCTGGATATACCCAATACAGGGTATTTTAAAAGGTTCGGTTGAATGGGAAAGTCAGCCAAGCAAAGGGACTTTAGTGGTGCTGCATGTGGTTTGCTAAATAGTTTTATCTTCATGCCACCCAACTTTGTCATGACAAATAAAAATATTCGTATTGCTGTTGTAGATGACCATCAAATTGTAATTGATGGCATAAAAGCATTACTGAACAATTACCCAAATTTTATGGTGGTAGCAGATACAATATCATCGGTAAAGATGCTTGGTTTATTAGATGAAATTTCGGTTGATATTTTGCTTACGGATATTATGATGCCCGAAATGAACGGGCAGCAATTGGCTCAAAAAGTTAGGCAGCAGCATCCTGAAATTAAGATTATTGCCTTAAGCATGAGTGGGCAAGGCGA
>JAYVNQ010000042.1:0-2249 GCA_043758365.1 Chitinophagales bacterium
ATCAAAATTACCATACCGGTCGCTTGCAAAAGCAATGTATTTACCATCGTGGCTCCAAACAGGCATCATGTCTTGTGCCTCGTGAATGGTAAGTGGTACTGCTGTTCCACCATTGGCATCAACCCTATAAATATCGCCTTTGTACCCAAAGGCAATGGTTTTGCCATCAGGTGAAATACTAGGGTAGCGCAGCCATGCAGCATTGTTTTGAGCATTACTACTATACACAGTTAGGAACAGCACACAAGTGAGAGAGATTTGTCGCATATTTAGTTGATTTGATTTTTGAATTATTGGATAGGCAAAGTACAATTTGAAAACCAGACTTAAAACTGTTTTAACAAATAGCTGTTTAAACTTTATAAATGGTAAACCATCTTACAACAACTTTCCATTCTTCACTTAAACATAAATAATTATGAAAAAGACACTATTAGTAATAAGCATATTGCTGGCAATTTTTTAATAAGCAACTCTATTTCTGCACAAAGATTTTATGTAAAAATAAGACCCGTAGCACCGGTAATTGTTAGGCCAATAGCACCTAGGCCTAGCTATATTTGGATAGAACCAAAATGGGTTTGGCGAGGTGGCAGGTACGAAAATGTTAGTGGTTATTGGGTGGCACCAAGAGTTGGCTACCTTTATCGACCACGTTATTGGCGGCATGGCCGAAGTGGCGATATTTGGATTGGTGGTGGTTGGAGAAGATAATGATGCCATGGATAAATATTTTATTATCACCTGGTTCAAATTTTGAGTCAGGTTTTTCGTTTTTAAGGGATAAACCGATACTTTTAAACTACATGATACGCAACACGATTTTAGAGAAACTATTTCTACCAATTACTGATTTTTTTTTAGGTACCAATTTTATAAGTGAGCTACATAATTGGCGAAATAATCTACATAAACTTAATAAGCATCAACTGGAAAATTTGCAAACAGAAAGATTGAAAAATCTACTGGAATATGCTACTACAAATATCCCTTATTATAAAAATCTAAGCGTAACTCTAACTGAAAATGCGTTTGAAGATATTAAGCAATTTCCCATACTTTATAAAAGCACGGTTAAGGCTAATTATGAGAATTTATATATTGGTGATAGAAGTAAAATGATTGCAGAACGGAGTAGTGGTTCATCGGGTATTCAAGGCGAGGTTTTGATGACCAAAAAAGAACATACCCAATACCAAGCCCTGCAAACATCGCTTTGGGAGTGGAATGGTTTTACCATTGGTAGCCCAATTATGCAAACAGGCATTACACCTTACCGAGGCTTTTTAAAAACAGTAAAAGATTGGCTTTTTAAAACCCAATATATTAGTGCTTACAACATTTCTTCAGAAAATGCAAAAGCCAATTTACTAAAAGCCAAACGCAATGGTGTAGCGTATTTTGGAGGTTTTGCCGCTTCGCTAAATGTGTATGCCGAAGTAGCTTTAAAAGAAGGGATTGAGATAAAATTTAAAGGTGTTATGGCTTGGGGGGATAAACTTTTTGATAGCTATAAAACCAACATCAACAAAGCATTCGGCAACCCAATTATTACTGAACTATATGGTACTGCAGAAGCATTTGTAATTACGGGCAGTTGTAAAAATGGTAAGCACCATATCATTACACCGCAAACATTTATTGAAATTTTGGACAAGGATGGCAACGCTGTAAAAGATGGCGAATTGGGCTTTGTAGTTGTTACAAGATTGGACTGTTTTTCGTTTCCATTGGTGCGGTATTATTTAGGCGATTTAGCCATAAAAGAACCTGCTGATGTTGTATGTAATTGTGGTAAAGGTTATCCCATACTGCAAAAAATAATTGGTAGAGACACCGATATAATAGAAACGCCCGGAGGTAGATTTTTGGTGGTTCAATTTTTTGTTGGCTTCTTAGAGCATTTTCATGAGATACAGCAGTTCTCAGTTATTCAGCGTGGGCTTGATGGTATTGAAATTGAATTTATTGCTTCACCAACTTATTACGAAGGCGTTTTAAATAAAATAAACATCGTAATGTTTGAAAGAGCCGAAGAGGTTTTTCCTGTAAAATGGACGCAGGTCGGTTTTATACATCCCACCGCATCTGGCAAGCCGCAGATTATTCAAAATTTTATTGCTAAAAAATTATCGGTGTAGGGTTTGTTAAATAGAAGTTGTTTGAAATTATTTTAGGGGATTAAAATAAAGTAGAACCCCCAACAGTTAAAGGTTTTAGCAAAAAATCAAATTACTGTGAGGGTTCAA
>JAYVNQ010000043.1:0-20567 GCA_043758365.1 Chitinophagales bacterium
CACAAAGTAAGAAACCCAATGTTTTCAGAGGTCTTAGCAAATTCTTAGCGAAGAGATCTGCGTTCACTGCGGTTGAAATAATGTTAAACAACTTCAATAGCAATTTCTTTAGGTGCTACTTTAATTTCTTCTTTTTTTGGTAAATACAACTTCAAAATACCATTGTCGTATTTGGCCTGAATAGCTTCTGCATTTACTTTTTCATCTAAAGTAAAACTGCGTCTAAAACTGTTAAAGCTAAACTCACGGCGTAAAGTTTTGTAATCTTGGTTTTCAGCAACTTCTTTTTGTTCAAAAACAATTGTCAATAAGCCGTTATCAATACTAACTTTAAAATCTTCCTTGTTTCGGCCTGGCACATTTAATTCTACATGATAACTTTCTTTTGTTTCATGAATATTTACTGGTGGTGCAAAATTATTTGCTACTTGATCTTTACCCCAATTAGAAGGGAAACTGTTTAAAATTTCATCAAATAAATAATTGATGTTTGCTGGATGTCTTTTTACGAATGTCATGGTGTTTAATTTTTATTGTTTTAAAATTTGTTTTCTGGTAAAATATTTTCAAATAGTGTTCCACTGCTTTAAAAGTGTTCTTTTACAGACTTTATGTCGCTTGTTAGAGTTAAATTCAGCCACTATGTCGCTTTCGATAGTAGAAAAAAGGTAAATTGACTTTTGTAAGATGAAATGAAGCGACTATTTTTCTCTTATTTTTGCAAAATCATTTAAAAGAAATAGAAATTATGTATCCAGCAGAAATAGTGTTACCAATGAAAGCAGAGTTAACAGACGGTGGTTTCGAAGATATGTCAACTGCAGCTTTGGTAGATAGTGCAATTGGTCGAAAAGGTACAACATTGGTAGTGGTAAATTCAGTTTGTGGTTGTGCAGCAGGTAGTTGCAGGCCAGGCGTATTAATGGCGGTTCATAACGCTAGTAAAAAGCCAGATCATTTAGCTACAAGTTTTGCAGGGTTTGATGTTGAAGCTGTAAATAAAGTACGCGAACATTTGTTACCTTATCCACCATCATCACCAGCAATAGCTTTGTTTAAAGATGGCAATTTAGTTAGCATTGTTGAGCGTCATCAAATTGAAGGTAGACCAGCGCAAGTAATTGCACAACATTTAATGAGTGAATTTGACAAGCATTGCAATTAAAAATAGTTTTTGGATGGGTTAGTTAGTAATGAGAGGCCTCGTAGCAATACGGGGCTTTTTCGTTTTTGTAGAAAAAGCAGTAACCGCAAAGGACGCATAGGTTTACGCATAGAAAAATGCCAACTAAGTTAAACTTCAGTACTCTTTGAGACTTTCACTTTTTGAATATGCAAGTACAACTTCTTAATATTTACCAAAAAAAGAAGACCCATAAACCGTAGTTTACAGATCTTCAGTGTTACCAAACTAAAACACAAAATATTTATTTTAACTTGTAGTAAATGCCCCCAGTTAGACTAGTGGTTGCTAATATATTTTTGCCTTTTACAGGATAACTACCTGAAACACTAGCACCTATTTTTTTAGAAAATTGATATGCAACCTCTAAAGCAGGCGCAATATATTCAAGGTTATTTGAAAAGATCCCATTACTAACAGTAGTTACACTTCCGTTTTTTAATGAGCTGATAGCATTTAAATGAAAAGCCAATAACCAATTTTTAGGGGTAAATCCTATATCAAACCCATAACGAACATCGTCAGAAAAATTTCTAGTTCTATTATTAAAACCGCCATAAGCAGATACATAAAAAGGCTTTGGATAAAATGAATGGCTTACATCAAAACGTAGCATTTGGTTAAATTCACCATCGCCCGATTGTAATATTTTGCCAACACCACCTGCCGAGTTACCTGATGGTAAACCAAACAATAAAGTAGCACTTAAAACGGTTGGTTTATTTTTTATCAAGCACAACTTAAAAGCAATATCAATATCGCCAATTGCATTTAAAGCATCTAAAGGCTCAACTTTTCCGCTTTGGTTATATTGTACTTCGCTCAATGTATTTCTTACAAAAAAAGGAATATTACTTACAATGGTAAGCCTATTGGTAAGCCCATACTCAGCATAAAAACTTGTTGTATAAAGGCTTGTTGTTCTAGTGGTAACTTTCTCACCATCTGGTCCTAAAAGCGTAGATGATTGTAAGCCAGTTTCACTTATTTTAAAATAACCTTCCCCTTTTTTCTTTACCCAACCTTGTGCATTTGTGGCACTAAAAAACGATATAAAAAAGAGTGTTAATAGCAGTATTTTTTTCATGTTAGTTAGTTTAATTCGGCATAACCAAATGTTACACTTGCTGGTTTACAAAGAATAATCACATACTTATAATCGTACGCTTTTACATTAGGGAATGCAGCTGTAATATCAAAAGTATAAGCACCATTTGTTGAAATTTGAGCAACCTCCAAACCGCCAGACCTCACCGTACTCCCATTAGTTGAATTTGCTAAATAAACATAAGTGCCAAGAGCAAAGCTTGTTTCAAAATCAGCACTTAATTTCAATATCAACCTCCCATTTTCTATGCCGAAAGTGGTTGCACCTTTTGCTTGATAACCACCTGCACGTACAAAAGTTCCCGTGCGAACATTGGACACTGTAAAATCTATTGAATTACTTTTTACACCATCAACTTTTGCATGAATGCCAACCACACCAGTAGTTAAGGCTTTTGCTATACCAGTTAAGCTATCAACTGTCATTAAAGTTGAATTTTCAGAAAACCATTTTACAGTTTTGCCAGTAATAATGCCATCACTAATATTTTTAACCACAGCGGTTAATTGTACTTGGCTATTAGGGCTTAAGCCTGCGGTAGGCGATGTAATTTCAACCAAAGCAACACTGCCATTGCTTGCCACTACATTTACATTAATTAATGGCCCGAGAAAATTTTGGTAAGATGCCTGAACCACAGTGGTACCAACCGATATAGCTGTAATCTTTCCTACATTATCAATTTGTACAACGTTTGGGTTAGATGTTGTGTACTGAAATTGCACCTGTTTTTTTACACCGTATTCATTGTAATAATCACCAGATAAAATTGTTGTTTCAGATTGTTTTAGGGCAATCTGTGTAACATTCATTATTATCTTTTTATCTACAATGGCATCGTCAAGATGATCCACTTTTGTACAACTAATAAATCCTATTAAAAAAAGTACAGCAGCTGAGATATTTTTTTTCATAACGCAAAGGGTTTTAAAGTTTTTATTAGTGTTATTGACTTACAAAATTTGATAACCTTACAAAAATTTTGGCGTTTTATTTCTTTTAACATTTTTTGTGGTGCTTATTATTTAACTAACATTGCAATCCTTTACCACAAATTATTATAACCATTATGTACCCTAATTTATATTACGTATTTAAAGATCTTTTTGGTGTTGATTGGAGAGGATTAAAGCTTGTAAATTCCTTCGGTTTTTTTGTGGCCATTGCATTCATGGCTGCGGCTTATGTACTTACAATTGAGCTGAAACGCAAGCAGCAACAGGGTTTGCTCGGCTACACCGAACAGACAATAATGGTTGGTGCAGCGGCTTCTTTCACAGACTTATTGACTAATTTTTTACTAGGGTTCGTGTTTGGGTTTAAAATAATTGGTGCGTTTATTATTAGCGATGCCCTTAACGATCCACAATCTTTTATACTATCTTCTCAAGGTAGTTTGCCCATGGGTTTATTAATAGGGTTAATTTTTGCAGGGTTAAAGTGGTGGGAAAAGCACAAGCAAAAATTGGCAAAGCCAGAGCAACGAACTATACGTATTTGGCCGCATGATAGAGTTGGGGACTTGGTAATTTTTGCAGCCGTTTTTGGTTTTTCGGGTGCAAAAGTGTTTCATAATTTAGAAAATTGGAACGAGTTTATTAAAGACCCGATTGGTGCATTAATTTCTTTCAGCGGCCTAACTTTTTACGGTGGTTTAATTTGTGCTGGCGTTGCAATAATACTCTACGCAAAAAAACATAAAATAGGCATCATCCATTTATGCGATGCCTTTGCTCCGGCTTTAATGTTGGCTTATGCTGTGGGTAGAATTGGTTGCCAGGTTAGTGGCGATGGCGATTGGGGTATTATGAATAGTGCGTTTATTTCAACACCAGTTGGTCAAGTTGTTGCTTCGAGTCCAGAACAGTTTCACCAAGCACTAGTTACAAATCAAGGGTTTTATATCAATCAATTCAAAAGTTTAGAGGTGGCACATCATCTTTCTGTGCAACCCTTTTGGCATTTACCCAATTGGCTATTTGCCTACAATTATCCGCACAATGTTATTAACGAAGGCGTCAAAATTCAAGGATGTGATGGGCAATATTGTAGTCAATTACCTATACCAGTTTTCCCCACTGCTTTTTACGAAGTTATAGCCTGTGGCATTTTATTTACTGTATTATGGGTTAGCCGTAAGCACTTAAAATTGGCTGGGCAAATGTTTGGTTTTTACTTGATTTTAAATGGGTTAGAACGCTTTATAATTGAAAAAATACGAGTAAATACTAAATACGAAGGATTACCGTTTCAACCAACACAAGCCGAATTGATTTCCTTGTTATTAGTAATTGGCGGCATTATTTTATTTTGGACGGCCACTAAAAAACCTGCGAAGGTTGAGTTATAATTTGCCATATAGGTACATATTCACCTAATTTTTTAAAACAGAGCAAAAAAAGTTACTCACTGAGTAAAATGAGTATAACCACTTTGTATGCTTTGTCTTCTTTGTTTCTTTGCATGAAACCCAATTAGCATCTATTAAATCTTTAAATATGAAATTAGATATATTGGCTTTTGGTGTACATCCAGATGATGTTGAATTGGGTTGTAGTGGTACTATTATTGCCGCTATAACTGAAGGTAAAAAAGTTGGAATTATAGATTTAACACAAGGTGAACTTGGTACGCGTGGTAGTGTAGAAACGAGATATACTGAAGCTGCTGATGCCGCCAAAATAATGGGCGTTTCGATACGGGAAAATTTAAAAATGGCTGATGGCTTTTTCCAAAATGATGAAACCCATCAGCGTTTGATTATTACTGCCATAAGAAAATATCAACCAGAAATTATTTTGTGCAATGCCCCAGAAGATCGTCATCCAGATCATGGTCGAAGTGCCAAACTAGTATCAGATGCTGCTTTTTTATCAGGCTTAAGAAAAATAATTACGGATAGTGATGGTATTTCTCAACAAGCGTGGCGACCAAAATATGTTTTCCATTACATCCAAGACAGGTTTATACAGCCATCTTTTGTTATTGACATTACAGCTTATCATGATAAAAAAATAGAAGCGATTTTGGCATATAAAACGCAGTTCAACAGTCAAAGTAACTATGAGCCACAAACTTATATTTCCACTCCCCAATTTTTAGAAACTGTAAAAGCTAGAGCGATGATGTTGGGCAAAAGAATTGGTGTGCAATATGCTGAAGGTTTTATTTCAGAGAAGGTTTTAGGAGTAAATAGTCTGGATGTTTTTATCCAAAATGTAACTTAAGAAGAGAGCCTTGCTACAGGCCAATCCCGTAAACCTGTAGCAGTAGCCTTCATAGAATTTTCAGGGTATTTTAGGTAATAAGTCCAGACTTGAATTATTTTTTGATATAGGATTTGGATATATTTCGGTTAAGTTAATTTTCTTTCATTTCGGGATTAGAGTTTTAGCTCCATAGGCTTTAAATTTTCACGGGGCTTACTTATTGCAAGTATTTCATGGGATTTTGATAATTGATTTTAAAATTGAAAGCTATAATTACGACTGTCAATTAACCTTGGTTTTATTTTCAAGAATTTTTTAACCCTTTTTATCTTATTAAAACCGTTGTTCCTTTTTCTGAAAATGATTGACGAGTATCTGTATCAACATAGTTTAATTGCCATACATAAGTACCAGATGGTTGTAAAATACCATTAATTCTACCATCCCACTTTTTTGTCCAATCAGTTGTTTCAAAAACCAAGTTGCCGTATCGGTTATAAACTCTAAATAGTAAATTATCTGCTTTGTAAGCATTTAATGGGTATAAAAAATCGTTTAGCCCATCGCCATTGGGGGTAAAAGCTGTCGGCACGGCAATGTAGCAAGACTTTAAAACTGTAACGTCGTGCAATGAAATATTACTACAGCCAATTGCATTACGAACTGTTAAGCGTATTGTGTATTTTTTTTGTAGTGTTACAGGTGAGGGATATGAGAAATTAGGCGGGTTTTGAACTGTACTTTTTGTGCCATTCCCAAAGTCCCAATCATAGTTTGTTATTTTTCCAGTGCTCTTATTTGTGAGTATTAATATTTCGTTAGGGCAGCCAAATTCAGGAATCTCAAATATGGCTTTAAGTGTATCGTAAGCTAATAAAATTGAGTTTGTAATGCTATCGGTACAAACCCCATTACTAACTTTTAACTGCACGTTTTGTGTGCCAGTATTTGGAAAATAAAGATTCAAATTATTTTGTAATGATGATATTCTACCATCACCAAAGTCCCATGCCCATTGGTTTACACCGTTTCGTCCATTGTGTAAAAAACTAATTGTATCTCGTAAACACCCATACCCAATGTTGTAAGTAAATGCTGCTGAAACGGTATCAACAGTTGTAAATAATATAGATGAACCAGCAGGGGTTTCTTTGCCACAATCGTTTAAAATAGTATTACCATCAATACCTTTTTTTAGCATAATGGTGTAATTACCCGCAGTTTGTATTGGCTTTAAAAGGCTAACCGTTATTGTTTTTGTTAAGCCATCTGCATTACAAATACCGCTTGCTTTTAAAACTGTTACAGCAGTTGGACCTGTTACAATAAAATCGCTACCATCTGCTGCAATGCTGCTGCAAATCATGAATTTATTAAACACTAAAGCCAAGTCCTGCGGGGCACAAGCCACTTTTGTTAAGCTATCCATAGGCGTTGCTACAACAGGATAAACCGTTACACCAACACTCTCGCCAACTGGTATTGGCGTACTACAAATATCTAATAGCGTATTACCATCGCTACCATTTTTTGCACTTAAAATATAATTGCCTGGTGGTAATGGATTGCTAAGTGTAAGTGAGATAGAATCCAAATCGAAACTACTATTACAATTATTGCCAACTGCACCAATAACTTTTGTTATGCTGGTGTTTATGCTAAAATCACTACCATCGACAGCAATAGTATTGCACTTCATTTTTTTATTTAGTTTAATGCCCATTTTAGTACCATCGCAAGGCGAAAGTGCACGTAAAAATTTTGGCTGAAGGGTATCTGTAATGCTTGCTGTACCGCCACCAAAAGATAATTCGTACCCTAATTGCGATGGTGAAAAATTGCTTACCAGTAACAAATATTCATGCCCTTGCTGCAAGGTTGGCATAGAACTAATATTTGAATAGGTTGGCCCTGCACAACCATTAGCAATAGTACCAGATGTAGATGTGCCAGTAGCACCAGGATTACTTGACCAATTACAAGAAACAAATAAAGATGAGTTAGTATAAACATCTGTAGCATTATGATTTGTAACGTCAAAAACTTGCCAATCATAATCATCTGTAGTAGATACTGGTTTGATAACAAAACCCAAAGTGCCAGTTTGAAAGCAAGTAAATTTATACCAAAAGGGTCTAACATCAGTATAGCCACCAGAGCCTGCTGCACAAGCTGGTACAGGTATAGACGCCCCAGCACAATTTGGTACAATGCCTTGTTTAAAAATGGATGTACCGCAAACAGGAAAAGCTGTTTCAGGCTTTTGCCCTAAAGTGCTACAACCGTTTTGTGCCGATGCAAAAAAGCCTATAAATCCAAATAATCCGCACAGTATCTTCTTCAGTATCATATAAAGTAAAAGTAGTTATTTGATAAGATGTATTTCAAAAGCCTTGTGTTGAATTGGTTAAATATTTGGTAAGGATAATATTACGAGTATTAAATAACATGGGCTATAGAAAATGATATAAAAATTATCATTAAACATCTTACTAATCATACAAATAATGGTTAGTACACAAGCCTTACATTTGTACACGCAACAAATAGCTATGAGTGACGAAAAAAATTTGAATTTTATTGAAGAAATTGTTGAAGCAGATTTAGCAAGCGGCAAGTACCAAACCATCCTCACAAGGTTTCCACCAGAGCCAAATGGCTACTTACACATGGGGCATGCGAAAAGTATTTGCTTAAATTTTGGTTTGGCAAATAAATATGGTGGTAGCACCAATTTGCGTTTTGATGATACCAATCCAGTAACCGAGGACACAGAATATGTTGAAAGTATAAAAGAAGATGTGCAATGGTTGGGATTTAATTGGGGTAATGAATTATATGCATCGGACTATTTTGAGCAACTGTACCAATTTGCTGTAAGCCTTGTTACCAAAGGCTTAGCGTATGTTGATGATAGCACCAGCGAAGAAATTGCCACCCAAAAAGGCACACCTACACAACCCGGTATCAACAATATTTTTAGAGGTAGAAATGTTGATGAAAACTTAGAACTATTTGCTGCCATGCGTGCCGGAAAATATAAAGATGGGGAGAAGGTTTTGCGTGCTAAAATTGATATGGCAAGCACTAATATGTTACTGCGTGACCCGATTATTTACCGTATTAAACATTCCCATCACCATAGAACTGGAGATGCTTGGTGCATTTACCCAATGTACGATTTTGCACACGGACAAAGCGATGCTATTGAAAATATTACCCATTCAATTTGCACGTTAGAGTTTATACCGCATAGGCCAATGTACGATTGGTGTATTGAAAAATTGGGCATCTTTCCTTCCAAACAATACGAGTTTGCAAGGCTGAATATGACCTACACCATTATGAGCAAACGCAAGTTGTTACAGTTGGTAAATGATGCGCATGTTACAAGTTGGGATGACCCTCGTATGCCAACTATTAGTGCCATGCGGAGAAGAGGTTTTACCCCGGAAAGCATCCGTGAGTTTTGCGATAAAATTGGTGTGGCTAAGCGTGAAAATTTAATTGATTTTGGGTTGCTAGAATTTTGTGTACGTGAGCATTTAAACAAAATTGCCCACCGTAGAATGGTGGTGTTTGATCCACTAAAAGTGAGCATAGTAAACTACTTAAATATGGAAGAACCATTAAGTAGCGAGAATAATCCAGAGGATGAAAATGGCGGTAATAGGTTAGTGCCTTTCACTAAAGAAATTTATATTGAAAGAGAAGATTTTATGGAGGTTGCACCTAAGAAATATTTCCGTTTGGCACCAGGGCAAATGGTACGTTTAAAAAGTGCTTACATTATAAAATGTGAGGACTTTGTAAAAGACATAAATGGCAATGTTATCGAAGTAAAATGCAGCTATGTACCTGAAAGTAAAAGTGGTAATGATACTAGTGGTATTAATGTAAAAGGCACATTACATTGGGTAAGTGTGGCACACGCAGTGCCTGTAGAAGTGCGTTTGTACGACCGCCTTTTTACAGAAGAAAATGTAGGTAATGCTGATGGTGATTTTAAAGATTATATTAACCCGAACTCGTTGCAAATAGTACCAAGTGCTCATGCTGAACCTGCATTAGCACAAGCAACTTTATCTGATAGGTTTCAGTTTTTACGCAAAGGGTATTTTTGTTTAGATAAAGATAGCACAGCCGATAAATTGATATTTAACCGAACTGTTACACTTAAAGATACTTGGGCAAAAGTGAATAGATAAATGATTAGCTATTTATTTGAAATTTTTAAAATGCTGTGCATGTAATCACAGCATTTTATCGTTAAAGACATCAGGCATGCTTCTACAAAAGTTTAAAAAATATATCACCACCAACTATCAATTGTCAACGACCAACGCTCAACTATTGTTAGCTGTTAGTGGAGGTTTGGATAGTGTGGTAATGGTAGATTTATTTGTACAAGCTGGCTTCAATTTTAGTATAGCACATTGCAATTTTCAATTGAGAGGCGAGGAGAGTTTACGGGATGAACTATTTGTAAAATCACTTGGGGAAAAGTACCAAAAGCAAGTGTTTGTAAAGCGTTTTGACACGTTGGTATATGCAGAAGAAAATAAGGTATCTATTCAAGTGGTAGCAAGACAATTACGGTATGCTTGGTTTAATGAGGTTGTTGATAGTTGGCAGTTGACAGATGAAAATATAAACAAACACCAACCAGCAACAAACAACTACATAGTAACAGCCCATCATGCTGATGACAATATTGAAACCTTACTGTTGAATTTCTTTAGGGGCTGTGGTATCAGTGGGTTACACGGTATTTTGCCAAAGCAAGGTAACTTAATTAGACCTTTATTATTTGCTAAACGAGAAGCTATTGTAGCCTATGCCGAAGAGCAAAATTTAACTTGGGTTGAAGATAGCAGCAATGTGTCTGACAAGTATTCCCGTAATTTTATCAGGCATCAAATAATGCCATTGATGACAACAATTTACCCGCAAGCAGCTGATAACTTATTAGGTAATATTGAACGGTTTAAAGAAGTAGAAATGGTTTATAACCAAGCGATAAATATTACTAAAAGTAAGTTGCTAGAAGTGAGAGGCAATGAAGTGCATATTCCTATCTTAAAGCTACAAAAACAAATACCACTTAAAACTATTGTATATGAAATTGTAAAGGATTTTGGCTTTTCTGCTACGCAAATTGATGAAGTAATTAAACTGCTTGATGCAGTAAATGGCAGCTATATGTCGTCGGCTACGCATCGGCTTATTATTAATAGAAATTGGCTAATTATTGCACCAAACCAATCAAGCGAAGCGACCAATATTTTAATAGAAGAAGGTATAACAGAAGTTGAATTTGGTGGAGGTAAATTATTATTAGCTCGGTCGACAGTCGACGGTCAACAGTCTACCGATAAAGCAATTGCCACATTAAATGCAGATACTATTTCTTTCCCATTATTGCTTCGGCCGTATAAAACTGGCGACTATTTTTACCCTTTAGGAATGACTAAAAAGAAGAAGTTGAGCAAGTTTTTTATCGACCTAAAACTCTCTAAAACTGATAAAGAAAAAGTGTGGGTTATAGAAAGCGATAAGCGAATTATTTGGGTAGTTGGTTATAGAATTGATAACCGTTTTAAACTTACGCCATCTACAAAATACATATTGACTATAACCAGTGAAAATAGTCTGTAAGCTGTTGTAAAAACCAAGGAATTGCATTAAATGTTTTACTGAAAAGGAAGCTGGTAGTTATTAAAAATACTATACCATAAATAGCCCCCCAAAAGTGAGCCGAATGGTTAATATTGCTGCCGCCGCGTTTAGATAAATACGCAGAAACACCTAAATAAATAACCCCAAAAACTATTGCTGGGAAAGGGATTGGGATAAACATTAATCCTATACCAGCAGTGGGTGCAATAAAAATATAAGTAAATACAATGGCCGAAACTGCACCCGAAGCACCAAGGCTTTTGTAGTAATAGTTGTCTTTATTTTTAAAATAAGTCGGTAACAAACAAACAATTAAGGAAGTAATGTAAAGCAGTATGTAATAGGCTTTTCCCATCTGCCCAAAAATGCTTTGAAATGCCTCTTCAACTTGACCGCCAAACATATAAAACGAGTACATGTTAAAACCTAAATGTGCAATATCTGCATGTATAAAGCCACAGGTAATAAAGCGGTACCATTGGTTTTGATTGGTAATGGCCGGAGGATAAAATATTAGGTCGTTAATAATTTTTTCTTTAGAAAAACCAGAGAAAGAAACAATGCAAGTAATGATGATAATGATGAGAGTGATATTGAGCATACTATAAAATTAGTAGTGATTTCTGTGATTAAAAATGAATTGACTGATTGATTGAAAAACGCAAAATCTTGGCAATTAGGTTAATAATTTTAATCGGCGGTTGTTTAAATGTGGTGATACTTTTCATTGCGTAAAATACTACAAGCCCTGTACACTTGCTCAGCTAAAATTAACCTAACCAGCATATGTGGAAAAACCAGTTTTGAGAGACTCCAAGTGTAATTGGCTCGTTTAAAAACGGCATCATCAACACCAAACGCACCACCTATTAAAAACACCAAACGCTTAGTACTTTCATTGGCACGTTGTTGTAAAAAAGTAGCCAATTCTGGTGATGAAATATTTTTCCCACGTTCATCCAACAATACTAAAAAATCGTCTTTTAATAATTGGTTATGGATGATGATTCCCTCAGCTTTTTTTAAATCGATTTCAGATAAAACAGCGGCATTTTTTGGTGGCGAAATAATATTCCATTCAACAGGAAAATATTTAATGATACGGTTAGTAAAATCATGAATGCCTTGCTGTATATAGCTTTCGTGTGGTTTTCCAATACTCCAAAGTTGAATTTTCATATTTAAAAAAAGATGGGAACGCTGATAACGCAGATTGAAATTGATTCACTCGGATCAATATAATTTTAATTAAGTAACATCCGTTTTTATCCATTCAAATCCGTGTTACTATTTTTACTTGTAATCTACCAAACTTAACCTAATACCATAGCTACCAGTTTCGTAATATTTTGAAGGTGTAACTTGGTAGGTGTAATGCAGAAAATCTTTGTAAATTAAACCAATACCTTTTGCATACACCTCAACTGAATACGTTTTATTGTAATAAAAATTTGGGTCAAAATTAGCACCGCTTTTTTCATCTTGCTGCAAAACAGTAATAGTGTTATTGATGCTACCTTTTTTTACGGTATAGGGTTGATCGATATTTTGATACTGGTATTGCCAATTGTTTAAATAATAATTATCGCTGTTAGTGGTAGTGTTAATGGCACTATTGCCCAACCAAGTTGTAGTTACAGCAACAGGGTTTACCAAAGTGATAAACCGCAGATTATTGTCAACATATTCAATGCGGTTACTATCAATTGTGGCATAATAAGTAGCCGTGTATTGGTAGGATTTGCTTAACAAAGTATCAGTAATATATCTAAAAATACGGTACGATTTGCGCCCTTGATTATCTAAAAAGCTACTCTCAATGCTATCTTTTGCCAAGTACGATTTTTTTTGTAACGAAGCCCCGAATGTAGCTACCACAGTACTATCAAGCCGATAAATAAACGTTTTGCCAACCTGTAATGGGTACAATTCTTTGGCATTAATAATGCTTAGTGTTTCGGATTGTTTGGCGCAACTTATAGCCAGAGATGTTGCAATAAAAAGCATTAAATATTTTAAAAACCTCATTTTATAATTTGAATTTGAAAGATAATACGATAAACAATAAAGCTGCTTAGATTTTTAATTGTGATTATTGATTTTTTTTGGTTGTACTATCTTCTCAAATCAATTGTGACAATATTTAAGAATTGGTCATTAAATAAAATGCACTAATAACCAATGGAAATGTTATCAGTCCTAGAAATATTAAATAGTCTGTTTTGCTCGGTTCTTTTGTTGTTAAAGATTTAATTATCAATCCTGCAGCATAAATAAATCCCCAAAAAAGGCAAATAAAAGCAATAACAAAAAGCGAAAAATCACATAAAGGTTTTATTCGCATGGTCAGAGCAAAACAGTGATAAAGTACAAAAGACCACCACAAAAAATATACCCCAAGTAAATATTTTGATTTGGTATGTCTTTTTATAATGTCCATTTTATTTTATTCTATTTCATTGAAATAAGTTGCGATTATTAATCCCATATTTATAGCTAATTGGCAAATTAATTTCATTGAAACCTGTATAAATTCATCTAGTCCGTGCTATCCGTATGCTATTAATTCTACAAAATCAATTTACCTCGTTGTATTACGCCACCACCAATCACATCATCACCTTCGTAAAATACAGCACTTTGGCCAGGTGCAATACTCTTTACATTCTCATAAAAACGGATTCGTAATCCATTATCAGTGGTATATAAATTACTCAATGCACCTTTATCCTTGTACCTTATTTTGGTTATGGCCTCCATACCCTCGGTTATGCCATCGTACTTAATCCAATTTATTTTTCCAACTAACATATCGTTTTGGTCAAGGTCATCTTCTTCGCCTAAAACAACTGTATTATTTTCTGGGTTAATTGAGGTAACGTAAGCAGGTTTTCCTAATGCAATTTCTAAGCCTTTGCGTTGCCCAACTGTGTAAAAAGGGTACCCTTTATGTTGTCCTAATTTTTTACCTGTTTTATCAATAAACCAACCACCATTTACCTGTTCTTCCAAGCCATCAACACGGCGTTTTAAAAAGCCACGGTAATCATTGTCTGGTACAAAACAAATCTCATAACTCTCACTTTTTTTAGCAAGTTCAGGGTATCCCAAATCAATCGCCATTTGCCTTATCGCAGTTTTACGATAACCACCCAATGGCATCATTGTTCTGCTTAATAATTCTTGATCCAAACCCCACAACACGTAGCTCTGGTCCTTGGTTTCGTCTAAACCTTTACTGGTTACAAAACGGCCGTTGGTATGTTTTCTGATTTGGGCATAATGACCTGTTGCAATAAACTCGCAACCCAACGCATCGGCGCGTTTTAGCAAGGCACGCCACTTAATATGTGTGTTGCACATTACACAAGGGTTTGGGGTTCTGCCAGCTAGATATTCCTCAACAAAATTTTCAATTACAAAGTCGCCAAATTCATCTCTTATATCTAAAATATAATGTGGGAAACCATGATCAACTGCTGCTTTACGAGCATCGTTAAAACTGTCAATATTGCAACAACCAGTTTCTTTTTTGCTAGTACCGCCACCACTGGTTGCATAATCCCACGTTTTCATGGTAATGCCAATAACCTCGTACCCTTCATTATGCAACATTAAAGCAACTACCGTACTATCAATACCGCCACTCATTGCCACTAAAACTTTTCCTTTACGGCTCATAAAAATCTTTCAGCAAAAATAAAGAATGTACAGCAGTTGCAGCGTTCTCGGGTATTTAAAGGCATTACTAAAGGGGAAATAATTATTACAGCCAGGTATTTCAACTCGTACAGACTTTTTTTAAATTATTATTGTGCAACAAAATGCCATTATGCTATTCACAAAAAAAATTATTTTTCTTTTTTGCGTTGCGATGGTTGGTTTAAATGTTTCTGCCCAATTTACTATCACTGTAAATGCCGATTCGGTCATTAATAAAATGAAGGGTGGTATGGGTGCTACTTTTTACCCGATGAACGATAGTATTCCTGTAATTGATGGCGTTAGTTATGGTGGCAGTGCCTGGGGCGGTGTACCAGATAGTAAAAATGAGGTGGCCTGGCAACAAATTTATAAGCATTTAGACTGGTTGGGGCTTGATTGGTGCCGTGTAGAAATTGAGCACCGTTTGTTTGAACCAGAGCAGGCAAATTTTACTTGGAAAAGTAAAGAAATGCTAAATCTGTATCGCTTTTTAGGTTATTGCCAAGAACACAAAATTGATGTTTTTTTGCAGGAACGTTACCCAAATGTTGATTGGCTTACCCCAAAAGCTTGGCAAAAAAATGCGGTATTAAAAGTGCGTGCTGCCCCAACTAATATGGTAGCCTGGGCCAATGGGATGGTGGCTTTAATAGATTATCTCATTAACAAACAACAGTACAGTTGCATCAAATATTTATCCATTGTTAACGAACCTGAGGCGTCTTGGAGTTGGTGGAAACAATATCCAGATACAAGTAGCGCAAGCATTACCCCGGCCTTGGCATTGGTAAGGCAAAAATTAGATAGCGCCAATTTAAAAATACCGCTTTCGGGCCCTGACTGGAGCATTGATATTTTAGGCGGTTATCGTACGCTGGATTTTAATAGAAGTGTTGGTGCGTACGACTTGCACAGCTATAACGCTAAACCAGATTGGTGGCGAGGCAGCTTTAAGTATCCATTGGCAACGATGCGGCTAAACGAGCGGATTTTTAAACCATATATTGATACGGCTCATGCCGAAGGCAAGCCATTTTTTTTAACAGAATTTGGGTCATTTTACCAAGGCATTAGCCAAACAAGTGCCATGCCTACCAATTATTACAGCGTTTTAAAAGATGTACAAATGGTGGTACGGTTTAGTAATTTTGGGGTTGACGGGTTTAATAAATGGAGCTTGATAAACCGTGGCGATTTAGATGGGGAATGGCAAATGATAAACACTTGGGATACTGCAACGCACACCATTTTACCAAATATTACACCACATAAAAACCAGTATTATTTGTATGGATTGCTTACCAGATTAACACCAAAATATGCCACGGTACTTTATACAAAAGTTGGGTATGCAGTGGCCGATAATCAGCAAAGGGTATATGCTACAACTTATAAAAGCAGTAATAATAATTATAGCATTGTAATTGTGAACGATTGCGATAAAGCATTTACTGGGAACCTTGATTTAAGCAAGGCTTTCATTGGAAAAACAATTTACAAATACCAGATTACAGAGGCTGAAAAAGATAAAGAAAACATAACAATCCAACCAACCATTTTTTCAAATTTAATTGGCAATATTCGTCCTTTAATTATTGCACCCAACAGCTTATTAATTTTAAGTACGTACCATTTATTACCAAACGACAAAGGGATTGTTGTTGATTAATACAATGAAAAAAAGTAAGGTGCAAGGAATAAAAAATAAAGAATAAAAACGTAAAAACTAACTTATGAAACGATTTACTTTTCTACTGACAGCCTTGCTGCCATTAGCTTTAACGTCACAAATACGTTGGCACAACGTTGATAGTTTGTACAGCCCATTGCCGTCTTCAGTTCATGTATTTTACACAAATGATAGTATCAACGGCAAGCCTAATATTGCTTACTATGTGTCGGCTGAACTTAAAGACAAACACCTCGATTTTGCGGCTCAGGTTGGTAATGGTAAACGCTTTACACCAAGCCAATATTTTGAAACTGAAGGACAACCTTTGGTAGTCGTTAATTGTACCTTTTTTGAGTTTGTGCATAATAGCAATCTTAATTTGGTAATGAATGATGGTAAGTTATTAGCTTACAATATTGAAACTATTGCTGGTCGCGGTAAGGATACATTTACTTATCGCCATACGTTAAACAGTGCCATTGGTATTACAAAAAAGCGTAAAGCTGACGTGGCCTGGCTTTATACAGACTCCTCTTTTTTAGTGCCTTACGCTTCGCAGGTGGCTATTGAACCGATTAAAGACTCTTTAAAAATCTTTCGTTACAACACTGCCTCTCTTAAAAAATGGAAGATGCAAACTGCCGTTGGTGGCGGACCAGTTTTATTACAAAACGGCGAGATAAAAATCAGTAATAATCAAGAGCAGAAATTCTCAGGCAAGCAAGGTTTAATGGACAAGCATCCAAGGACTTGTATGGGTTACACTAAAAATGGTAAGCTGATAATTATGGTTATACAAGGCCGTTTCCCTGGCATTGCAGATGGCGCTGATTTAGCCCAGGAAGCCGAATTATTGAAAGAGCTTGGTTGCGATGAAGCCCTAAATTTAGATGGTGGTGGCAGCAGTTGTTTATTGGTAAATGGCAAGCCAACTATTAGGGTATCCGATAAGGAAGGTCAACGACCTGTACCTGCTGTATTTTTGGTAAAAACTAAATTGTAGGGTTAGTTTATATTATCAAACACAACAAAATAAGAAGGTTGGTTTTATTGTTTTTATTACAATAATATTGCCCTTTAATTAATAAAATATGTATAAAAGCTTAGCTGTTTTTTGTGGGAGTAAAAGTGGTGCAAACCCCTTGTATGCAAGCCATACAACAATATTGGGTAACATGATGGCAGCACGAAATATTAAGTTGGTATATGGTGGTGGCAGCGTTGGTTTGATGGGGGGGATTGCTGATAGTGTAATGGAAAACGGGGGTGAAGTGATTGGCATTATCCCGGAATTATTATTGGCCTGGGAGCAAGAGCATAAAGGTATTACAACGTTGGAAGTTGTACCAGATATGCACGTTAGAAAAAGGATGATGTACGAATTATGCGATGCAGCCGTGGTTTTGCCAGGGGGTAATGGCACATTAGATGAACTATTTGAAATGCTTACTTGGAATACTTTAAAAATTCATTCTAAAAAAATATTCTTGTTAAATTCTGGCGGTTTTTACAACCACTTGATTGCCCATATAGATGCGATGCAGCAGCAGGGTTTTTTATATGGCGATTGGCAAGAACGTTTAATAGTTTGCGAAAGTCCGGAAGCTATTTTTGCTTTTTTGGACGCAGATAAAATGTAAAACCTGCCCTAATAACAGGCACTGCATAAGTAGATCCTGAACTATTACCATACGCATCATAAGATGCTTGACGATAAGGCGAGGCAGCATCAGAGGCTAAATCTAACATTAGCACGGTATAAAAACCACTTTGCCCAACTATTCGTCGTCCGTAACCAACACCTGCTAAAAAGCTGGTTGCATGTTGGTTTAAGTGCAAGGTTTGGTTATTGCTTGTTGACGTTAAATTGGTACTGATAAAATTATATTCTGGTAAAACTTGAATAAAAAATTCTTGTAAAGGGTAAGCCCTTAAAAAAACACCACCACCATAATTAAAACTGCGTTGTTTGGTAGTACCACCTAAACCATCTGCTGAATTATAGGAGTAATAATTTAAATTGAGAGAAACGCCAGCATCGAACCATTTTGTAAGTGAATACCCAATTTCTGGAGTAATACCAAAGTTGAAATTGCTACCATAAGAACTGCTACTGTAACCCAAACCTATTCCACCGCCTACAAAAATGTTATCTCTACGAAAATGTCCTGGTTCTTCTTCTTTTGGTAAACGTTTGGGGGCATCTTCTTGTGCGAAAATTGCTAATGTAAAAGCAATAAATAGCGTTGATAGGAGTAACTGCTTCATAAAATTGTAGAGTTAATGACTGTAAAATAATACTAAGATGTAAAGAAACAGAAATTGTTTAGCCTTTTTGATAGTGCCGCATTTGTGCTTAAAATTTTAACATTATTTCAAATCAAAAATCTTTCCAGCATTTAAAATATTATTGGGGTCAAAGGTTTTTTTTATGCCTCTCATCAATTCCAAATTAGCTTCTTTAAACACAATATCCATATAGCTTTTTTGAATTAGCCCAATACCATGTTCGCCACTAATAGTGCCACCCAGGCTGTAAACTAAATCGAATAAAGCACGTAAAATATTGGTCATTTCTTCATTGCCATAACTGTTTGGAATACCGGGTTTATTAATACGAATATGCAAATTACCATCGCCAGCGTGACCATAACAAACCGCATGGAAGTCATGCTTTTTACCCAATGCTTTTACGCCACGTATCAATGCTGGTAACTCTGCACGTGGTACAACTGTATCTTCTTCTATTGTGTAACCGCTTGTTTTTACAGCTTCTGCTACTCGTCTGCGAAGCTTCCATAACTCAACTTTTTGTTGTGCATCATCGGCAAAAAACACTTCACCACCTTTGTAAGTTACCATCAACTCGGCAATTTGTTCCATGTCGTTCATCAACACATCCATATTATTACCATCTACTTCAATAATTAAGTGGGCGGCAATATCATCTGTTACAGGTACTGCATGGCTATCAACCATTTTACTTACAATTTGCAAGGCATCAATTTCAACCAATTCCAAAGCACTAGGTGTAAAACCTGCACGAAATATAGCACTCACAGCTTCACTAGCTTTCTCAAGGTCTGCAAATGGTACAAGCATTAGCAAGTCGTATTTTGGTAATGGTATTAATTTCAATACAATTTTTGTTACGATGCCTAGCGTTCCTTCGCTGCCAACCATTAGCTGTGTTAGGTTATAACCAGTAGAGTTTTTAAGCACATTAGCACCTGTCCAAATTACTTCCCCGTTAGGCAAAACTACTTCTAAATTCAACACATAATCCTTTACCACACCGTATTTCACAGCTTTTGGGCCACCACTATTTTCAGCAATATTGCCACCAATAAAGCAACTACCTTTGCTGCTTGGGTCTGGCGGGTAAAACAAACCTTTTGCCTTAACGGCATCTTGTAAAACTTCGGTAATAACACCGGGTTCGGTAATAACTTGTAGGTTTCTTTCATCTAAATTGATGATTTTATTTAGCCGCTCCATACTTAACAAAACGCCACCTAAATGTGGCAATGCACCACCGCTTAACCCTGTACCACCACCACGAGGGGTAACTGGTAGCAAATGCTGGTTACAAAGCCTCATTATGGCAGAAATTTGTTCGGTATTAGCGGGTTTTACAATTACCTCAGGCAAGTACAATAATTTCTCAGTTTCGTCATGGCCATAATGGTTTAGGCTTTCTTCATCGGCTAAAATATATTGTTCGCCAACAATGTTCTTTAGTGCTTCAAATATGTCGATTGTAATTAATCCTTTAATTGCAGTTGCTTCCATATAAAAATTTTGGCAAAAATAATGGTTGATTGTTTAGTGTTATAAATTATGAATGATAAGTGGTGGTGTTTCCTAAATGAATGCAGCAAATACAATGGTTACAGAGGATTAAAGGGACTAAAAAAATTTGGTAGTGATCTAAAATGTATGCTATTTCGGATGTATAAAATTACAGTGGTTTCTGATACGTTAAGGTGTAGTTATGTGCGAAATAACTAT